>JAEWNA010000359.1 GCA_023392975.1 Pseudomonadota bacterium | reverse complement strand
CGTCGCGCCGTCGTCGTGCGGCGCCTGGGCGATGGGAGGGGAGGCGGGCGGCATTGTGCCGCCGGGCTTCGATGGGGGCAATGCGAGCCGCCGCAAGGCCTGCGCGAACGCATCGCGCAGTGCGTCGCCGCTGGCGCGCGCCGCGGGGGCACGGGCGACGATCACGTAGGCGCCGCCGGGAAGGCTCGCGCGCAGGTGGCGGAAGCGGTCGCGGAGCACGCGCTTGATCCGGTTGCGGACCACCGCGCGGGTGTCGACCTTGCGCGACACCGCCAGCCCGAGCCGCGCGGGGCGTTCGTCGGCGAGGTGGTGCAGGGCGAGCATGGCGTTCGCGGCTCGGCGCCCCTGCTTGAACACGGCGTCGAATTCCGGACGCGCGCGTACCCGCGCGGTGCGCGGGTAGCGGGGAGAGGCTGGGGTCGAACCGGGGGTCATGCCGGAAAGCATGCGGCGCCGCCCGGATCCGGACCGCGGCGGGCCGGTCGCGTCGCCGCTGGCGACGTCGGCCGGCCGGTCACCGCGCTCAGGCGGTGAGGCGCTTGCGGCCCTTGGCGCGACGACGGGCGAGGACCTTGCGGCCGTCGGCGGTCTTCATGCGCGCACGGAAGCCGTGGTCGCGCTTGCGCTTGAGGTTGCTGGGCTGGTAGGTGCGCTTGGTGGCCATGGTCGGGCTCGTTGCTTGTCGTGTGTCGGACGCGGAGACGACGACGGCGCACCGGACAGGGCGCGCGACCGAAACCGCAAGAACCGGCGATTATGCGGGGCCACCGGCGTCGGGGTCAAATCCCCCGGCACCGGGCGCACGCGGCGGGTGCGGGGCGGGCGCCCCGATGGTAGTCTGATCGGCTCGGCCCACGCCTGCGCTGCGACCGTGTCCGGACGCGGGTTCTCCCGGCGCCGGCACCGTGCGCGACCACCTGCGTGCCGCCGTCCGCGCCTTCCCGTATGCCGTCCCGATCGCCGAGTGCTCGCAAGTTTCCGATGGATGTCTGGCCCCGCTGTCTCGAACGTCTCGAAGCCGAACTGCCGGTGGAGGAAGTCCAGACCTGGCTGAAACCGCTGCAGGCCCACCTGCGCGAGGATGGCCTGGTGCTGTACGCCCCCAACGCGTTCGTGCGCGACGCGGTCCAGGCCCGCTACCTGCCGCGGATCAGCGAGCTGCTGGGCCACTTCGCCGGCGGCGCCGGCGTGTCGCTGGAAGTCGGGTCGGCGCCCAGGCCGGCCGCCGCCGCGACGCCCTCGCCCACCCGCGCCTTCGCCGCGGCACGACCGGCGGTGGAGTTCGCCGGCAATCTCGACAACCACTACACCTTCGACAACTTCGTCGAGGGTCGCAGCAACCAGCTCGGCCGGGCCGCTGCCTGGCAGGCGGCGCAGAAACCCGGCGACCGCGCGCACAACCCGCTGCTGCTGTACGGCGGCACCGGGCTGGGCAAGACCCACCTGATGTTCGCCGCCGGCAATGAAATGCGCCGGCACGATCCGGGCATGCGGGTGATGTACCTGCGCAGCGAACAGTTCTTCAGCGCGATGATGAAGGCGCTGCAGGACAAGACCATGGACGCGTTCAAGCGCCAGTTCCAGCAGGTCGACGCGCTGCTGATCGACGACATCCAATTTTTCGCCGGCAAGGACCGCACGCAGGAAGAGTTCTTCCACACCTTCAACGCGCTGTTCGACGGCCGCCAGCAGATCATCCTGACCTGCGACCGCTACCCGCGCGAAGTCGAGGGGCTGGAGCCGCGGTTGAAGTCGCGCCTGGCCTGGGGCCTGTCGGTGGCGATCGAACCGCCGGACTTCGAGACCCGCGCGCAGATCGTGCTGTCCAAGGCGAAGGAGCGCGGCGTGGCGCTGCCGGAGGATGTGGCGTTCCTGCTCGCCAAGAAGATGCGCAGCAACGTGCGCGACCTCGAGGGCGCGCTCAACACGCTGGCGGCGCGCGCGAACTTCACCGGCCGCGCGATCACCCCCGAATTCGCCCAGGAAACGCTGCGCGACCTGCTGCGCGCGCAGCAGCAGGCGATCGGCATCGCCAACATCCAGAAGGCCGTGGCAGACTACTACGGCCTGCAGATCAAGGATTTGCTGTCCAAGCGCCGGACCCGCTCGCTGGCTCGACCGCGGCAGGTGGCGATGGCCTTGGCGAAGGAACTGACCGAGCACAGCCTGCCGGAGATCGGCGATGCGTTCGCGGGACGGGACCACACCACCGTCCTGCATGCGTGCCGCCAGATCCGGACGCTCAGCGAGAGCGACGGCAAGCTGCGCGAGGACTGGGACAAGCTGATCCGCAAGCTCAGCGAGTGAGGCGCAGCACGATCGCGTCTCAAAGGTTGAGAGCAGGATGGAGACAAGCTGTGGACAAGTCGACCCCGGCGTCCGGCGCCAGAAGTTGTCCACAGGACGTCCCCACCCTGCCCGGCCGGTTCTACCCGAGTTTCCGATCGCGCAAAATCGTTTGAATTCAGGAACCTGGGCCTGTTTTCCCCGGATTCCGGCGACACCAAGCACCACCATCTTTATAGTTTTTACATTCATTAGAAGCTGGCCGGCCCATCCGCCGCACGAGGGGAACCCAACCACATGCGCTTCAGCCTGCAACGCGAAGTCCTCCTGAAGCCGCTGGCTCAGGTCGTGAACGTGGTCGAGCGTCGGCAGACGCTGCCGGTGCTGGCCAACTTCCTGGCCCGGGTCGACGGCGATCTCCTGTCGCTGACCGGCACCGATCTCGAAGTGGAGATGGTCGCGCGCACGAAGGTCGAGGACGCCCAGGACGGCGAAGTCACCATTCCGGCGCGCAAGCTCTTCGAGATCGTCCGCGCCCTGCCCGACGGCAGCCGGGTCACCATCAGCCAGACCGGCGACAAGATCTCGGTCCAGGCCGGCCGCAGCCGTTTCTCGCTGGCGAGCCTGCCGGCGAACGACTTCCCGGCACTCGACGAAGTCGACGCGACCGAACGGGTCAAGGTCAGCGAGGCCGGACTGAAGGAGCTGATCGAACGCACCGCGTTCGCGATGGCCCAGCAGGACGTGCGCTACTACCTCAACGGCCTGCTGTTCGACCTGCGCGACGCGATCCTGCGCTGCGTGGCGACCGACGGCCACCGCCTGGCGCTGTGCGAAGCCGGACTGGAAGCGCCGGTGCAGACCAAGCGCCAGATCATCGTGCCGCGCAAGGGCGTGCTCGAACTGCAGCGCCTGCTGGAAGGCGGCGACCGCGAACTCGAGCTGGAAATGGGCCGCAGCCACATCCGGGTGAAGCGCGACGACGTCACCTTCACCAGCAAGCTGATCGACGGCCGCTTCCCCGACTACGAGGCGGTGATCCCGATCGGGGCCGACAAGGAAGTGAAGATCGATCGCGAGGCGCTGCGCGCGTCGCTGCAGCGCGCGGCGATCCTCTCGAACGAAAAGTACCGCGGCGTGCGGGTCGAGGTCTCGCCGGGCCAGCTCAAGATCAACGCGCACAACCCGGAACAGGAAGAAGCGCAGGAAGAGGTCGAGGCCGACACCAAGGTCGACAGCCTGGTCATCGGCTTCAACGTCAACTACCTGCTGGATGCCCTCTCCGCCCTGCGCGACGAGCATGTCGTCCTGCAGCTGCGCGACGCCAACTCCTCCGCCCTGCTGCGCGAGGCCGGCAGCCAGAAGTGCCGGCATGTGGTGATGCCGCTCCGTCTCTGACCGGACCGATGCGGTTTCACGTGGAACATCTCCAGCAGTTGCACACGATTCGCCCGGGCCTTCCCGGGCGAAATCGTTTGGCGGACCGACAATCGGGCCGCGCAGGGCGTCCCCGATGCGCGTGACCCGCCTCCGCCTGGCCGATGTCCGCCGTTTTGTCGAGGCAGAAGTCCGCCCCGGGCCGGGCCTGAACCTGATCACCGGCGACAACGGCGCCGGCAAGACCAGCGTGCTCGAAGCCCTGCACCTGCTGGCCTATGGCCGCAGCTTCCGCGGCCGGGTCCGCGATGGCCTGATCCGCACCGGTGCCGAGGCCGTCGAGGTCTTCGCCGAATGGCATGAAGACGCCGGCGGCCGGTCGCGAAAGGCCGGGCTGCGCCATGCCGGCCAGCGCTGGGAAGGCCGCCTGGACGGCGAATCCGTCGCCCAGCTCGGCGAATTGTGCGCGGCGCTGGCGGTCGTGACCTTCGATCCGGGCAGCCATGCGCTGATCACCGGAGGCGGCGAGCCGCGCCGGCGACTGGTGGATTGGGGGTTGTTCCACGTGGAACCAGACTTCCTGCCGTTGTGGCGCCGCTACGCCCGGGCGCTGAAGCAGCGCAATGCCCTGCTCAAGGCCCGGGTCCGCGACGGCCAGCTGGACGTCTGGGATCACGAGCTGGCCGAAGCCGGCGAACCGCTGACCCGGCGTCGGCAGGCCTACCTCGAGGCGCTGGAGCCTGTGCTGCAGGCGACGGCGGCGGAGCTGGTCCCGACGCTCGGCGCTGCGCGCCTGCAATTCCAGCCGGGCTGGGCGCGCGATGGACTCTCGCTGGCCGATGCCCTGCTGGTGGCGCGCGATCGCGACCTTGCCAACGGATTCACCTCGGTCGGCCCGCACCGGGCGGACTGGCGCATCGATTACGCCGCGCTGCCCGGGCGCGAGGCCTTGTCGCGCGGGCAGGCCAAGCTGACCGCGCTGTCGGTGCTGCTGGCCCAGGCCGAACGCCATGCCGAGGCCCGGGGCGAGTGGCCGGTTGTGGCAATGGACGATTTGGCGTCGGAATTGGACCGCGGCCACCAGCGCCGGGTGCTGGAACGGCTGTTGGCTTCCGGGGCACAGGTGTTCATCACCGGGACGGAGCCGCCGCCGGCGTTGGTCGACCTTTCGGCAGAGATTGCGATGTTCCACGTGGAACGCGGCGAGATCGCTGCCGGGCATCCGCCACGTCGTGACCGCTGAGTCTGGAGAATCGGACGGCAAGCGTTCCCGGTCGATGCGGATCCGGTGAACGGGGGTGCCCGCGGCCGGGGGCACCGCTCCGGCGAAACCGGGGGCGAGATGGCCATCGAAAGCCCACGATGCAACCGGACACGCCTTGCCGCGGTCATCTCCGCAGGCCGCGCCGGGGATTTGCCCCAATCCATGCTCGACGACTTGTGGTGCATGCGGAACCCGACCAGCGCTTGCCGCAGGTCGAGCCAATCGCGTCCGTACCCGGATGGGTTGCGCTGCGGATGGGATCGATGGACGGGCAGGGTGCTTGCGCGATGCTGCCGTCAGGGACCCGGTCCACCGACAAATTCCCGGCAGCCCGGGCAATGCGCCCGAAAAGCCCGCCGGCCGGGCAACGCTGGCCACGCACTCCACGGGCAGGTCGAGAGGTAGCGCCACGCGCGGGAGACCCAGTGGGTGCGCCGCGTTCCGGGAAAGCGATTAAAATCAGTCGTTTGCCGGAATCCGGAACGCGTTGCTCGCGACTCTCGCCGGAAGACGCCGTGACAGTGGGCGCCTCGGGGTCGCGAGGGCGCAGGCGAACCGGCGGCGGAACCAGCCGCCCACCGGGCGCACTGACCGGTGGCGCAGTCCGTTCCGTTCCACGCGGTATAATCCTTGGTTGGACACCATAACTAATGTGTCGCGCGCGCAAATGCCGCGGCGCGTGTCCCTCCGTGCAACCGCAGCCGATCGAAGCGAATGACCGACGAAACCCAGCAGCCCGGCACCGGCAACAACACCTACGACGCCAACAGCATCACCGCGCTGGAAGGACTCGAAGCCGTCCGCAAGCGCCCCGGCATGTACATCGGCAACGTGCACGATGGCAGCGGCCTGCACCACATGGTGTTCGAGGTCGTCGACAACGGCGTGGACGAGGCGCTGGCCGGCCATGCGAACACCGTCGTCGTCACCATCCATGCCGACGGTTCGGTGTCGGTGTGGGACAACGGGCGCGGCATCCCGGTCGGCCGCCACGCGGCGATGAGCGAGAAGCTGGGCCGCGAGGTCAGCGCCGCCGAAGTCGTGATGACCGTGCTGCACGCGGGCGGCAAGTTCGACGACAACAGCTATAAGGTGTCCGGCGGCCTGCACGGCGTGGGCGTGTCGGTGGTGAATGCGCTGTCGGAGAAGCTCACGCTCGACATCTGGCGCGAAGGCCACCACTACCAGCAGGAATACCGCCACGGCGAGCCGGTCTATCCGCTGCAGCGGCTCGAGGCCTCGGACAAGCGCGGCACGCTGGTGCGCTTCTGGCCGTCGGTCGAGGCGTTCAAGGGCAACACCGAATTCCACTACGACATCCTGGCGTACCGCCTGCGTGAACTGTCGTTCCTCAACTCGGGCGTGAAGATCACGCTGGTCGACGAGCGAGGCGAAGGCAAGCAGGACCTGTTCGAGTACGCCGGCGGCATCCGCAGCTTCGTCGAACACCTCGCGCAGCTGAAGAACCCGCTGCATCCGAACGTCATCTCGGTGACCGGCGAGCAGAACGGCATCACCGTGGACGTCGCGTTGCAGTGGACCGACGCCTACCAGGAAACGATGTTCTGCTTCACCAACAACATCCCGCAGAAGGACGGCGGCACCCACCTCACCGGTTTCCGCGCCGCGCTGACCCGCGTGCTCAACAAGTACATCGAGCAGACCGGCGTCGCGAAGAAGGAAAAGGTCAGCCTCTCCGGCGAGGACATGCGCGAAGGCATGGTCGCGGTGCTGTCGGTGAAGGTGCCGGATCCGGGCTTCTCCTCGCAGACCAAGGAAAAGCTGGTCACCGAGGAAGTGCGCCCGGTGACTGACGGCGTGTTCGGCAGCAAGCTCGAGGAATTCCTGCAGGAAAATCCGAAGGAAGCGCAGGCCATCGTCGGCAAGATCATCGACGCCGCGCGCGCGCGCGAAGCCGCGCGCAAGGCGCGCGACCTGACGCGTCGCAAGGGCGCGCTCGACATCGCCGGCCTGCCGGGCAAGCTCGCCGACTGCCAGGAGAAGGATCCGGCGCTGTCCGAACTGTTCATCGTCGAGGGCGACTCGGCGGGTGGCTCGGCGAAGCAGGGCCGCAATCGCCGCAACCAGGCGGTGCTGCCTTTGAGGGGAAAAATCCTCAACGTCGAGCGCGCGCGCTTCGATCGCATGCTGGGCAGCGCCGAGGTCGGCACGCTGATCACCGCGCTCGGCACCGGCATCGGCAAGGACGAGTACAACCCGGACAAGCTGCGCTACCACCGCATCATCATCATGACCGACGCCGACGTCGACGGCTCGCACATCCGCACTCTGCTGCTGACGTTCTTCTACCGGCAGATGCCGGAGTTGATCGAGCGCGGCCACGTCTACATCGGGCTGCCGCCGCTGTACAAGATCAAGCAGGGCCGCAACGAGCTGTACCTCAAGGACGACGCAGCGCTGGATGCCTACCTCGCGGGCAACGCGGTGGAGAATGCAGGCCTCGTGCCGGACGACAACGCCCCGGCGATCCGCGGCGCGCAGCTGGAGCAGCTGCTCCTCGCCTACGCGGCCGCGCGCGACGCGATCGCGCGCAACGCCTACCGCTACGATCCGGCGCTGCTGGAAGCGCTGATCGGCTTCCGTCCGCTTGATGCCGCCGCGCTGGCCGAACTCGCCACCGATCGCACCGATCTCGACGCGCTGCAGGCGAGGCTCAACCGCACGCCGCTGGGCCGGCCGCGCTTCCGGCTGGAGGCGCGCGCCGCCGGCGAGGCGCAGCCCGCCGCGCTGATCGTGCATCGCACGCACATGGGCGAGACCACGCTGCAGGAACTGGGTGCCGGCAGTTTCGAGCAGGGCGAACTGCGCGCGCTGCGCGAGGCCGCCGACCAGCTGCACGATCTGCTCGGCCCCGGCGCGAAGATCGTCCGCGGCAACCGCGAGGAGCCGGTCGCCGACTTCGCCCAGGCGCATGCCTGGCTGCTGGAGGAAGCGAAGAAGGGCCGCCAGATCCAGCGCTTCAAGGGCCTCGGCGAAATGAACCCCGAGCAGCTGTGGGAAACCACGGTCAATCCCGACTCCCGGCGCCTGCTGCAGGTGCGGATCGAGGATGCCGTCGCCGCCGACCAGATCTTCAGCACGCTGATGGGCGACGTGGTCGAACCGCGCCGCGAGTTCATCGAGGACAACGCGCTGAAGGTCGCCAACCTGGATGTCTGAGCGGCCGGTCGCGCGCGCGTCCGGCCTCGCCGTCGCGTTCGCGCTCGATCTCGCGGTCGCCTGCGCGCTGGGAATCGGCGCGCTGATGCTGTGCGGGTTCGCATGGGCTGCGACCCACAACGTCGGTACGGGCGCGCAGCGGCTCGCCATGCCCGGCCCGCTGGCCGAAGTGCTGTCGACGGTCGCCGCGATGGGCGCAGCCGCCGTGGGCCTGCTGTTCTGGCGCCGTCGTCCCTCGCCGCAGGAATGGCGACACTCGCTCGCGGCGGCACGCCTGCCGTCGACCTGGGGCACGTCCGCGCTGGCCGCGGCGATCCTGGCGGTCGTGGTGATCGGCCTCGGCGCCATCGCCAGCGGGTTCGGCCTGCAGGTCGAGCCGAGCAACGACGCGACCCTCCGCGCACTGCAGCGCACGCATCCGGCGCTGCTGTGGGCGTTCGCGGTCGCCTTCGCCCCGGTCTACGAGGAAGTGGTCTTCCGCCGCGTCGTCTTCGGCCGCTTCGTGCAGGCGGGCCTGCCGCGCACCGGGCTGTTCGCCAGTGCGGCGCTGTTCGCGTTCGCCCACGAGGTGCCCGGCCTCGGCACCCATGCCGTGGCCGCGAGCCTGGTGCTGTGGCTGGTCTACGCGACCATGGGCCTGGCCTTCGCGCTGGTCTATCGCCGCTGCGGGACGCTGTGGGCGGCGATCCTGACCCACGCCCTGCACAATGCAGTGAGCCTGCTGCTGCTGTGACCGGCGTGCGCGATGTACGGCTCTTCCGCCCGATCGGTGCCGTTTGACGAAAGATTAATCCCCGCCGGATTACAACATGTCCCCCGTTCCCCGCCGGAGCCGCCCGAGATGACCCTGCAGAACCGCCGGACCGCCGTGCTGGGCATCGCGCTGGGCCTGGCCTGCACGCTGCTGGTCACCGCCTGCGCCACCACCATGTCCTCGACCGGCCGCAAGCAGTACGTCGGCGCGGTCTCGCAGGACCAGCTGAACCAGCTCGGGATCCAGGCGTTCAACGAGGAAAAGGCCAAGAAACCGCTCAGCCAGGATGCGCGCCAGAACGCCTACGTGCGCTGCGTGGTCAACGCCATCGTGCGCGAGCTGCCGCCGCAGTGGCAGCAGGGCGGCTGGGAGAGCGCGGTATTCGTCGACAAGAGCGCGAACGCCTTCGCGTTGCCGGGCGGCAAGGTCGGCGTCTACACCGGCATCTTCGACGTGGCCAGGACCCAGGGCCAGATGGCCGCGGTGATCGGCCACGAGATCGGCCATGTCGTCGAGCGCCACCACGACGAGCGCGTGACCCGGCAGATGGGCGCGGCCGGCGCCGTGCAGCTGCTCGGCGCGCTGGTGGGCGCCCGCTACGGCGAGGGCGGACAGGATCTGGCGACGCAGGGCGGCAGCGTCCTCGCCCAGACCGGATTCCTGCTGCCGGGCACCCGCGACCAGGAGAACGAGGCCGACATCGTCGGCCAGCGCCTGATGGCCCAGGCCGGCTTCGACCCCCACCAGGCGATCGACCTGTGGGAGAACATGCTGGCGGCCAATCCCAGCCGCCCGCCACAGTGGCTGTCCACCCATCCCGACCCGAAGGCCCGCATCGGCCAGATGCGCAAGCACGCCGATGCGCTGATGCCGACCTACGACCAGGCCCGCGCCGCCGGCCGCAAGCCCAACTGCGGTTGACCCCGCACCGCCCCTCCCTCCGTTTCCGCGGCCTGCCGGTCGCGTCCGCCGCCGCGGCCCACGCCGCTCCCAGACCCTTCCGCAGAGAATCGCCATGACCGTGTCCGCCCGTCCCTTCCCGAACTCCGCCCTCGCCGCCGCCATCGCGCTGCTGCTGGGCTGCGCCTTTGCCGGCCATGCCCTGGCGCAGGAAGACGACGAGCCGCAACCGCAGCGCAAGCCCAGCGTCGCGAGCTACGGCGCCGCCCAGGCCGCCGAACGCGCGCGCCAGCGCAAGGCCGCCCAGGCGGCCAAGACCCCGCAGGGCCCGCAGCTGTTTCCGCAGGCGACCCGCAAGGTCGAACCCCAGAGCAACAGCGCGGCGGACGTGAAGACCGCCAACGAGATCCGCCAGGACTTCGAGGCCGGCAACTACGAAGAGGTGATCGCCAAGACCGACGCCTACGCCGCGTCTTCCAAGAACACCTACCTCATCAGCTACTTCTACCAGCTCGCCGGCAGCTCGGAGAGCAAGCTCGGCGACAAGGACAAGGCCATCGCGTACTACCGCAAGTCGGTGGAGACCAACGGCTTCGACAACAACGGCCACTACCAGACCATGCTGATCCTCGCCTCCGAACTGGCGCAGCAGAAGCAGGACGAGGAGGCCCTCACCTGGGTCAACAAGTTCATCACCGAAACCAAGGCCGAAACGGACGACGCCATCCGGGTGAAGGCGGTGGTGCTGAGCGACCTCGGCCGCGACCAGGAAGCCGTCGCCGAATACGAGAAGCTGCTCGCCGCCCATCCGGACGACCAGACCACGATGATGAACGCGGTGACGTTCTACCGGAAAGCCGGCCAGGACCAGAAGGCCGCCGACCTGCTCAACCGCGCGCGCGGTTCCGGCAAGCTGCAGACCGAGGACCAGTACCAGGTCCTGTTCAACGGCTACGTGAAGGCGCAGGCCTACGGCGACGCCGAAACGGTGCTGCTGGAAGGCGTGGACAAGGGCGTGCTCAAGCCCTCGCCCAAGCTGGTCAAGAACTACTGGCTGCTCGCGCAGGGCTTCTACGACGCCGCCGACTTCCGCAAGGCGGCGGACTACTACGGCCGTGCCGCCCAGATCGACCAGACCGGCGAATCCGCGTTGAACCAGGCCAAGGTATTGCGCAACGACGACCGCATCGGCGAAGCCAAGGCCGCCGCCCGCCTGGCGCTGGCCAAGGGCGTCAAGCAGCCGAAACAGGCCAACGACATTCTGGCCCTGCCTGGCAAGTGAGTCGCCGCCGCCGTCCTCCGCGCTTTGCGGCGGGCGGCGGTTCAGGGAGGGGGGTGTTGGTAAGTCCTCCCGCGATTGGTATAAGCTTGTAGTTTCCCGCGACTGCTTCTCGTCTGCAGAGTCGTCGCGGTTCGACCATTCCGGGGTGTCGGGTTTGGGGGTCGGGTTCACATCATGGATCGATCGCGAACGCGATACCGAATCAGCACCACGAGTCCGCTAAACCGAGCCTGCTGCGCATGACCCAACCGTTGCCGATCCATGACAAGCGCGACCGCGACGATCCCGGCCTGAACTGGTCTCGGATCACCGCCATCAGCTTCGCCATCGCGCTGCATATCGCCGCGCTCATGCTGCTGCTCGTTCCGGTCAATCCGCCGGGCGCCGAGAAGCAGGACGAAGAGAACACCAGCGTCGTCATCATCGAGCCGCCGCCG
>JAEWNA010000348.1 GCA_023392975.1 Pseudomonadota bacterium | reverse complement strand
GGCGAGCTGTCCGGCGGCGAGCGCCAGCGCGCGGCGGTGGCCCGCGCCCTCGCCAATCGTCCCGCCTGCGTGCTCGGTGACGAGCCCACCGGCAACCTCGACGAGAAGACCGCCGCGATCGTGTTCGACCTGATGCTCGGGCTCAACCGCGAGCAGGGCACCAGCCTGGTGCTGGTCACCCACGATCGTCGCCTGGCGGCCCGGCTCGACCGGGTGCTCGAGCTCCACGAAGGCCGGTTGCGACCGGCGAACTGAAGCCTGCGCGGGCCCCTCGGGGACCCGTGCATGACAGTCGCCACCCCGGTCGTGCGGCCCGTGTGCCTGCGCTTTCCGATGTCGTGCCGGAGTTTCTTGACCAATCGCGGCGGATCGGGCTATGTTGCCCCCTACGCAGCCAAGGATGCGTTCCAGCCTGCCGCCCCGCGGATCGAAACGGTCCGCAGGTCGCGGGGTGTCGGGGAGCACACTGGGATGAGCAGAAGGACGCCGCAAGCAGTTCGCGATTCGAGGACGACCGGCGGCGATGATCGTGGCGAGGAGGGGGCCTGATCTGTCGTGACAACAGGGAATACGCCTGCCCGTGCCCGGTCGCACCGTGTGCGGTGCCATTTGCCCGTCGAAGTACCGTTCCCGGCGCCGTCCATCGGAACCGGTGCGCGGTCTCGTCCCATGTCTGCGTTTCCCTCGCGCGCGAGGCGCGCGGGGGCGGTTTGCGTTACAAGGTATGTTTCACTCAATTTCTCCGATCTTTCTCCGGGTGGCGTGTGAAATCTCGAATCTCGATCCTGACCAAGTTCCTGCTCGCCATGGCCTTCGCCGTGGTCCTGTCCAGTTGCGCCACGCGTCCGGCTCCCGATTTCGGCGGCCGCTGGAAGACCGTCAACCGTTTCTCGGAAGAGACCCAGGCGATCCCGCTCCAGGACACCTATCTCTACTACGCGTCGCCGATGGACCGCACGCTCAAGAACATGCTCGAGCGCTGGGCCGACGATTCGCACATGGTCCTGACCTACCGGCATCCGATGGACTACACCCTGTACTCCGCCGTCGCCGACATCCGCACCCCGAGCCTGCAGGAAGCCGTTTCACAGCTGAATGCGGCCTACTCGGCGCAGCAGGTCTCGATCGCGGTCAGCGGCAACGAGATCGTCGTCCGCATCGCCTCCGGCGACGGCGCCGGCCGCTGATCCCCTCCGGCGTCCGCGCGGGCGCCGCAAGCGGATTCGGTCTCCACCCCATTCACGGATCACAGGCTCCAGAATGCTCGGCAAGAAGAAAGAATCGCCGCAGATCGACAACACTGCCGCGAAAGGCGTCAATTTCGAGGTCAGCATCGCCGACCTCGCCCGGCGCAGCGAGAAGCGCGCGTGGATGATCGCGTGGACCTGCCTGTTCATCGTCATCGCGATGGTGGGCGGCTTCATCTACATCCTTCCGCTGAAGCGGGAAGTGCCCTACCTGATCATGGCCGATGCCTTCACCGGCCAGGCGACGGTGGCCACCCTGCGCGGCGACTTCAACAGTCCCAACAGCATCACCGCGAGTGAAGCGCTGGCGCGCAGCAACGTCGCCCAGTACATCATCGCGCGCGAATCGTTCGACGTCGCGATGATGAACCTGCGCGACTGGGACCTGGTCAACGTCATGTCGGCGCCGAACGTGCGCAACGGCTACGCCGCCATCCACGCCGGCAACAACCCCGACAGCCCGTTCAAGAAGTACGGCAAGGAGCGCGCGGTCCGGGTGAAGATCCTCAGCATCCAGCTCGAGCGCAAGGGATCCGGCGACAACGCCCGCAACAGCGCCACCGTGCGTTTCCAGCGCGTCGAGTACGACAAGAAGACCGGCGACACCAAGCCGATCGACAGCAAGATCGCGCGGCTCGAGTACACCTACAAGCCGAACCTGTCGATGGACGAGAAGCAGCGGTACAACAATCCGCTCGGCTTCCAGGTGACCGAGTACACCGTCGACAACGACTACGCCGCGTCGCCGCCGGTCGAGAACCCGGTGTCCGCGCAGCCGCAGATCCCCACCGGCTATCCGGCCCAGCAGGGCTATCCGGGCCAGCCGTACCAGGGTCAGCCGATGCAGGGCCAGCCCATCCCCGGCCAGCCGGTCCAGGGCCAGCCGCTGCCGGGCCAGCCGGTGCAGGGGCAGGTCCCGGGCCAGCCGGCGGGCGGGCAGGTCTATCCCTCCGCTCCCGACTTCGGCAATCCGGCCGCCGCGCCCGCGACGCAGCCGCAGTACCCCGCAGGCGCCGCTCCGGCCGCCCCGCAACAGGTTCCGGCCGCGCAGGCCCCCAATCAAGTCAATGGAGTAGGCAACAGATGAGTCGCTTGCATCGCTCTTGCTACGCGGTCCTGCTGTGCATGCTGGCGTCGTTCGCGCCGGCGCGCTCGGCGTTCGCGCAAGCCATCGTCCAGTACGAATACGAGCCGGACCGCATCTACGAAGTCCGCACGGGTCTGGGCATCACTACCCAGATCGAGCTGAGTCCGAGCGAGGAGATCCTCGACTACAGCACCGGCTTCAATTCCGGCTGGGAGCTCAACCGCCGCGACAACGTCTTCTACCTGAAGCCGAAGAACGTCGACGTCGACACCAACATGATGGTGCGCACCGCCACCCACTCCTATCTCTTCGAGCTGAAGGTGGTGGCGACCGACTGGACCGCGCTGGAGCAGGCGAAACGGGCCGGCGTCAACTACAAGATCACGTTCCTGTACGGCAACAGCACCGTGTTCTCGGCCGCCGCCGCCGCGGAGGCCAAGGGCGCACCGAAGCCGCGCCAGAGCGAGATCGATACCGAACTGGACAAGACGCGCAGCTACTATTTCGACTACTCGTTCTCGACCCGCACGAAGAACAAGTGGCTGATTCCGGTGAACGTCTACGACGACGGTCAGTTCACCTACATCAAGTTCAACAACATCAATCGCTTCCCCACGGGCGACTTCCCGGCGGTCTACGGCCGCGAGCGCGAGGGCAGCGAGGACTTCCTGGTCAACACCACGGTCGAGGACAACACGCTCGTGGTCCATGGCACTTATCCCTTCCTGGTCATCCGTCACGGGAAGAACGTCGTCGGTCTGCGTAGGAACAAGCAAAAGTGAACCAGAATTTCCCGCCGAATCCGCCGGGACAGTCCGGCGACTACCCCTCTGGCGACCCGCAGGGCCAGGGCTACGACCCCAATGCCCAGGGAAGCAACCCCTACTACTCGGCCCAGCAGCCGCAGCAGCAGCCCGACCTCGACGCTTCGGCGCCCCAGCTGAAGTCGGTCGAATCGCAGCGCATCAATCGCAAGATGTTGATGATGCTGGGCGGCATCGTCGCGCTGCTGATCCTGATGACGCTCGTCGTGCTCAAGAACGCGACCTCGAAGAAAGAGGACGACGTCAAGAAGCCGCGCGAGGAAAAGGTCGTCATTCCCGATCTGCCGAAGGGCGCGGGCACCGCGACCGGTCCCGACTTCGCCGACGTCCAGCAGCCGCAGCCGGTGCCGGTCCAGGAACTGCCGCCGCTGCCGCCGGAAGACCCGGTCCGGGCCGCGGCCGATCGCGCCACGCGCGAGCGTGATGGCGCCCGCGACATGCCCGTCGGCCCGATCGGCCCGCAGGGTCCGACGCTGGCGGAACGCCGCATGGGCATCACCGACGCCTCCGGTCGCCCCGGTGCGCCCGGGTCGAGCACCGACAACATGCTCCAGTCGTATCTCAGCAACATGGAGCGGATGACCCCGCAGCAGCAGGCCGCTGCCGCCGCGGGCAACGCGGGGCAGGCGCGCGATGGCGGCAACAAGATCAGCATCGCCCAGTACCAGCGCAATCCCGACACGCTGCTGGTGCGCGGCACCTACATCCGCTGCGTCCTCGAAACGCGCATCGTCACCGACGTCGACGGTTTCACTTCCTGCATCGTCACCGAGCCGGTCTACTCGATCAACGGCCACAAGCTGTTGCTGCCGAAGGGTTCGAAGGCGCTCGGTCGCTACCAGGGCGAGCCGAAGGGCCCGCGCGTCGCGGTGCTGTGGGATCGCATCACCACGCCGAACGGCCTCGACATCACGCTGGAAGGCCCCGGTGTCGACAACCTGGGCGGCGCGGGCCATCCGGGCGACTACAACGCGCACTGGTTCAGCAAGATGAGCTCGGCGCTGATGATCAGCCTCATCAGCGACACCTTCAAGTACTACGCGGCCGAGAACGGCCCGCAGACCGACTCGGTGACCACGGGCGGCAACATCGTCAGCCAGCCGTTCGAGAGCAACACGGCGAAGACGATGGAGCGCCTCGCGAACCAGGCGCTCAGCAAGTCGCTCGCGCGTCCGGCCACCGTGACCATCAACCAGGGCACCGTGCTGAACATCTACGTCGCCCAGGACGTCGATTTCTCGGGCGTCATCCGCCGCTGATGCCGGCCTGACGCGGCGCCGGGCGTGCCTTCGGGCACGTCCAGGCGCCGCGTTTTCGTTTCCGGCCTCGTCCGGGCTTCGCTCCGCGTCCGCGGTACCCATGCCGGCCGTGCGCGTCTATGCTAGTCCCGTCTCGCACGCCGGTCGTCCCGGCGCCACACCGTTCCGACAGTCGAGCTGCGCTTCCATGGATATCGATAATTCACCGATCGCCAACGTTTCGAACGACTTCCTGGAGTACCAGTACAGCGTGCTCGGCATCCTCGAGTACATGTCGTCCCCGGAAGTCACCGAAATCTGCATCAACAAGCCCGGTGAGCTGTACCTGGAAACGGTGAGGGGCTGGCAGCACATCGAAGTGCCGTCGCTGACTTTCGAGCGCGCGCGCCAGTTCTGTACCGCGGTCGTCAACGAGAGCAACACCGGCCAGCGCATCACCGACGTGGACCCCGTGGTGTCGCTGACCTTCCCGACCGGTCAGCGCGCGCAGTTCGTGATCCCGCCCGCCTGCGACTCGGGCAAGGTCTCGATCACGATCCGTCTGCCCGCCAAGCGCACCTTCACCCTGCAGAACTACGAGGAGAGCGGCTTCTTCAAGCAGATCCTCGAAGGCGCGGCGGAAGTCAGCGACCTCGACAAGGAGTTGCTGGAACTGCGCTCGGAGCGCAACTACGCCGACTTCTTCAAGAAGGCCGTGCTGTACAAGAAGAACATCGTCGTCGCCGGCGCGACCGGCAGCGGCAAGACGACGTTCATGAAGTCGCTCGTGGGCCACATTCCGCATGAAGAGCGTCTGGTCACCATCGAGGACGCCCGCGAGCTGTTCATCGACCAGCCGAACATCGTCCACCTGCTGTACTCCAAGGGCGGCCAGAGCGCGAGCAACGTCACCGCGAAGAGCTGCATGGAGGCCTGCCTTCGCATGAAACCGGACCGCATCATCCTGGCCGAGTTGCGCGGCGACGAAGCGTTCTACTTCATCCGAAACTGCGCGTCGGGCCACCCCGGTTCGATCACCAGTTGCCACGCCGGCAGCACCGCGCAGACCTGGGACCAGCTGGCGCTGATGGTGAAGGCGTCGAACGAGGGCTCGGGCCTGGAGTTCTCGGTGATCAAGCGCCTGCTGATGCTGACGATCGACATCGTCGTGCACATCAAGGCGCATGCCGGCAAGCGCTACATCACCGGCATCGACTTCGATCCCAGCCGTTCGCTGGGCCTCGCCGGCGCCGGTTGATCCACGGCATCCCGACCCAACGGGTCGAGATTCAGTCGCGGATTTCGCGCAGCATGGCGCGACCGTCCGCGTCGCTCCCGATCTCGATCCTGCGGTCGTACTCCTCTTCGCGCATCGGCGCCACGGCGCAGCCGCACAGCGCGGCCGCGATCGCGGGCACCGTGTTGCTGTGGCCGACGATCAGGATCGTGCCGTGGCGCTGGGCGGCGCGTACTTCGGCCGCGAAGGCGTCGGCCGGCTGCCGCGCATCGTAGGTGACGACATCGAGCCTGTGCGCCGCGGCCGTGGGGAGGGCCGTCTGCCGCGTGCGCCGATAGGCAGTGGCGTAGACCGCGGCGACCGGTGCGTCCTTCAACGACAGCGCGAGCCGCTGCGCACGCGCCCGTCCGTCCTCGCTCAGCGACGGATCCTTCGGATCGTCCGCGGCCTTTTCCGCGTGGCGGACCAGCACGAAGACCAGCGGCGATCCGGCAGGTGCGGGCGCCTCGCGCACGGGCTGCGTACAACCCGCGACGAGCGCCGCGCACAGGCAGGCGAGGGCGGGCAGGCGCTTCACGCGGACGGCGCCAGCGTCGCGAGCAGTCCGCGCGCGGTGCGCACGCGATCGGCCGGTTCGGGCAGGTCGAGCGTGATCCGCAGCTTGTCCGGGCCGTCCATGCGGTAGTGCTTCGGCTGGCCCTGGATCAGGCGGATCACCGACATCGGGTCGACCGACGGTTTCTCGACGAACTGGATGCGGCCGCCCGCGGGACCGAGGTCGAGCTTGCGGATGCCCAGCGGCGTCGCTTCGAGCTTGAGTTCGGCGATGGCGAACAGCTGCTTCGCCGGCTCCGGCAGCAGCCCGAAGCGGTCGATCATCTCCACCTGCAGTTCGCGCAGGTCGTCGGCGTCGCGTGCGCTGCTCACGCGCTTGTAGAGCGTGAGGCGCGTGTGCACGTCGGGCAGGTAGTCCTCGGGGATCAGCGCCGGTGCGTTGAGTTCGACTTCGGCACCGCGCTGCTCGTCCAGGTCCAGCCCCAGCGCATCGACGCCCGGCAGCTTGCCCTGGCGGATGCTGCGCACGGCGCGTTCCAGCAGCTCGGTGTAGAGCGAGAAGCCGATCTCGGCCATCTGGCCGCTCTGGTCTTCGCCCAGCAGTTCGCCCGCGCCGCGGATCTCGAGGTCGTGGGTCGAGAGCGTGAAGCCGGCACCGAGTTCGTCCATCGATGCGATCGCTTCCAGCCGCTTCTTCGCGTCGGCGGTGATGCTGCGTGCGTCCGGGATCACCAGGTAGGCGTAAGCGCGGTGGTGCGAACGGCCGACGCGCCCGCGCAGCTGGTGCAGCTGCGCCAGGCCGAACTTGTCGGCGCGGTTGATGATGATGGTGTTGGCGTTGGGGATGTCGATGCCGGACTCGATGATCGTCGAGCACAGCAGCACGTTGAAGCGCTGCTTGTGGAAATCGAGCATCACCTTCTCCAGCTCGCGTTCCGGCATCTGGCCGTGGGCGATGCCGATCCGCGCCTCCGGTACCAGCGCCTCCAGCTCGCGCTGCATGCGGCCGATGCTCTCGACGTCGTTGTGCAGGAAATAGGCCTGTCCGCCGCGGGAGAGCTCGCGCTGGAAGGCCTCGCGCAGCTGCGCGTCGTCCCATGGCACGACGAAGGTCTGCACCGCCAGCCGGTTCGGCGGCGGCGTGGCGATGATCGACAGGTCGCGCAGGCCGGTCATCGCCATGTTGAGCGTGCGCGGAATGGGCGTGGCGGTGAGCGTGAGCAGGTGCACGTCGGCGCGCAGCGCCTTCAGCGCTTCCTTCTGGCGCACGCCGAAGCGCTGTTCCTCGTCGACGATGACCAGACCGAGGTCCTTGAACTTCACGTCCGGCTGCAGCAGGCGATGGGTGCCGACGATCACGTCGATACGGCCGTCCGCGACCTTCTCCAGCTCGGCCTTGATTTCCTTGGTCGACTTGAAGCGCGACAGCACCTCGACCTTCAGCGGCCAGTCGGCGAAGCGGTCGCGGAAATTGCGGTAGTGCTGCTCGGCCAGCAGCGTCGTCGGCACCAGCACCGCGACCTGCTTGCCCGCCACGGCCGCGGCGAACGCGGCGCGCACGGCGACCTCGGTCTTGCCGAAGCCGACGTCGCCGCAGACCACGCGGTCCATCGGCCGCGACGACGACAGGTCGCGCAGCACGGCTTCGATCGCGGCGAGCTGGTCCGGCGTTTCCTCGAACGGGAAAGTGGCCGCGAACGGCTCGTAGACGCCGCGGTCGACGTCGAGCGCCAACCCGGCGCGCGCGTGGCGCTTGGCCTGGATCTCCAGCAGTTCCGCGGCGACGTCGCGGACCTTCTCCGCGGCCTTGCGCTTGGCCCTGCTCCAGGCCTCGCCGCCCAGCGAATGCAGCGGCGCGGTGTCCGGCGAGGCACCGCTGTAGCGGCTCACCAGGTGCAGCTGCGTCACCGGCACGTACAGCCGGTCGCCCTTGGCGTATTCGATCTCGAGGTATTCGCCGCGCTGGCCGCCGGCCTCCAGCGTCACCAGGCCGCGATAGCGACCGACGCCGTGATCCTCGTGCACGACCGGCGCGCCTTCGCTCAGCTCGCCGAGGTCGCGGATGATCGCCTCGGGCTCGCGTCCGGTACGGCGACGGCGGCGCGGCTGCGAGGCGCGCTCGGGGAAGAACTGGCGCTCGGTGACGATCAGCCACGGCGCGCCCGGGTCGGCGTCGGTATCCACGCCGAAACCATCGTCCAGCGGCGCCACCCCGATGCACAGCTGCGCATCCGCGTTCGTCGCGGCGAGGAAGTCGGGGAAGCCGGCGATCGTCCGCGGCTGCAGGCCGGCGCTGTGCAGCGTCTCCAGCAGCGCCTCGCGACGGCCGGCCGAGTCCGAGGCGATCAGCACGCGGCCGGGGTAACTGCCCAGCAGCGACTGCAGCGCCGCCGCCGGCGCCGCGTCCTTGACCATCAGCGGCAGCTCGGGCGCCGGCTGCACGCCCAGCGGCAGCGCCTCGTCGCGGCGCGGATGCGTGTCGCCGCAGACTTCGACGCGGTGTCCCTGGTTCAGGCGTTCGCGCAGCGTCTCCGGCGGCAGGTACAGCGCGTCCGGTGGCAGCAGCGGATGTTCGATGTCGTGCCGGCGCTGCTCGTAGCGCTCGCCGGTCGTGCGCCAGAAGTGATCGGCCGCCTCGGCCACGCCTTCGCCGAGCACCGGCAGCGCGGTGTCGCCGAGGTAGTCGAAGAGGGTCGCGGTCTTCTCGAAGAACAGGGGCAGGTAGTACTCGATGCCGGCCGGCGCCAGTCCCGCCTTCAGGTCCTGGAACAGCGCGCTGCGCCGGGTGTCGATGTCGAAGCGGTCGCGCAGTGCGTCCAGCGCACGCTGCAGCGCATCGCCTTCCAGCGGCAGTTCGCGTCCCGGCAGCATCTGCACCGAGTCGTATTTTTCAAGCGAACGCTGCGATTCCGGGTCGAAGGCGCGGATCGATTCGATCTCGTCGTCGAGCAGCTCGATCCGGTAGGGCTCGTCCGCACCCATCGGATACACGTCGAGCAGGCCGCCGCGCACCGCGAAATCGCCGGGGTCGAACACCTGCGGCACGTTGCGGTAGCCCGCGCCTTCGAGGCGTCGTTTCTCCGCATCCATGTCCAGCCGCTGGCCGACCTTGACGTCGAAACTGCCGCCGACCAGGTGCGACAGCGGCGCCAGCCGCTGCATCAGGGTCTGGACCGGCACCACGATCACGCCGCGGTGCAGCGTCGGCATGCGGTGCAGCGCGGCCAGTCGCTGGGAGACGATGTCCGGATGCGGGCTGAAGCGGTCGTAGGGCAGGGTTTCCCAGTCCGGGAACAGCAGCACCGGCAGCGCGTCGTCGCCGCCGACGAACGTGCGCAGGTCCTGTTCGAGCTGGTGCGCGGACTGGTTGTCGCGCATCACCGCCAGCAGCGGCCCGGCGTGCGTGCGCGCGACGCGCGCGATCGTCCACGCGAGCGCGCTGGCGCTGGCGGGTGCGCGCCACCAGGCGCGGGACTGGCCGGAACGGGGCAGCAGGGAGGTGGGAAAAGCGTCGGAGGACACGATCGGAAGCGGGTACAGCGGGCCGGCTAGGGTAGCCCCGCGGGGAGGGCGCGTCATCCCGTGCGCGGCGCAATGCCGATCGGGTGTGACACGCGACGCATGGCGCTCAGCGCCGGGTGGCGGATGCCGGTCCGGCGGCTTTCAGCTCCAGCACCACGTGCACCAGCCCGGGCGTGTCGGCGGTTTCGCGGCGGAAGCCCAGCGAGTGGGCCAGGCTCAGCATCGCGGTGTTGTGCTCCAGCACCTCGCCGTAGAGGCGCTTGAGCTGCTTGCGCCGTGCCCAGCGCACGAGGCGCAGCATCAGCAGCCGGCCTAGCCCCATGCCGCTGATGAAGTGGCTGACCAGGATCGCGAATTCGGCGTCGCGGGTGCCGGGCGCGATCGCGACCCGGGCCACCGCGCCGATCAGCGCCTCGCCGGGCGGCAGCGGCTCGGCCGCAACCAGCGCGAACTCGCGCTCGGGGTCGGGCCGGGTCAGGCGGGCGGCGGTGTCGGGGGTCAGTTCCTTGATCGCGTACAGGAACCGCTGGCGGACCTCGTCCGGGCGCAGCAGCGAGAACCCGGCCCGCAGCGGCTCGGCGTCCTCGGGACGGATCGGCCGGATGAGCAACTCCCGACCGTCGAGCAGCCGCTTGTACTCGTGCCAGGGCGGGAGGCGATCGCGCTTCACGGTCGCATCTTCGCACAGCCCGGATGAAGGAACGCCCCGGCCGTCGGCCGCCGGGCCAGTTGCGGCCACGCGCGCCCTCCGGAGACCGGCAAGTGCCTGTTAAACTTGCCGATTCGTGTCCACCAGGGAAATACCGATGTCCGCCGGCGGCGACTCCACCCGCGCGATCCTCTTTGCGTTAGGCGCCAACTTCGCCATCGCCTGCGCCAAGGGCGTCGCGGCCTTCTTCACCGGCTCCGGGGCGATGCTGGCCGAGACCGTCCACTCCTTCGCCGACTGCGGCAACCAGCTGCTGCTGATGCTGGGCGTGAAGCAGTCGCGGCGCGGGCCGACCGCCGATTACCCGCTGGGCTACGGCAAGGCGATCTATTTCTGGTCGTTCCTGGTGGCGCTGATGCTGTTCAGCGTCGGCGGCATGTACTCGGTCTACGAGGGCCTGCACAAGCTGCAGCACCCCGAGCCGCTGCAGCAGTGGTGGTGGGCGGTCGGCGTGCTGGTGTTCGGCCTCCTCGCCGAAGGCATGTCGATGCGGGCCTGCCTGCAGGAAGTGAAGAAGGCGCGCGGCGACCGCTCGCTGTGGCAGTGGTTCCGCGAGAGCCGGCAGGCCGAACTGGTCGTGATCTTCGGCGAGGACCTCGCCGCGCTGATCGGCCTCGCGCTGGCCCTTGTGGCGGTAGTGCTCAGCGTGGTCACCGGCGATCCGATCTGGGACGCCATCGGTACCCTCGCCATCGGCCTGCTGCTGGTGGTGGTCGCGATCTTCGTCGCGGTCGAGGTCAAGGCGTTGCTGATCGGCCAGAGCATGGACCCGGACCGCGAGCAGGAAGTCCGTGCCTTCATCGCCGCCCGTCCTGAAGTCGCCGGGGTGATCAGCCTGATCACGCTGCAGCTCGGCAACGAGGTGATGCTGTCGGTGCAGGCGGAGATGGCCCCGGCGGACAGCGCCGACGCGCTGATCGAGGCGATCAACCGGGTCGAGCGTGCGGTGAAGCAGCGCTTCCCGGAAGTGCGCTGGAGCTTCTTCGAGCCGGACAGCCGTTCCGGCGACTGACCCGGAACGGCCTCAGGCGGGCGCGCGCAGCCATTCCGTGCGCGTCGAGGCGCCGGCCTCGCCCAGCACATCGCGCAGGGTCTCGGCGATGGCGCCGGCGGCCGCATCGAACCGCCACGGCGCATTGAGCACCAGCAGGCCGCTGCCGTTCATGCGCAGCGGCGAATCGTCGGGTCGCACCAGCAACTCGCAGACCAGCGCCGACTTCGCGTCCAGCGCGGCGGCGGCGCGCAGGAACGGCATCAGCGCGCTGCGCCGCTTGATCGGATACCACAGCGCGACCACCGCCTGCGGCCAGCGGGCGAGACCGTCGCGGATCGCGGCGAGGGCGGTGTCGAATTCGGCGAGCTGGGCCTCGTAGGGCGGGTCGATCAGCACCAGGCCGCGACCGATCTTCTGCCCGTCGACCTTCGGCGGCAGCAGCGCGCGCATCGCCGCGTAGCCGTCGCGCAGGTGCACGCCGACGCGCGGGTCCGCACCGAGCGCCTGCTTCAGCAGCGCCGCATCGTCCTCGCGCAGTTCGCAGCAGGCGATCCTGTCCTGCGCGCGCAGCGCGTGCGCCAGCAGCCACGGCGAGCCGGGATAGGCGTCCTCACCGCAGGCCGCGCGGCAGGCGCGCACGGCGTCGAGGTAGCGCGCGACGCCCGGCTCCGCGGGTGGTGCCGCCAGCAACCGGCCGATGCCGTCCACCGCCTCGCCGGTGCGCGTCGCCGCTTCGCCGGCCAGCGCATAGACGCCGGCGCCGGCGTGGGTGTCGAGGGCGAACAGCGGCGCCGGCTTGGCGACCAGCGCATCGCACAGCGCCAGCAGCAGGGCGTGCTTGAGCGCGTCGGCGTGGTTGCCGGCATGGAAGGCGTGGCGGTAGTTCATGCGCGGGCAGGACGGGCGAGGCCGCCATGGTATGCCAAACGGGATGCCGAACCGGCCCTGCGGACGCCCTACAATGCCGGCATCCTCCGGCCTGTCCGTCCATGAGCGCGACCTCCACCATCCTCGTCGTCGAAGACGAGACCGCGATCGCCGACACCGTGCTCTACGCGCTGCGCGCCGAGGGCTTCGCGGCCGAGCATGTCGCCGTCGGTGGCGCGACGCTGCCGCGGCTGCGCCAGGGCGGCATCGACCTGGTCGTGCTCGACGTGGGCCTGCCCGACACCACCGGCTTCGAGGTCTGCCGCGCGATCCGCGCCGTCAGCGAGGTGCCGGTGATCTTCCTCACCGCCCGCGACGGCGAGATCGACCGCGTCGTCGGCCTGGAACTCGGCGCCGACGACTACGTGGTCAAGCCCTTCTCGCCGCGCGAACTGGTCGCCCGCGTGCGTGCGCGCCTGCGCCGTCGCGCGCAGGCGGACGCCACCGCGTGGCGCGCGCACGGCACGTTCTCGATCGACCGCGAAGGCCGCCGCATCCGCTACCGCGAACGCCCGCTGGACCTCACCCGCTACGAATACGGCCTGCTCGAAGCGCTGCTGCAGCGTCCCGGCGCGGTGCTGTCGCGGGCGCAGCTGATGGACAGGGTCTGGGCCGACGCGCTGGACAGCGGCGACCGCACCGTCGATACCCACGTCAAGACGGTGCGCGGCAAGCTGCGCATCGTGGACGAGGCGGCAGGACAGCCCGATGCCGACCCGATCCGCACCCACCGCGGCCTCGGTTATTCGCTCGAGACCGGGGAAGGCTGAGCCGGCGCATGCGCATCGGCCTCCGCATCCTGCTCGGCTACTTCCTGATCGTCGCGATCGCGGCGCTGCTGCTGGGCCGCGTGTTCCTGCAGGAAGTGAAGCCCGGTGTGCGCCAGGCGATGGAGGACACGCTGGTCGACACCGCCAACCTGCTCGCGGAGCAGGCCGCGGACGACATGCTCGCCGGCCACATCGACGACGGCCGCTTCGCCGCCCACGTGCGCGCGCTGACCGACCGCGACCTCGGCGCCGACATCTGGGGTTTCCGAAAACGGCGCGTCAGCACCCGCATCTACGTCACCGACGCCCGCGGCATCGTGGTGTTCGACTCCGACGGCCGCGATGTCGGCAAGGACTATTCGCGCTGGAACGACGTGTATCTCACCCTGCGCGGCAAGTACGGCGCGCGTTCGACCCAGGTCGATCCGGACGACGAGACCTCGTCGGTGATGCACGTCGCCGCGCCGATCAAGCAGCGCAGCGGCGACGGCGACCGCGACCGCATCGTCGGCGTGCTCACCGTCGCCAAGCCCAACCAGACCATCGCGCCGTTCATCGCCCGCAGCCAGGGCGTGATCCTGCGCTGGGGCGGGGTGCTGCTGGGCGTGGCGCTGGCGATCGGCCTGCTCGCCGCGTGGTGGCTGTCGCGCCAGCTCGGCGCGCTGCGTCGCTACGCCGATGCGGTGACCGCGGGCGAGCGCGCCAGCCCCCCCGACAGCGCCGGCGAATTCGGCGATCTCGGCCGCGCGCTGGAGACCATGCGCGCCAAGCTGGAAGGCAAGCAGTACGTCGAGCAGTACGTCCACGCGCTGACCCACGAACTGAAGAGCCCGCTGGCCGCGATCCGTGGCAGCGCCGAGCTGCTGGACTCCGCCGGCGAGACCATGCCGGCGGCGGACCGCGCGCGCTTCGTCGCCACCATCCACGCGCAGAGCGAGCGCATGGCCGAGATGATCGACAAGCTGCTGGCGCTGGCGGCGGTCGAGCACCGCCAGCGGATCGAGCAGCCGCAGCGGCTGGACCTGCGCGCGATCGTCGACGAGGCGGCGGAGCGGATCGCGCCGAAATGTGCGCAGAAATCGCTGCGGCTGGAGATCGCCGAGGACGACGCCGCGCGGGTGTCGGGCGACGCCTTCCTGCTGCGGCAGTCGCTGCTGAACCTGCTGGACAATGCGGCGGATTTCGCGCCGCCGGGCAGCGTGGTCGAGGTGCGGCTGCATCGCGACGGCGATCGCGTCCGCGTCGACGTGCTGGATCGCGGCCCCGGTGTGCCGGACTACGCGCTGGATCGCGCGTTCGAACGGTTCTACTCGCTGGCCCGGCCCGCCGGCGGCAGCCGCAGCAGCGGCCTGGGGCTGTGTTTCGTCGTCGAGGCCGCAGAGCTGCACGGCGGCGAGGCGCGGCTGGGCAATCGCGAGGACGGCGGCGCCGTCGCCTCGCTGTTGCTGCCGATCGCCTGAGCGCGTTCTGTCCGCCCGAAGCGGACGGCTTCACCTTCGCTTCACGCGAGCGCCATCGCCACCCCCCGTGGACTTCCGAGACTGGGTGCGTTCCCAACCCCGGAGGCCGCGATGCGCCTGATCTTCAAGACCCTGATGGTGGTCGGCATGACCATCCTGCTCCTCGTCCCGCTGATGATGATCCGCGGCACCATCCAGGAGCGGCAGTACTACCGCGACGAAGCCGTGCGTTCGATCGCGCGCACCAGCGCCGGCGCGCAGTCGCTGGTCGGCCCCGTGCTCGTCGTGCCTTACGTCGAGACGATCGAGGTGGAGGAAAAGAACAAGGACGGCGTGGTCGTCCGCAAGGTCAAGAAGGATGGCGAGTCCGGCCAGTGGGTGTTCTTCCCGACCACGATGGATGTGAAGGGCACGATCCTGCCGCGCAGCAAGTTCATCGGCCTGCACGAGGTCCGCGGCTACGAGCTGCAGGACGTCACCACCGCGGCGTTCGCGGCGAAGATCCCCGCCGACGACACTCCCGAACTGCCGCGGAAGATCGGTCGTGCCTGGCTGATGTACGGCATCGGCGACGTGCGCGGGCTGGCGGGACTGCAGAAACTGCGCATCGACGAGGTCGACACCCCGCTGGCGCGCGGGCTCGGAGGACGCGAGGGCAGCGGCCTGCATGCCCGCCTCGCGGCGCCGAAGGCCGGCGACACGATGACCTTCGATACGCACCTGGAATTCTCGCTGGAAGGCACCGAGACGCTGGCGATCGCGCCGCTGGGCGAACGCAATCGCATCGTGCTGGATTCGAAGTGGCCGCACCCGCAGTTCAACGGCTCGTTCACCGCGCGCAAGCAGTCGATCACCGACGGCGGCTTCCACGGCGAGTGGGAAGTGTCCGCGCTGGCGACCAACGCGCAGGCGCAGTACCTCGGCGGCAAGACCCAGCCGAACGTGGGCGCGATCGGCTTCCGCGACGGCGAGGGCGATACCGGCCTGGACGTGGTCTCGGTGTCGCTGGTCGATCCGGTCAACATCTACTCGCAGGCCGACCGCGCCACCAAGTACGGCATCCTGTTCGTGCTGCTGACCTTCGTCGGCTTCTTCATGTTCGAGCTGATCAAGCAGTTGCGCATCCACCCGGTGCAGTACGGGCTGGTCGGATTGGCGCTGGCGATCTTCTTCCTGCTGCTGGTCGCGCTGTCGGAACACGTCCCGTTCGGCCAGGCCTATCTGGCCGCCAGCGCCGCCTGCATCGGCCTGCTCGGCTACTACGTCAGCCACGTGCTGCGCTCGTGGACGCGCGGTTTCGGTTTCGCGACGATGCTGACGCTGCTCTACGGCGTGCTCTACGGGCTGCTGATCTCGGAGGACAACGCGATGGTGCTCGGCGCGGGCCTGCTGTTCCTCATCCTGGCCGCGATCATGGTCGTCACCCGCAAGGTCGACTGGTACGCGCTGGGCAGCGCCATGCCGATGCGCACCGTGCCGCCGTCGCCGCCCACCCCGCCGACCCCGGCGGCCTGAGCGGAGACGCCGCGATGATGTCCACCTTCCGGTCGGCCTCCTTGCTGTTCACGCTGTTCCTCGTCACCGCGACGCTGACCAGCTGGCGGCTGTACGGCGAACTGCTCCGCGGCGACTGCGGCCTGCAGGACACGCAGGCCCGGTCCATCGTCACCGAGGACCTGCTGGCGCGCGGCATGACCCGCGGTCGTCTGGAACCCGCCGGCAGCGGCCGCTGTCGCCTGGACTACCGCTACGTCGAGGGCGAGGCGACCGTCGACTATGCGGTGCTGGGCGATTGGCGCGGCGAGGTGCGCATGGCGCGCAGCGACGGCCGGCGCTGACCGGCAGGCGCCGGATCAGGTGACACGACGCCGCGGGTCCGCCCGCGGCGTCGCCATGTCCGGGGCCAGCCTCTAGAATCCGCGGATGGCCCTGACCGACCTCACGATCCTTCGCTGTTCCGGTGCCGGGATGCGTCGTCACCTCGATGCGGTCGCCGCGCTGCGCATCGCGGTGTTCCGCGACTGGCCGTACCTCTACGCGGGCGATCCGGCCTACGAGCGCGAATACCTCGACGCTTACGTGTCCTCGCCCGACAGCGTGTGCGTGCTCGCCTTCGACGGCGATGCGGTGGTCGGCGCGTCCACCGGCCTGCCGCTGGTCGACGACACCGCGGAATTCCGCGCCCCGTTCGATGCCGCCGGCCTCGACGCCGATCGCGTGTTCTATTTCGGCGAATCGGTGCTGCTGCCGGCCTATCGCGGCCGCGGCATCGGCCATGCGTTCTTCGACCATCGCGAAGCGCACGCCGCCGCACTCGGGCGCTTCGCGACGACCGCCTTCTGCGCGGTCGATCGCGCCGACGACGACCCGCGTCGCCCGCCCGGCCATCGCGGCAACGAGGCGTTCTGGACGAAACGCGGCTACGTGCGCCAGCCGGGCATGACCCTCCGGCTGCACTGGAACGAGCCCGGCCAGCACGAAGTCGAGCATGCGCTGACCTTCTGGACGCGGCCGCTGGATCCGGGGCGCGCGTCGTGAAGGTCGCCGCCGCCAAATACCCGATCGACGCGCCGGCGCGATTCGACGACTTCGCCGACAAGCAGGCGCGCTGGCTGCGCGATGCCGCGGCGCTGGGCGCACGCATCGCGGTGTTGCCGGAGTACCTGTCGCTGGAACTCGGCGCGACCTTCGCGCCGGACGTGCGCGGGGATCTCCACGCCTCGCTCGCCGCGCTGCAGGCGCATCGCGCGGCCTGGTGCGACCTGTTTTCCGGTCTGGCTCGCGATCTCGACCTGCATGTCGTCGCCGGCACGTTCCTGCTCGACACGGGCGACGGCCGTTTCCGCAATCGTGCCGACCTGTTCACCGCGGACGGCGGGCATGCGTGGCAGGACAAGCTGCAGCTCACCGGCTTCGAGAAGCAGACCGGCGTGATCGACGGCGGCGATGCGCTGAAGGTGTTCGAGCTCGATGGCGTGCGCATCGGCATCGCGATCTGCTACGACATCGAATTCCCGCTGCCGGTGCGCGCCCAGTGCGAGGCCGGTGCACGGTTGCTGCTGGTGCCGAGCTGCACGGACACCGCCGCCGGCGCGACTCGCGTGCGCACGGGGGCGCTCGCACGCGCGCTCGAGAACCGCGCGTTCGTCGCGCAGGCGGTGACCGCGGGCGAGGCGCCGTGGAGTCCGGCGCTCGACGTCAACACCGGCGAAGCGACGCTGTACGCACCGATGGACGTCGGCCTGCCCGCCGACGGCGTGCTGTCGATCACCGATCGGGCCAGCGGCTGGGCCTGCGCCGATTGCGACCCGCAGGCGCTCGCCGACAGCCGTGCGCAGGCGCAGGTCGCGAACGATCGCGACTGGCCGGGGCAACTGGTGCCCGGACTGCGGCTGGCGACGGTGGAAACGTTCGATTGAATGCCTTGGACAAGGATTTCAGGCTTGTCGCGTGCTTCCGAGGATTCGATGGTTGAATCCTGGATCGTCGCTTTCCGCCAAGCCGGCTATCGCGCTGACGCACCCGCAATGCGGTCTCAGGCCAGCAACCCCATCACGTCCTCCCGCACCCACAGCGACCCCGCCGCGAGCACGCTCCCGATCCCCGTCGCTGCGAGCACGTCGCTCGGGTAGTGCAGGCCGAGCACCACCCGCGATGCGGCGACGCTGGCCGCGAACGGGATCAGCAGCCAGGCCAGCGCCGGCACGTACCACAGCGCGACGATGGTGAAGGCGACCGCATGCAGCGTGTGCCCCGACGGGAAACTGAATTCGTCCAGCGGCGCGATCCCCGCGCGGATGCGCAGGTCCGCCGCGCAGGGGCGCGGGCGACGCGTCCAGCGCTTCAGCGCCTTGTAGAGCACAAGCGACACGGCCCCGACCGTCGCCAGGTGCAGGGCCGCGGCGCGCCCGGCACTGCCGCCGAAGAGCGCGAGCGCGGCCATCAGCGCATACCAGAAGATGCCGTCGCCGAGGCGGCTGACGATCGCGAAGAATCGCAGCGGGAGGCGCCGGTCGCACAGCGCGTTGGCGCGCAGGCACCAGGCCGATTCATTCGCCCGCAGGCGACGGCGCAGCGAGACGGGGTTCATGGCGCATCTCCGCTTGGGCGAGACGTTGCAGGATGGCGTCGAAATCGGCGGCGACCCGCTCGGGACGCAGCGCCGAGACCGCGTCGCGCGCGGCCAGACGCATCTGCGCGCGCAGGGCATGGTCGGTGGCGATGCGCACGGCCGCATCGACGAAGGCATCGTCCGCGCCTTCGCCATCGTCGCGGACGGCCGCGCCGTGCACGCCGTCGCGCAGGCATTCGCGCGCCGCGCCGTAGTCGAAGGCGACGGTCGGCACGCCGCAGGCCATTGCTTCGAGGGTGACGTTGCCGTAGGTCTCGCTGCGGCTCGGGAACAGGAACAGGTCGGCGCTGGCGAAATGCCGCGCCAGCGTCTCGTCGCGCTGGATGCCGCAGAACACGAAGTCCGGGTTCTCGCGTTCGAGCTGCGCCCGCGCCGGGCCGTCCCCGACCCAGACGAAGCGTGCGGACGGTGCGGCTCGCTGCAGCGTGCGGAACGCGCGGACCGCGAGCGCGAGATTCTTTTCGGGTGCGATCCGGCCGACGTGCACCACGGCGAGGTCTTCCGCGCGCAGCCCCCAGGCGGCGCGCAGGACATCGTCGCGGCGCTGCGGCCGGAACAGCGTGGTGTCGACCGCCCGCGGCAGCCGCACCGGATGGGTGAAGCCGAGGCCGTGCAGCTCCGCGCGCAGTTCTTCGGTGGGTACCAGCGTGGCCTGCGCGCCGTTGTGGAAGCGGCGCATCCAGCGCAGCGCCACGGATTCGAGGAACGGTGCGCCGTAGTCGCGCATGTAGCGATCGAAGCGGGTGTGGAACCCGGTCGCGACGGGGATGTGCAGCGCGCGCGCAGCGCGCAGCGCCGACCACCCCAACGGGCCTTCCGTGGCCACGTAGATCGCGTCCGGGCGCTGGAGACGCCAGGTGGTGGTCAGCCGGCGCGTGACCGGCAGACCGAAGCGCAGGCCCGGATAGCGCGGCAGGGGCAGGCCCGGGACCAGGCGCTCGTCGGGCGCCGGTGCCTGTGCGCGTGTCTGCCGCGGACGGATCAGGCTCACCCTGTGCCCACGCGCGCGCAGTCCCTGCTCGAGGCCATGCACGGTCAGTGCGACGCCGTTGATCTCCGGCGGCCAAGTTTCGGTGACGATCGCGTAATGCATGCGCGGACTCCGGTTTCGCAGAGTCTGCGCGGCGGCGATGAAGCGCCGGTGGCGGTGCGATGGCGTGTCGATGGCGCGGTCATGACCGCGCGATGACGCCGCAGGCCGCGGATCCTGTAGAACGGGTCCGCTAGACCGGTACCTGCAGCGCGATGCCGAGTCCGGCCATGCCTTCGGGCTCGTGCGCCAGGTCGGAATGCAGCAGCGGGCGTTCGTCCAGCCACGCCGGCGACAGCGCGACCGCGAGCGTGCCGTTGGCGGCGCGCAGTTCGAGCCGCGGGATCGATTCGGCCTCGTGCGAACGGTGCAGCAACACTGCCAGCCGCAGCAGCGCGGTGCAGCGCTTGGCCGGTTGCAGCAGGCGGTCGGGCAGGGCGTCCAGCAGCTTGTTGGAGATGTTGCGGCGGTGGTTGCGCACCAGCGCGGCGAGGAATAGCTGCTCCTGCCGGGTGAAGCCGGAAATGTCGGAGTGCTCCAGCACATAGGCGCCGTGCACGTGATATTGGCTGTGCGCGATCGCCAGCCCGAGCTCGTGCACGCGCGCGGCCCACACCAGCATGCGCCGCTCGTCCTCGCCGAGGTTCCAGCGGTCCGCGACCTGGTCGAACAGCTGCATCGCGGTGTCCTCGACCCGCGCGGCCTGCACGCGATCGATTCCGTAACGCTGCATCAGCGCGTCGATCGAACCGTCGCGCGGGTCGTCCGCGCCGCCGCGGCCGAGCATGTCGTACAGCACGCCCTCGCGCATCGCCGCCTTGCTCACCAGCACGCGCTTGAGGCCGAGCGTCTCGAACGCCGCCTCTAGCACCAGCACGCCGCCGGCGATGATCGGCCGACGGTCCTCGGACAGGCCGGGCAGGTCGATGGCGTCGATGCGGTCGGCGGCCAGCAGCCGGTCGCGCACGACCGGCAGCGCCTCGGCGGTCACCGCGCCCTTGGTCAGCTTCATCGCCGCGCAGATGTCGCCGATCGCCTTGTTGGTGCCGGACGAACCGATCGCCTCCTGCCAGCCCAGCGCGCGATACAGGCCCGCGAACTGCTGGAATTCGGCCTCGATCTCGGTCAGCGCCTCCTTCCAGCGCTTCTTCGAGAGTTTGCCGTTGGGGAAGAAGCGGCGGGTGCTGGCGACGCAGCCGATCTGCAGGCTCTCGCGTTCGATCGTGTCGAAGCCCGAGCCGATGATGCACTCGGTCGAACCGCCGCCGATGTCGATCACCAGCCGCCGCTGCGCAGGCTTCGGCGGTTGCGCATGGGCCACGCCGAGGTAGATCAGGCGCGCCTCCTCGCGGCCCGACACCACTTCGATGGCATGGCCGAGCGCGACTTCGCCCTCGCCGAGGAACACCTGCGGCTGGCGCAGCGCGCGCACCGTGTTGGTCGCGATCGCGCGGACGTTGTGCGGCGGGAAATCGCGGATGCGTTCGCCGAAGCGGGACAGGCAGTCCAGCGCACGCTGGCGGGCTTCGGGCGCCAGGCCGCCGCGGTCGTCGAGGCCGTCGGCCAGGCGCACGGTCTCGCGCAGGCGGTCGATGATCCGCAACTGGCCGAGCACGGTGCGCGCCACGACCATGTGGAAACTGTTCGACCCGAGGTCGATGGCAGCGAGCGGTTCGCCGTCCTGCGGCGGGGTGGTGGCGCGACCGGGAGCGGATCGATTCAAGCGGCGGACCTTCTGCGATGCAGGGCAGCGGGCAGGCGCATGCGGCGCCGAATGTCGCGCAGCTTACCGACAGCCCGTGCCGAACGGAACCAGACGTTCGGCGGAGAGCGAGGTCCGCGCGGCCGCCTCGCGATCAGCCGTCCGTCACCCGCCGATCGCCGCGAGCAGCATCGCCTGCGCCGAAAGCGGCGGATGGTCTTCGTCCGGTTCGATCCGGCGATAGCTGCCGTCCGCGCGCAGTTCCCAGGCGTTGAGCGTGTCCTGCAGGTAGTTGTCCAGCGACTCCGCCTTGACCCGCGCGGCGAGCGCCGGGTCGAGGATCGGGAACCCGGTCTCCACCCGGCGCAGCAGGTTGCGCTCCAGCCAGTCGGCGCTGGAGCAGAACAGCTCCGGCGCGTCGTCGTTGGCGAACCACCACACGCGGCTGTGCTCCAGGAAGCGGCCGACGATCGAGCGCACCCGGATGCGGTCCGACACGCCGGGCATGCCCGGGCGCAGGGTGCAGGCGCTGCGCACGATCAGGTCGATCTCCACGCCCGCCTGCGACGCCTCGTACAGTGCGCGGATGACCTGCGGCTCGTTGAGCGCGTTCATCTTGGCGATGATCCGCGCCGGCCGTCCCGCGAGCGCGTGCTTCGTCTCGCGTTCGATGCGCTTGAGCACGCCGGCATGCAGCGTGAACGGCGATTGCAGCAGCCGTCGCAGCTTGATCGCCGGGGCGAGGCCGGAGATCTGCTGGAAGATCTGCTGCACGTCGCTGCCGATGTCGGGGTTGGCGGTGATCAGGCCGAAGTCGGTGTAGGCGCGCGAGGTGCCGGCGTGGTAGTTGCCGGTGCTGAGGTGCGTGTAGCGGCGCAGCGTGCGGCCTTCGCGGCGCACGATCAGCAGCATCTTGGCGTGGGTCTTGTAGCCGACCACACCGTAGACCACCTGCACGCCGGCGTCCTGCAGCCGATCGGCGAGGCGCAGGTTGGCCTCCTCGTCGAAGCGCGCGCGCAACTCGACCACCACGGTCACGTCCTTGCCGTTGCGCGCGGCCTGGACCAGGTGCTCGACGATCGGCGAATCGCGACCGGCGCGGTACAGCGTCTGCTTGATCGCGAGGACGTTCGGGTCCTCGGCCGCCTGGCGGATCAGGTCCAGCACCGGCGAGAACGCGTCGAACGGGTGGTGCAGCAGCAGGTCGCCGGCGGCCACCCGCGCGAACACCGGTTCGCCCTCCAGCGGATTGCGCGGCTGGAACGCCGGGAACTTCAGGTCGGGACGGTTCTCCAGGTCGTAGACCTGGACCACGCGATTGAGGTTGACCGGGCCGTTGATGCGATACACCGCATTCTCGGGCAGGTCGAAGTTCTGCAGCAGGAAATGCACGATGTCCTGCGGGCACTGTTCGGCGATCTCCAGCCGCACCGCGCGCAGGTAGCCGCGGCCGAGCAGTTCGTCGCGCAGCGCCAGCGCGAGGTTCTCGACCTCCTCCTCGTCGACGATCAGCTCGGAGTTGCGGGTGACGCGGAACTGGTAGGCGCCCTTGACCTTCATGCCGGGGAACAGCTCGCCGACGAATTCGGACAGGATCGACGACAGGAACACGTAGTCGTGGCTCTCGTCCTCGCCGTTGTCCTCGTCAGGCACGCGGATGATGCGCGGCAGCGAGCGCGGCGCGCGCACGATCGCCAGGTGCGCCTCGCGGCCGAAGGCGTCGCGACCCTCCAGCACCACCACCACGTTCAGCGACTTGTTGAGGATCTTCGGGAACGGGTGCGACGGATCCAGGCCCAGCGGCGACAGCACGGGCATGATCTCCTCGAGGAAGTACTGGCGCAGCCAGGCGGTCTGCGCGTCGCTCCACTGTTCGCGCTGGAGCAGGCGGATGCCGGCGTCGAAGAGCGCCGGGCGCACTTCCTCGTAGAAGCAGCGGTACTGTTCGCGGACGAGTTCGGCGGCGCGGTCGTGGATGCGCTTGAGCAGGCTGGCGTGCGGGATGCCGTCGGCGGCCAGCGGCATGCCGAAGTCGAGCGCATGGCGCACGGTCGCGGCGCGAATCTCGAAAAACTCGTCGAGGTTGGTGCAGGAGATGCACAGGTAGCGCAGCCGTTCCAGCAGTGGCACCGACGGATCCTGCGCCTGGGCCAGCACCCGGAAGTTGAAGTCCAGCTGCGACAGTTCGCGGTTGAGGTAGAGCGCGCTGTCGCGCAGCGGATCGGCGTCCTGCGCGGCGTCCACGACGGTCTGCGGACGGGGGGCGGAGCGTTGCGTTCGACGGGGGCTCATGCGGGGTCCGCGGAAAGGGAGTTGCCGGGATGGGATTCTCGCGCACGGACGCGCTCGCGTCCGAAGCGGCAGGCGAAACGGCTGCCGCGGCCGACCTCGCTCTCGATCTCCAGCCGCGCCTGGTGCAGGTTCAGCACGTGCTTGACGATCGACAGGCCGAGGCCGGTGCCGCCGCTCTCGCGCGAGCGGCTGGTGGAGACGCGGTAGAAGCGTTCGGTGATGCGCGGCAGGTGCGACGCCGGGATGCCGTAACCGGTGTCCTCGACCGCCAGCGACACGCCGCCGTCGGCTTCGGGCGCGAAGCGCACGCGGATGTTGCCGCCGGCCGGCGTGTAGCGGATCGCGTTGCTGACCAGGTTCGAGAACGCGCTGTGCAGCTCCTTGGCCGAGCCCCAGAGGTCGACGCCGGCCTCGTCCTGCACCGAGATCGTGTGCCGGCGCTGGCTCAGCGCCTCGGCCTCGCGGCGCAGGGTCGCCAGCATCGACGCCATCGACACGGTTTCCTCGGGCAGGGCGTCCTGCGCTTCCAGCCGCGACAGGGTCAGCAGGTCCTCGACCAGCTGGGTCATCCGCTGCGACTGCCGCTGCATCTCGGTCAGCATCGGCGCCCAGTCCGGCTTTTCCTCGGGATCGAGCATATCGAGGTAGCCGTGGACCACGGTCAGCGGCGTGCGCAACTCGTGCGACACGTTGGCGACGAAGTCGCGGCGCATCTGCTCCAGCCGCATCACCTTGCTGACATCGCGCGCGACCAGCAGCCACAGTTCGTCGGAATAGGGGATCAGGCGCAGGCTCAGGCGCAGGTCGGCGCCGACGGGTGAGGCCACGTCGTGCAGCGGTTCGGCGTTGCGCCCGGTGGCGAGCCAGTGCGCGACCGGCAATGGCTGCAGCCGGTCGCCGAGCGAGGTGCCGGTGTCGCGCGGATAGCGCAGGCCGAGCAGCCGGGTCGCGGCCTCGTTGAACCACAGGATGCGCTGGCTGTTGCGCTCGACCACGACGATGGCGGCGGGCAGGGCGGCCGCGGCGGCGCGGTAGGCGCGCAGCATCGCCACCAGCCGGCGCTTGCGGCCGCGGACCTCGGCCTGGCTGCGATGGAGCAGCCGGTCGAGCTGGTTCCAGACGCCGTCGCCGGCCGGCGGCGCTTCGCGCTTGCGCGCGGTCAGGCGCAGCAGGAGCTTGCGCAGCTTCCAGTAATGCCAGGCCACGACGCCCAGCGCGGCGAAGGTGAGCACCGGCCACGGCTGGCCGACGATCAGGCCCAGCGCGAGCGCGGCCGCCAGCGCCAAGGCCAGCAGCCCCAGCGTCCGGAACCACGCGTTGCGGGCGTCGATCGGCATCCTTGCAGTCTACCGGCGTTCGTCCGGGGCGACCCGGGCGATCAGAGCGTCGCCGAGAAGCGATAGCCGGCGCCGCGCACGGTCTGCACCATCCCCTCGAGCTGCACCGGCTCCAGCGCGCGCCGCAGCCGGCGGATGTGCACGTCGACCGTGCGTTCCTCAACGTAGGTGTTGCCGCCCCAGACGTGATCGAGCAGCTGGTTGCGGGTGTAGACCCGCTCGGCGTGGGTCATGAAGAAGTGCAGCAGGCGATATTCGGTCGGGCCCATCTGCACCTGCGCCTCGCCGGCGTAGACGCGATGCGAGGCGCCATCGATGCGCAGCCCGCCGACCTGGACGCTGCCGTCCTCGTCGTCGTCGCGGGCGCGGCGCAGCACCGCGCGGATGCGGGCCAGCAGTTCGCGCGCCGAGAAGGGCTTGACCACGTAGTCGTCGACGCCGGCTTCCAGCCCGCCGACCCGATCGTTCTCCTCGCCGCGGGCGGTGAGCATGATGATCGGGATCTCGCGGGTGAGGGTGTCGCGGCGCCAGCGCCTGGCCAGTTCGAGGCCGCTGGTGCCGGGCAGCATCCAGTCGAGCAGGATCAGGTCGGGTACGCGTTCGGCGATGGCGGCCTGGGCTTCGCGGGCGTCGCCGGCGTGGACCGGCTCGTACTCGCCCTTGCGCAGGGCGAAGGCGACCATGTCGCGGATCGCGGGTTCGTCGTCGACGATGAGGATGCGCTTCTGCATGGGCTCTGGCGGATCGGCTGCGGGGGAGGTCCGGTCGGGCGATGCCGACCGGGCGCAGGCCACAGTAGACGACACTTTTGTGACCGGACGGTGACGGCGGACATGCGTCACCGCCGCGGTTGCCGCCGGGCCGGCCGAAGCCCGCGCGTGCCGTCAGATCCGGCGTTCCAGCGCGTCGTCGCGCACGCCCTGACGGCGCAGTTCCAGCACCGAGGGCGTGATCTCGGCGATGCGCGCCTCGATCCGGGCGCGGGCGTAGTAGTCCACTTCCGGCCGCTTGAGCAGGGTGTTGAGCTGGACCAGCGCCCGTTCCGGCCGGCCGTTCAGCACCTCGGCCTCGGCGTAGGCCTCGCCGGCGCGGACCGGGTCGCCCGCGGCCTCGCTGGCGCGGGCGAAGGTCTGCTGGAAGATCGGGTCGTCCTTCGTCGTCGACAGCAGCGGCCGCAGCACGGCCTGCGCCCGGCGGCCGGCGTCGGCATCGTTGCGCTCCACCAGCAGGCGGGCGTAGCTCAGGCTGGCCGCGCGGTGCCGCGGCATGCGCGCGAGCAGCGCCTCCATGCGCCGGTCGGCGGCGGCGAGATCGCCGGCGTGCGCCTCGGATTCGGCCATCGCGATGACGATCCAGGGGTCGGCCGGGTAGCTGGCGAGCAGCGGGGCGAGCTCCTTCCTGGCGGCGGCGTGGTCGCCGTTGCGTTCGTGGGCGAGGGCCAGGCCGTAGCGCTGGGCGTCGGTGAGCGGCTTCGCCTTGCGCATGCGCTCGTACTCGCGCACGGCCTGCGCGGCGGTGTCGGCGCTGAGCACGCGGATGCGCTCCTGCGCCCAGCCGAACTGCACGCTGTCGCTGCCGGCCGCATCGCCGGACATGCGGAGCCCCGGCGGCAACAGCGGATTGCCGCCGGGCACGTCGCCGGCGTCGATCGCCGGCGGCTTCGCCGCGAGCGTTTCGGCGCGGGCGCGGGCCTCGCTGATGCGGGTGGTCGTGACCGGGTGGGTCTGCAGGTAGCTCGGCGTGCGTTCGCGTTCGCCTCCCTGGTTCACCCGCGAGATCGACTGCATCTCCTCGAACATGCGGACCATCGCCTGCGGGTCGTAGCCGGCGCGGACCAGGGTCTGGATGCCGATCCGGTCGGCTTCCGCCTCGTTCGAGCGTGTGTAGTCGATCTGGCGCCGCACCATCAGGCCCTGCGCCGTCGCCAGCGCGGCCATCGAGGCGTCGCCCGAGGACGAGCCGCCGGCCGACTGGGCCACGGCGATCGCGCCGAGCATCGCCAGCAGGATCGGCACGCTGTCCTTCTGCGCCCGCTCGGCGGCGCGCAGGACGTGGGTCTGGGTGACGTGGGCGACCTCGTGCGCCAGCACGCCGGCGACTTCGTCCTCGTCTTCCGCCGCCAGGATCATGCCGGCGTTGGCGCCGACGTAACCGCCAAGGGTGGCGAAGGCGTTGAACTGCCGGTCCCGGAGCATGAAGAAGGTGAACGGCTGCTGCGGCTTGTCGCTGGCGGCCGCCAGCCGGTGGCCGACCGACTGCAGCCAGCCGTCGACCAGCGGGTCGTCGAGCACGTAGTCGTAGTGGCGCAGCTGGGCCAGCATCATGCTGCCGTATTCGGCCTGCTTGGCCGGGTTCAGCAGTTCGTTGGCGGACGAGCCGATGTCCGGCAGCTTCGTCTCCTGCGCCGGCGCCACGGCCGAAGCGAGCGCGAAGGTGAGGGCGGCGAGGGTGGCCGGCAGGCGCATGGTCGGGGTCCGCAGCGGAATATCGGGCGACAGGATGACGCTTGCGGCCGTTTGCGGCGTGAATGCGCTGTTAATCGGACCGGGATGGCGCCGGGATGAAGCGCGTTCGGCCGGTTCGCGTACCGTTCGCCTCGCATCGCGCCTCCTGTCCGCCGGAGGTGGATCGCAGCGTTTCCCGACCCGCGCCGCCCCGCGGGTGGAAATGGCCTGCAGCCCCCCCCATGATGACCCCCGTTCCGCGCCGACCGCCCGGCGCCGCGAGGAGATCCCCTTGAGCCAGCCATCCCAGCCGCCGATCACGCTGTACACCACCGCGATCTGCCCCTACTGCATCTCCGCCAAGAATTTCCTCAAGAGCAAGGGCCTGTCGTGGACCGAGGTCCGGATCGACACCGACCCGGTCGAGCGCAACCGCATGGTCGAGCGCGCCGGCCGCACGAGCGTGCCGCAGATCTTCGTCGGCGATGTCCACGTCGGCGGCTTCGACGACATGATGGCGCTGCATCGCGCCGGCAAGTTCGAGCCGCTGGTCGCGGGAGAAGGCGCATGAGCGGCGCCGATCAGGACGAGAAGGACCGCGTCGCCAGGGATCGTGTCGCGGAGTTCACCGCGTTCCGCAAGCGCATGAACGAGCGCATCCTGGCCGAGCCCAACCAGGTCGTCCGCCGGTTCTTCGCGCTGGATACCCAGACCTACCAGCCCGGCGCGCTCGACGTGAAGACCAAGGAGCTGCTGGGCCTGGTCGCCTCGCTGGTGATGCGCTGCGACGACTGCATCAGCTACCACGTCGCCCAGTGCCGCGAGGCCGGGGTCGACCGCGACGAGATGTTCGAAGCGTTCTCGGTCGGGCTGGTGGTCGGCGGCTCGATCGTGATCCCACACCTGCGTCGCGCCGTCGACTTCCTCGACCGGCTGGAGCAGGGCGAGGCCGCAGAGGCACCCGCGCACGACCACGCCTGAGCGACCTGCGCGGGCCTCCCGCGCCGCCGCCCTCTCAGACCATCGTCTGAACGCGCCGTTCGAGCAGGGGCGGCGCGGTTCCGGCATAATTCGCCGGTTGTCCCGCCGCCTTCCGTCCCCGCGACGCGCTCCGCGGCGGTGTTTACCGCTTCCGACGACCCGCTCTTCGACGACGCCGGGCTCCCGCGCATTCGCGCCGGGGCCCCGCTGGAATCCTGCTGCAAGCTTGCTGGAACAGACCCATGACCCAAACGATCACCGTCATCCGCGGCGATGGCATCGGCCCCGAAATCATGGAGGCCGCCCTGTCCGTCCTCGACGCGATGGACGCCGGCCTCACCTACGAAGAGGCCGACGCCGGCCTGGTCGCGCTCGAGAAGCACGGCGAGCTGCTGCCGCAGGCGACCCTCGACTCGATCCGCCGCAATCGCATCGCGCTCAAGAGCCCGCTGACCACGCCGGTGGGCGAGGGCTTCAGCTCGATCAACGTCGAGCTGCGCAAGCGCTTCGACCTGTACGCCAACGTGCGCCCGGCCAAGTCGTTCCCGAATACCAAGTCGCGCTTCCCGTCGGGCGTGGACCTGATCACCGTCCGCGAGAACACCGAGGGCGCGTACATCGGCGAAGGCCAGTCGCTGTCGGAAGACGGCGAGACCGCGATGCTGACCCAGAAGATCACCCGGCGCGGCTCCGAGCGCATCGTGCGCTACGCCTTCGACCTGGCCCGCAAGACCGGCCGGAAGAAGGTCACCGTGGTCCACAAGGCCAACATCCTCAAGTCGACCTCGGGCCTGTTCCTGAAGACCGCGCGCATGGTCGCGGCGGAATACCCCGAGATCGAATGCAACGAGATGATCGTCGACAACACCTGCATGCAGCTGGTGATGCGCCCGGAGCAGTTCGACATCATCGTCACCACCAACCTCTTCGGCGACATCATCTCCGACCTCTGCGCCGGCCTCGTCGGCGGCCTGGGGTTGGCCCCCGGCGCCAACATCGGCACCGAGGCGGCGATCTTCGAGGCGGTGCACGGCTCGGCGCCGGACATCGCCGGCAAGGGCGTGGCCAATCCGTGCGCGCTGCTGCTCGCGGTCGGCCAGATGCTCGACCACGTCGGCCAGCCGGAGAATGCCAACCGCCTGCGCGCGGCGATCATCGCCACCCTCGAGGCGAAGGATTCGCTGACCCCGGATCTCGGCGGCACCGGCAATACGCTGTCGTTCGCGAAGGCGATCGCCAGCCGGCTCTGAGCCTCGGCGGGTCGCAGGCCACAAACGGAACGGGGCGCCAGCGGCGCCCCGTTTTTCATGCCCGGATCGACGACCGGGTTCAGCGGCGCTGCAGTTTCGCCAGCAGGCGCAGGAACTCGAGGTACAGCCATACCAGGGTGACCATCAGCCCGAAGGCGCCGTACCACTCCATGTACTTCGGTGCGCCGGCCTCGACGCCGCTTTCGATGAAATCGAAGTCCAGCACCAGGTTCAGCGCCGCGACGACGACCACGAACAGGCTGAAGCCGATGCCGATGATCCCGGATTCGTGGATGTACGGGATGTGGATGCCGAAGAAGCCCAGCGCGATGGTCGCCAGGTAGATCAGCATGATGCCGCCGGTGGCGGCGACCACGCCGAGCTTGAAGTTCTCCGTGGCGCGGATCAGGCCGGAGCGGTAGGCGAAGAGCAGGGCGAACAGGGTGCCGAAGGTCAGCAGCACCGCCTGCAGCACGATGCCCTGGAAGCGGGCGTCGTAGATCGCCGACACCGTGCCGAGGAAGAAGCCCTCGAGCAGCGCGTACAGCGGCGCGGTGACCGGCGACCATTCCTTCTTGAAGGTCGTCACGAGCGCCAGCACGAACCCGCCGAGCGCGCCGCCGATGAGGAAAATGTTGGCACCCGGCGCGATCTCGCCCGGCGCGACGAAGGTTTTCGACCACGCGTACGCCGCGGTCAGCACCGACAGCAGCAGGAGGAAGCCGGTCTTGTTGACCGTGCCGTTGAGGGTCATCGCATCCGCGGCGCCGGTGACGACGCGACCGCTGCTCAGGTCGAGGAAGGTGGAGTCCGAAAGGACCGGATTGCCGCTGCGCATGGAGGCTCCCTGGGAAATGTGCGTTCGGAAGCCCGCAGGATACCCGGTCGATGTCGCCGTGTGCGTTGACAGCGGCGGCGGTGCTCCCGACAATAGCCGGCCGAACGCACCGGCGGGGTATAGCGCAGTCTGGTAGCGCGCCTGCTTTGGGAGCAGGATGTCGGGGGTTCGAATCCCTCTACCCCGACCACTTCCGCGGCGCCTGCCACCGCGTTCATGTTCTGTCCGCCGGCTATCATGCGCCCGTGCGCCCGTAGCTCAACCGGATAGAGCACCGGCCTTCTAAGCCGGCGGTTGCAGGTTCGAGTCCTGCCGGGCGCGCCATCCGCACGCCGTGGCGGGAAATGCGTTCGGAAGTTCGCCCGGCGGGGCCCAGGGATGGAAACCGCGCAAGGCTTCAAGCGTTCCAATGGTGGCTGTAGCTCAGTTGGTTAGAGTCCTGGATTGTGATTCCAGTTGTCGGGGGTTCGAGTCCCCTCAGCCACCCCAATTTCCTCTGGAATGTCGCGTTTTTGTTCGCCGAACGGGCAGTATCTCCCATGATTCGCCGGGAGCTTGTCGCAGGCGCAGCAAGTGCGGTATTCTTCTCCGCATCGGGCCGTTAGCTCAGTTGGTAGAGCAGTTGACTCTTAATCAATAGGTCCAAGGTTCGAATCCTTGACGGCCCACCAGTTCCAGCAACGCCCGGCTCCGGCCGGGCGTTTTGCTTTTCGTTTCCCGGCAGCCGGGAAACGGCCGCGCGAGAGTGGCGAAATTGGTAGACGCAACAGATTTAGGTTCTGTCGGAGGCAACTCTGTGGGGGTTCGAGTCCCCCCTCTCGCACCACGCCGGGCAGGCGGCAACTCGCGACGACGATGAACGAGCGATCGCGAGGGGAAGCCCTGGCGCGCACGTCCTGCCTTGATCGATCCGGCCGTCCGGAGCGGCGGTGCGGGCTTTTCCCGCACTTGGACACGCGATCGCGAGTGCTTCGATCCCGCCCCCGACCTCCGCCAGCCCCGCGCATCGCCGCAAACTGGCGGGACGCGCCGTAATCGGCGAAACTAGTCCGTTCCGCCGGGGGCGTGCCCCCGAAGGCCGTCCGGCCGGGCGGTCACGAACCAATACCCCCTTCATCGCCGGTCGCGAGGGCGCGGCCGCAGGAGTCGCCAGCAATGCAAGTTTCAGTCGAATCCGTGGGCAACCTCGAACGCCGCATGACCCTGCGCGTGCCGACCGAGAGCATCGACAGCCAGATCGGCGGTCGTCTGCGCGAGATCGCGCGCAGCGCCCAGATCAAGGGCTTCCGTCCGGGCAAGGTGCCGGCCAAGGTCATCGAGCAGCGCTACGGCGCGCAGGTCCGCGGCGAGATCCTCGACGACCTGCTGCAGCGGGGCTTCGACCAGGGCGTCCGCGAGAACGCGCTGCGCCTGGCCGGCAGCCCGCGGATCGAGCCGTCGGAGGACGCGGGCGAGGGCGAACTGGCCTATGTCGCGACCTTCGAGGTGGTGCCGGACTTCGGCGAGATCGACGTGACCAAGCTCGAGGTCGAGCGCGCCACCGCCGAGGTCACCGAGGACGACATCGACCGGATGATCGAGAACCTGCGCATGCAGCGCCGCAGCTGGACCATCGTCAATCGCCCGGCCCAGGCCGGCGACGCGGTGGACGTCGAGACCTGGTCGCTGGTCGACGGCGAGCGCCTGCCGGCCGAAGGCGCCGAGCGCGGCGTGACCATGATCGGCTCCGGCGGCATGTACCCGGAGATCGAGACCGCCCTGGTCGGCCTGTCGGCCGGCGAGGACAAGACCCTGACCGTGGATTTCCCGGCCGACTGGCGCGTGCCGCAGCTGGCGGGCAAGCAGGTCGTCGTGCACGTGAAGCTCGAGGCCGTGTCCGAGCCGGTGCTGCCGGAGGTCGATGCCGCCTTCATCCGCAGCTTCGGCGTGAAGTCGGGCGAGATGGCCCAGTTCCGCACCGAGATCCGCAGCAACCTCGAGCGCGAGCTCAAGGGCGCGCTGATGAACCGCCTGCGCCGCGAAGTCGGCGAGCAGCTGATCCTGACCTACGCCCACGTCGAAATGCCGCCGCGGCTGGTCGAGAACGAGGCCCGCGCCATGCTGGCCCAGACCCTCGACCAGGCCCAGCGTCAGGGCCGCCAGATCGAGGCTCCGGAAGACGCCTGGCGCGATTTCCTGGAGCCGGCGCGCAAGCGCATCACGGTCGCGCTGCTGGTCGGCGAGATCGCGCAGCGCAACCAGCTCAGCCTGGACCCCAAACGCCTGAACGAAACGCTGCGTCTCATCGCCTCGACCTACGAGGAACCGCAGCAGGTCATTGATTTGTACCGCAGCGACCGCCAGCTCATGGCCGGCCTGCAGAACCGCGTGATGGAAGAGCAGGTCATCGACTGGATTGCCGAGCGCGCCGTCCACACCGACCGCGCCCTCAGCTTCCAGGAAGCGATCGCCCCGCAGTAACCTGCGGGCCCAGCCTTCGGGTCGCAGCGACGCGACCCGCCCCCACGACCGGTGCGACCACGCATGAACAGCCTCCAGACCCAAGCCCTCAACCTCGTGCCGATGGTGGTCGAGCAGACCAGCCGCGGCGAGCGCGCCTACGACATCTACTCCCGGCTGCTGAAGGAGCGGGTGATCTTCCTGGTCGGTGGCATCGACGACTACATGGCCAACGTGGTCGTCGCCCAGCTCCTGTTCCTCGAAGCAGAGAACCCGGAGAAGGACATCAGCCTGTACATCAACTCCCCGGGCGGCGTGGTCACCGCCGGCATGGCGATCTACGACACCATGCAGTTCATCAAGCCGGACGTGAGCACGATCTGCGTCGGCCAGGCCGCGAGCATGGGCGCCCTGCTGCTGGCCTCGGGCGCCAAGGGCAAGCGTTACGCGCTGCCGAACTCGCGGGTGATGATCCACCAGCCGCTGGGCGGCTTCCAGGGCCAGGCGACGGACATCGACATCCACGCCCGCGAGATCCTGACCCTGCGCCAGCGCCTGAACGAGATCCTGTCGCACCACACCGGCCAGGCGCTGGAGACCATCGCCCGCGACACCGAGCGCGACAATTTCAAGAGCGCCGAGGCGTCCCGCGACTACGGTCTGGTCGACCACGTGCTCGAGCGGCGTCCGGAAGAGTCGATCCAGCCCGCCTGATCGTCGGCTTCGGCAGGCGCAAGTCGCTGATTCCAATAGAAATCGTCAATTCCGCCCCGGCCGGCTTGCGGCCGGGAGTGCGGATGCTATCCTCCCCCTTCCAGCGTCAGAGAACCCCAGCAGCATGAGCGAAGACCGGCAAGGCCGCAGCGGCGACGGCAACAAGATCCTGTATTGCTCGTTCTGCGGGAAAAGCCAGCACGAGGTCCGCAAGCTGATCGCGGGCCCGAGCGTGTTCATCTGCGACGAATGCGTCGAGCTGTGCAACGACATCATCCGCGAGGAGCTGGAGGAGAAGGCGCAGTCCACCCGCAGCCACCTGCCCAAGCCGCGCGAGATCCTCGACGTCCTCGACCAGTACGTGATCGGCCAGCAGCGGGCGAAGAAGACCCTCGCCGTCGCGGTCTACAACCACTACAAGCGCATCGAGAGCCGCCAGAAGAACGACGACATCGAGCTGGCGAAGTCGAACATCCTGCTGATCGGGCCGACCGGCTCGGGCAAGACCCTGCTGGCCGAAACGCTGGCCCGCCTGCTCAACGTGCCGTTCACGATCGCCGACGCCACCACGCTGACCGAAGCCGGTTACGTGGGCGAGGACGTCGAGAACATCATCCAGAAGCTCCTGCAGAAGTGCGACTACGACGTCGAGAAGGCGCAGCAGGGCATCGTCTACATCGACGAGATCGACAAGATCTCGCGCAAGAGCGAGAACCCGTCGATCACCCGCGACGTGTCCGGCGAAGGCGTGCAGCAGGCGCTGCTCAAGCTGATCGAAGGTACCGTCGCCAGCGTCCCGCCGCAGGGCGGCCGCAAGCATCCGCAGCAGGAATTCCTGCAGGTCGACACCCGCAACATCCTGTTCATCGTCGGCGGCGCGTTCGCCGGCCTCGACAAGATCATCCAGCAGCGCAGCACCGAGGCCGGCGGGATTGGCTTCGGCGCCAAGCTCAAGAGCGCCGAGCGCAAGCAGGACGTGAGCAAGGTGCTGTTCGACGTCGAGCCGGAGGACCTGATCAAGTTCGGCCTGATTCCCGAGTTCGTCGGCCGCCTGCCGGTGGTCGCGACGCTGGAAGAGCTGGACGAGACCGCGCTGGTCAAGATCCTCACCGAGCCGAAGAACGCGATCAGCAAGCAGTTCCGCAAGCTGTTCGAGATGGAAGGCGTGGAACTGGAGTTCCGTCCGGACGCGCTCTCGGCGATCGCGCGCAAGGCGCTCAAGCGCAAGACCGGCGCCCGCGGCCTGCGCACCATCGTCGAATCGGTGCTGCTCGACACCATGTACGACCTGCCGTCGCTGGAGAACGTCAGCAAGGTGGTGGTCGATGAATCGGTGATCGAGCACAAGTCCGAGCCCTACCTGATCTACCAGGCGCAGCCGAACAAGGTCGCCTCCGCCGAGTGACGGCGGGCGGGGCGCCATGACAGCGGGCATCCGGGTCGCACCGGGTGCCCGTTTCGTTTCCGGAACCGCTCCGCACTTCGCCTCGCGCCGCGCTTGCATCCTGCGCCGTACGGCCCCATAACGGGGCGAAGGTCGGTGCCCGCGGGGTGCCGGCATCCCGATCGGAGCCCCCATGAGCGATCCCGCCGCCCGTTCCCTCGTCGACATCCCCGTGCTGCCGCTGCGCGATGTCGTCGTGTTCCCCAGCATGGTCATCCCGCTGTTCGTCGGGCGCGAGAAATCGATCCGCGCGCTCGACCTGGCGATGGACCGCGACAAGCGCATCCTGCTGGTCGCGCAGAAGTCGCCGGAAACCGATGATCCCGTCGCCGCCGACCTGTACGAAGTCGGCACCCTGGCGCAGGTATTGCAGCTGCTGAAGCTCCCCGACGGCACGATCAAGGTGCTGGTCGAGGGCGTCGCCCGCGCGCGCCTGTCGCGCGTGCACGAGGCCGACGATTCGCTCGCCGCCGATGCCGAACTGCTCGATCCGGTCGAGCCCAGCGATCCCCGCGAGGTCGAGGCGATCGTGCGCTCGCTGATGAGCCTGTTCGAGCAGTACGTCAAGACCAATCGCAAGCTGCCGCCGGAGCTGATGCAGACGCTCGCGGGCATCGACGAACCGCAGCGCCTGGCCGACACGATCTCCGCACACCTGAGCGTGCGCCTCGCCGAGAAGCAGCGCCTGCTGGAATCGGTCGATGTCGCCAATCGTCTCGAACTGCTGGTCGGACTGGTCGACGGCGAGATCGACGTGCAGCAGCTGGAGAAGCGCATCCGCGGCCGCGTGAAGTCGCAGATGGAGAAGAGCCAGCGCGAGTACTACCTCAACGAACAGATGAAGGCGATCCAGAAGGAACTGGGCGACCTCGACGATGCGCCGAACGACATCGAGGACCTCACCCGCAAGATCGCCGAAGCCGGCATGCCCAAGCCGGTGGAGGCCAAGGCCAAGTCCGAGCTCAACAAGCTCAAGCAGATGTCGCCGATGTCGGCCGAGGCCGCGGTCGTGCGCAACTATCTCGACTGGCTGCTCGGCGTGCCGTGGAACAAGCGCACCAAGGTCCGCAAGGATCTCAAGCTCGCGCAGGAGACGCTCGACGCCGACCACTACGGCCTGGAGAGGGTGAAGGACCGCATCCTCGAATACCTCGCGGTGCAGACCCGGGTGAAGCGCATGAAGGGCGCGATCCTGTGCCTGGTCGGCCCGCCGGGCGTGGGCAAGACCTCGCTGGGCCAGAGCATCGCCAAGGCCACGAACCGCAAGTTCGTGCGCATGTCGCTGGGCGGCGTGCGCGACGAGGCCGAGATCCGCGGCCATCGCCGGACGTATGTCGGTTCGATGCCGGGCCGCATCGTGCAGAACCTCAACAAGGCCGGTTCCCGCAACCCGCTGTTCGTGCTGGACGAGATCGACAAGATGTCGATGGACTTCCGCGGCGACCCGTCGGCGGCGCTGCTCGAAGTGCTCGATCCCGAGCAGAACAACGCCTTCAACGACCATTACCTCGAGGTCGATCTCGACCTGTCGGAAGTGATGTTCGTGGCGACCTCCAATTCGCTGAACATCCCCGGCCCGCTGCTCGACCGCATGGAAGTGATCCGCATCCCGGGTTACACCGAGGAGGAGAAGCTCAACATCGCCGAACGCTACCTGCTGCCGAAGCAGCTGAAGGCGAACGGCCTGAAGCCGGCGGAGCTGAAGGTGTCCGAGGACGCCGTGCGCGACATCGTGCGCTACTACACGCGTGAATCCGGCGTGCGCAACCTCGAGCGCGAGATCTCCAAGATCTGCCGCAAGGTGGTGAAGGAAATCGCGCTGGCCGGTCCCGCGCCGGTCGCGAAGACCAGGGCCAAGGGCAAGCCGAAGGCGGTGAAGAGCGTCGCGGTCACCGCGAAGAACCTCGACAAGTACCTGGGCGTGCGCCGTTTCGACTATGGCCGCGCCGAGCGCGACAACGAAGTGGGCATGGTCACCGGCCTGGCCTGGACCGAAGTCGGCGGCGATCTGCTGCAGATCGAATCGACGCTGATGCCGGGCAAGGGCCAGCTGATCCTCACCGGCCAGCTCGGCGACGTGATGAAGGAATCGGCGTCGGCCGCGCTCTCGGTCGTGCGCGCCCGCACCGAGCGGCTCGGCATCGACGTCGACTTCCTGCAGAAGCTCGACGTGCACCTGCACGTGCCCGACGGCGCCACGCCGAAGGACGGCCCGAGCGCCGGCATCGCGATGGCCACCGCGCTGGTGTCCGCGCTGACGAAGGTGCCGGTGCGCGCCGACGTGGCGATGACCGGAGAGATCACGCTGCGCGGCAAGGTCACCGCGATTGGCGGCCTCAAAGAAAAGCTCCTCGCAGCGCTGCGAGGCGGCATCCGCACCGTGCTCATCCCGGAAGAGAATCGCAAGGACCTCGCCGACATCCCGAAGACGGTCACCGACCGCATGAAGATCGTGCCGGTGCGCTGGATCGACGAAGTGCTCGATCTCGCGCTGGAGCATCCGATCGCCGTGCCGGCGCAGGCGAAGAAGGAACCGCGCGCGGTCGCCCGCAAGGCGACGCGTCCGGCGACCGGCGCGAGGCGCGACGTGCGCAGGCATTGACGGCGCGAATCCTTTCGCGATCGTCCGCGGTCCTGCGGACGATCGCGGTTTTCCGACGATCGGTCGAATGCGCGTTTTTCCCGCAAATTCCAGCGATTTCTGTTGCGTGGCCGACCCCCGGCCTGTATAACGAACGCCCGCGGACGCCCCGTCCGTTTGCGCTGCGCCGAGGCGTTTCCCTGTCCGCGCAGGCTGCACCGCGACGGCGAATGCCGCCGCTGCCGTCCCTCATTCGACCCGGAGTCCATTCATGAACAAAGCCGACCTCATCGACGCGATCGCCGCTTCCGCCGAACTGTCCAAGGCCGATGCCGGACGTGCGCTCGACGCCACCGTCGCCGCCATCACCCAGGCGCTGAAGCAGGGCGACAACGTCGCGATCCTCGGCTTCGGTTCGTTCGTCGTGCGCGCGCGTGCCGCGCGCACGGGGCGCAACCCCAAGACCAAGGAAGAGATCCAGATCCCGGCCTCCAAGAACCCGGTGTTCAAGGCTGGCAAGGCGCTGAAGGATGCCGTAAACTGAACAGCTGTTCCCGTTTGGGTGCTTAGCTCAGCGGTAGAGCGTCTCCTTTACACGGAGAGGGTCGGGGGTTCGAAACCCTCAGCACCCACCAGGGCAGGCGGATCGGAGGGCTTCCGTTTCGCCGAAGTCCTGCGCTAGAATAGTCGACCCGGGCCGCTGCACTGGCGGTCGGGTGAGAAGGTCCAAAACGCGGAGTGGTAGTTCAGTCGGTTAGAATGCTGGCCTGTCACGCCGGAGGTCGCGGGTTCGAGTCCCGTCCACTCCGCCAATCCTTCCCAATCATGCTGCACACGACGAAGGCACCGGAAACGGTGCCTTTCGCGTTTCCGGAAGCCGGCATCGCCGCCGTGCCGGGATGGCCCGCGCCGGGGCATGCCGAGTCCGGCCGCAGCCGGTACACTAGGCGGCTCCTCTTCCGTCGACGTTCGCCAATGCTGCAGGCCCTCCGCGACAAATCCTCTGGCTGGATCGCCACCGTCATCCTCGGACTGCTGATCGTCCCGTTCGCGTTCTTCGGCGTCGAGCAGTACCTCGTCCAGCGCAGCGACACCTACGTCGCGCGGATCCAGATGCCGCCGAAGTGGTGGCCGAACGCGCCGGACTGGGCGATCGTGCGCAAGCTCGCGTGGCAGACCGAGGACATCGGCACGGACGAGTTCCGCAATCGCTTCGAGCAGGTGCGCCAGCAGCAGCGCGCGCAGGCCGGCGATGCCTTCGACCCGCGCGCTTTCGAGAGCATGGACACCAAGCGCCGCGTCCTCGATGCCCTGATCGACCAGCGCGTGATGCGCTTGGCCGCCGAGCGCGACGGCCTGGTGGTCGGCGATGCGCAGCTCCGCGCCGAGATCGAGGCGATTCCCGACTTCCAGGTCGACGGCAAGTTCGACGCGCAGCGCTATCGCACGCTGCTCGCCACGATGCCCACGCCGCAGACGCCGCTGCAGTTCCAGCAGACGATCCGCGACTCCCTGCGCGACCGCCTGCTCGCCCAGCGCCTGTCGGAATCGGCGTTCCTGACGGCGTCCGAAGGCCAGCGCCTGATCAAGCTGCTCAGCGAAAAGCGCGACGTGACGTTCGCGATCCTCCCGCCTGCGCCGGCCGACGAGACGCCGCCGACCGCGGCCGACATCGCGGCCTGGTACAAGGCGCATCCGTCCGATTTCCGCACGCCGGAGATGGTCACGATCGAATACGTGGACGTCGACGGCGCCGCGCTGCCGCCGCAGCCGCCGGCCGACGAAGCCGCGCTGAAGCGCCAGTACGAGCAGGAAAAGGCGCGCTTCGTCGAACCCGAGCAGCGTCTGACCTCGCACATCCTCGTCAAGGTCGACCCCAAGGCCGATGCCGCGGCACAGAAGGCCGCCGAGGCGAAGATCCGCGACGTGCTCAAGCAGTTGCGCGCCGGCGCCGACTTCGCGACGCTGGCCCGCCAGGTGTCGGAGGATTCCACGAAGGACGCCGGCGGCGACCTCGGCTGGGTCCAGAAGAACGGGCAGATGGTCAAGCCGTTCGAGGACGCGGTGTTCGCGACCCCGGCCGGCAGCATCTCCGAGCCGGTGAAGACCGACTTCGGGTGGCATCTGGTGCAGGTGCGCGAGATCAAGCCCAGCCACGGCAAGAGCTTCGAGGAAGCGCGTCCGGAACTGGAGCGCCTGGTCGCCGAGAGCGAGCGCGAGCGTGCCTACAACGACCTCGCCGGTCGACTGGCCGATGAAGTGCTCAAGAACCCGAACTCGCTGGCGTCGGTGGCGAAGACCGCCAACCTGCCGCTGCAGCGCCTCGGGCCGTTCGCGCGCGGGCAGGGCACGGGCATCGCGGCCGACCCGGCGGTGCAGCGCTTCGTGTTCTCCGACGAGGCCAAGGAGCGCCGCCAGAGCAGCGATCCGATCGAGATCGCGCCGAACCACAGCGTGCTGGTGCGCGTGGTCGAACACAGCGCCGAACAGGTCCAGCCGCTGGACAAGGTCGGCGCCCAGGTCGTGGCGGCCATCCGCGCCGACCGCGCCGCGAAGGCCGCCGAAGCCGAAGCCGAAGCCGCGCTGGCCCGTCTGAAGAAGGGCGAGACCTTGGCCGCGGTCGCGACCGAGAAGCACTGGCAGCTCAATCCGGTACCGGGCATCCCGCGCGGCGCGCCGGTGCCGGATGCACAGGCGAACGAGGCCTATTTCCAGGTGGCGCCGCCGGCCGAGGGCAAGTCCACGCCGGGCAAGGCGCGTACCGCCGATGGCCGCTGGATCGTGTTCGAAGTGACGAAGGTCGGCCATGCCGACGAGAGCGAGATCAAGCCGGAGCAGCGCACGCAGTTCCTGCGCGGGCAGGCCGAGCGCCTGGGTGACGAGGATGCGCTCGCGACCGGTCGGCAGGAGCGCAAGCGGATGCGGGTCGACATCGCCGAAGACCGGCTCTGACCGGCTTTCCGTGCGAAAGAAGAAGCCCGGCGCAGGCCGGGCTTTTTCGTGGGCGCCGCCGCGTCGCGCGGACCGCGGTCAGTCCTTGTCGATGCCGGTCATGCCGAGGATGTTGTAGCCGGCGTCGACATAGGTGACTTCGCCGGTCACGCCGGCGGCGAGGTCCGAGCACAGGAACGCGGCGACGTTGCCAACATCCTCGATGGTGACGGTGCGGCGCAGCGGCGCGTTCTGCTCGACGTGGCCGAGGATCTTGCGGAACCCGGCGATACCTGCTGCGGCGAGGGTCTTGATCGGCCCGGCCGAGATCGCGTTGACGCGGGTGCCTTCCGGGCCGAGGTTGTAGGCCAGGTAGCGGACGTTGGCTTCCAGGCTGGCCTTGGCGAGCCCCATGACGTTGTAGCCGGCCAGCGCGCGTTCGGCGCCGAGGTAGGTGAGGGTGAGGATCGAGCCGTTGCGGCCGGCCATCAGCGGTCGCGCGGCCTTGGCCATCGCCGCCAGCGAGTACGACGACACGTCGTGGGCGATCGCGAAGTTCTCGCGGGTGAGGCCGTCGAGGAACTGCCCGGCGATGGCCTCGCGCGGGGCGAAGGCGATGGCGTGGATCAGGATGTCGAAGCCGTCCCAGTGCTGGCCGAGCGCGTCGAAGCAGGCGGCGATCTGGGCGTCGTCGGCGACGTCCAGCGGGATCACGATGTTCGAACCGTGCTCGGCCGCGGCGCTCTCGACGCGCGATTTCAGCTTCTCGTTCTGGTAGGTGAAGGCCAGTTCGGCGCCTTCGCGGCGCATGGCCTCGGCGATGCCGGTGGCGATCGAGCGCTCGCTGGCGATGCCGGTGATGAGCGCGCGCTTGCCTTGCAGGAAACCCATGGGCGGTCTCGTCTTTCGTCGGGGCGGCTAGTGTGCCACGCGGGTCCCACCGTGGGCGCCCGTATGGTCGGGCGCTGCCGCGGCCCGCGATCAGGCGCGGAAGCCGTCCTTCCAGGCACGCAGCGCGGCGAAGGTGTCGATGCGATCGGCCGGCGCATGCCCGAGCCGCGTCGCGGCGGCCTCGCGCACGGCGGCCTCGCCGCAGCGCAGGAACGGGTTGGTCGCCCGCTCCAGCGCGATCGTCGACGGCAGCGTAGACGCGCCCGCGGCGCGCAGCGCGCGCACCTCGTCCGTGCGGGCGCGCAGGGCGGCGTTGCCGGGATCGACGACCTGCGCAAAGGAGGCGTTCGAGGCGGTGTACTCGTGGGCGCAGCAGACCCGGGTGTCGCCGGGCAGCGCGGCGAGGCGGTCCAGCGAGGCCAGCATCTGCGCCGGCGTGCCTTCGAACAGCCGCCCGCAGCCGAGGCTGAACAGGGTGTCGCCGCAGAACGCGATGCCGGCGTCCGTGCCGCCCGGCGCCGCGCAGACGTAGGCGACGTGGCTGCGGGTGTGCCCGGGGACGGCCAGGGTTTCGAACGTCCGCCCCAGCGCCTCGATCCGGTCGCCGTCGCCGACCCGCTGCATGGCGTGTGGGATGCGGTCGTCGTGCGGGGCATGGATCGCGAGCCCGGGCCAGCGGGCCAGCAGCGCCGGCAGGCCGCCGATGTGGTCGCCGTGATGGTGGGTGACCAGCACCGCGACCGGCCGCAGGCCGTCGTCCGCGGCGGCGAGCACCGGCGTGGCGTCGCCCGGATCGACCACCACCGCGGCGCCGTCGTCGGCGACGAGGGCCCAGAGGTAGTTGTCGTCGAAGGCGGGCAGGGCAATCAGGCGCATGGTCGGGACAGTAGCCGGAAGTGGCGGCGTGAGGTGGGGCTGGGGGCGGCGGCGCGAAGCGACGGCATACAATGTCGCAATGCCCGCATTGTCCCACCAACCTTCGTCCGACGCCGCGATGCAGTGGTTCGCGCTGCCGGCCGGGCGCGCGGTGCTCGACAGTGAGACCACGGTGGTCGCGGATGCGCTGGCCGCGCACCCGGTGATCGGCCTGCCCTGGCTGTGGCTGTCGCCGTCGCTGGAGGGCGAGGCGCCCGAAGGCCGCGGCCTGCGCCTGGCGGCCAGCGGCACCGGTTGGGTGGGCCCGATCCGCTGCGGGTTCCCGCTGCCGCTTCCCAGTGAGTCGCTGGGGGCGATCGTCCTCCAGCATGTCCCTGGTGAAGGGCCCGGCGAGGCCGCGGCCCTGCTGGAAGAGTGCGCCCGGGTCCTGGTGCCCGGGGGGCGGCTGGCGCTGCTGGCGCTGAATCCGCACTCGCCCTACCGCCTGCGCTGGCGCGGTCGGCGCCTGGTCGCGCGGGAACCGGTCGCCTGGCGTCGACGCATCGCCGATGCCGGGCTGGCGCCGGAGCCGGCGGCCCAGGGCATCGGTCCGCAGTGGTCGCCGACCGCGTCGCCGACCCTGCAATCCGGCGTCGGCCTGCGCGCCGCCTTCCTGCAGCGCGCCGAGAAGCGCGCCCTGCCCATCACCCCGATCCGCCCGCGGCTGCCGCTGGCGATCGCCGAAGGAGTCCCCACCGCTTGAACGCGTCCGCCACGCCCGCCCCGGGCCTGAAGCAGGTCGAGATCCACACTGACGGCGCCTGCCTGGGCAATCCCGGTCCCGGCGGCTGGGCCGCGCTGCTGCGCTACAACGCCACCGAACGCGAGATCGCCGGGGGCGAGCCGCAGACCACCAACAACCGGATGGAGCTGATGGCCGCGATCATGGGCCTGGAGTCGCTCAGCCGGCCCTGCGCGGTGATCCTGTTCACCGATTCGCAGTACGTCCGCCAGGGCATCACCGAGTGGATGCCGAACTGGCTGCGCCGGCACTGGAAGACCGCCGGCGGCGATCCGGTGAAGAACCGCGACCTGTGGGAACGCCTGCATGCGGTCGCGCAGCGGCACACGGTCGACTGGCGCTGGGTGAAAGGCCATTCCGGCGATCCCGACAACGAACGGGTCGACACGCTCGCCCGCGACCAGGCGGTCGCGTTCCGCGCCGGGAGTGGTCGCGCATGAGGCAGATCGTCCTCGATACCGAAACCACCGGCCTGGAGTGGAAGAAGGGCAACCGCGTCGTCGAGATCGGCTGCGTGGAGCTGGTCGAGCGCCGCCCCACCGGCCGCACCTGGCAGCAATACATCCACCCGGAGCGCGAATTCGAGCCCGGCGCGCAGGAAGTCACCGGCCTCACCCTGGAATTCCTCGCCGACAAGCCAAAGTTCGCCGAGATCGCCGATGCCTTCCTCGACTTCGTCGACGGTGCCGAGCTGATCATCCACAACGCCGCGTTCGACGTCGGCTTCCTCGACCACGAACTGTCGCTGCTCGGGCCGCAGTACGGCCGCCTCCACGATCGCGTGGCGGGGATCGAGGACTCGCTGGACATGGCGCGCAAGCGCTATCCGGGCCAGCGCAATTCGCTCGACGCGCTGTGCAGGCGGCTGGGCGTGGACAACGCCCACCGCCAGCTCCACGGCGCGCTGCTCGACGCCCAGTTGCTGGCCGAGGTCTACCTCGCCCTGACCTCGGGCCAGAGCGAGATCGGCTTCGGCCAGCCGGCCGTCACCGACGGCGGCGGCCCGGGCGTGGAGGCGGCGTTCGCCCACGCCATCGCCGACGCCAGCCTGCGCCCGCGGGTCCGGGCCACCGAGGCGGAACTGGCCGCCCACGCGGCGCGGCTGGAGGTGCTCCGCAAGAAGTCCGGCCGCTGCGTCTGGGACGCGGCCTGACCCGGGCGTTCAGCTTCGCAGCGGCGAACCGCTGGCCGCCGCGGTCCGGCGGGTACAATCCGCCGGTCGTTTCCAGCAACCAAGGAGTCCACGCGTGCCGACATGGTTCGTGACCGGCGGCGCCGGTTTCATCGGGGGAAATTTCGTGCTGGAGGCCGTCGCGAAGGGCGTCCGCGTCATCAATCTCGACGCGCTGACCTACGCCGGCAACCGCGACACCCTCGCCGCGCTGGACGGGAATCCGGATCACGTCTTCGTGCGCGGCGACATCGGCGATCGCGACCTGGTCGCCTCGCTGCTGGCGACCCACCGCCCCGACGCCATCGTCAACTTCGCCGCCGAAAGCCACGTCGACCGCTCGATCGACGGCCCCGCGGCGTTCGTGCAGACCAACGTCGTCGGCACGCTGAGTCTGCTCGAATGCGCCCGCGACTACTGGAAGGCGCTCGAAGGCGATGCGCGAGAGGCCTTCCGCTTCCTGCACGTGTCGACCGACGAGGTCTACGGCTCGCTCGGCGACACCGGGCAGTTCACCGAGACCACGCCGTATGCGCCGAACTCGCCGTACTCCGCGTCGAAGGCCGCCTCGGACCACCTGGTCCGCGCCTTCCACCACACCTACGGCCTGCCGACGCTCACCACGAACTGCTCGAACAATTACGGCCCGTACCAGTTCCCCGAAAAGCTCATCCCGCTGATCATCGCGAAGGCGCTGGCCGGCGAGACGCTGCCGGTCTACGGCGACGGCCGCAACATCCGCGACTGGCTGTACGTCGGCGACCACTGCAGTGCGATCCGCGCCGTGCTCGAGCGCGGCCGGGTGGGCGAGGTCTACAACGTCGGTGGCGACGCCGAGCGCGAGAACATCGTCGTCGTGAAGACGATCTGCGCGCTGCTCGACGCGCGTCGTCCGCTCGCGGACGGTCGCGCGCGCGAATCGCTGATCGCGTTCGTCAAGGATCGTCCAGGCCACGACCGCCGCTACGCCATCGATGCGACCAAACTGAAGTCGGAACTCGGCTGGGCGCCGTCGGTGAGCTTCGAGCAGGGCATCGCACGCACCGTCGACTGGTACCTCGACCACCAGGACTGGGTGGCGCGAGTGCTCGACGGCAGCTACCGCCTCGAGCGTATCGGAGCGGCGGCATGACGGCGCGGCGCGGCATCATCCTCGCCGGCGGCTCCGGCACGCGGCTGTATCCGATCACCCAGGCGATCAGCAAGCAGCTGCTGCCGGTGTACGACAAGCCGATGATCTACTACCCGCTGAGCGTGCTGATGCTTGCCGGCATCCGCGAGGTGCTGGTGATCAACACCCCGCACGAGCAGGCGCTGTTCCAGACACTGCTCGGCGACGGTTCGCAGTGGGGCATGCGCATCGAATACGCGGTGCAGCCGAGTCCGGACGGACTGGCGCAGGCGTATCTCATCGGTCGCGAGTTCGTCGACGGCAAGCCGAGCTGTCTGGTCCTCGGCGACAACATCTTCCACGGCCCCGGCCTGACCGCGATGCTGCGCGAAGCCGATGCCCGCCAGCAGGGCGCCACCGTGTTCGGCTACTGGGTGCGCGATCCGGAGCGCTACGGCGTGGCCGAGTTCGACGGCGACGGCCGCGTGGTCGGGCTGGAGGAAAAGCCGGCCAAGCCGCGCTCGAACTACGCCGTCACCGGCCTGTATTTCTACGACGGCCGCGCCAGCGAGTTCGCCGCGGCGCTGAAGCCGTCGCCGCGCGGCGAGCTGGAGATCACCGATCTCAATCGCATGTACCTGGACACCGGCGATCTGCACCTGCAGCGCCTCGGCCGCGGTTACGCGTGGCTGGACACCGGCACCCACCAGTCGCTGCTGGAGGCCTCGAACTACATCGAGACCATCGAAGCGCGACAGGGCCTGCGCGTGTGCTGTCCGGAAGAGATCGCCTGGAACAACCGCTGGATCGACGACGTCCAGCTCGAAGCGCTGGCGAAGCCGCTGTCGAAGAACGGCTACGGCGAATACCTGCTCGGCCTGGCCGAGCGCGGCTTCGTGCCCTGATCGCGGAGTCCGAATGCGCATCGTCGAGACCGATCTTCCCGGCTGCGTGATCGTCGAACCGCAGGTGTTCGGCGACAGCCGCGGCTTCTTCTTCGAGTCGTTCAACGCCCCGCGGCTCGCCGCCGAAGGACTGACCCTGCCGCCGTTCGTGCAGGGCAACGTGTCGTCCTCCGCGCGCGGCGTGTTGCGCGGCCTGCATTACCAGTGGCCGCGGCCGCAGGGCAAGTACGTCTCGGTGATCGAGGGCGAAGTGTGGGACGTGGCGGTGGACATCCGCCGCGGTTCGCCGACCTTCGGCCGCTGGACCGCGGTCGTGCTGAGCGCGGAGAACAAGCGCCACTTCTGGATTCCGCCCGGTTTCGCGCACGGGTTCGTCACCCTCAGCGAGCGCGCGGTGTTCACGTATCTGTGCACTGAACCCTACGACCGCGAGGCCGACGCCGCGGTCCGCTGGAACGACGCGGCCTTCGCGATCGACTGGCCGGTCTCTGCGCCGACGCTGTCGGACAAGGACGCGAAGGCGCCGTTCCTGGAGGACGTCGCGCCCGAGCGCCTGCCGGTGTTCGAAGGCTGAGCCGGCGATGCGCATCCTGCTGTTCGGGGCCAATGGACAGGTCGGCACGGAATTGCGGCGCAGCCTCGCGCCGCTGGGCGACGTGGTCGCGACCACGCGCAGCGGCACGCTGGACGACGGCAGCGCCTGCGAGATCGCCGACTTCGACGCGCCTGCATCGTTGCCGGCGCTGATCGAACGCGTCGCACCGGAGATCGTCGTCAATGCCGCCGCGTACACCGCCGTCGATCGCGCCGAGAGCGATCGCGACGCCGCGTTCCGCGCGAATGCGGAAGCGCCCGCGCGTATCGCCGAAGCCTGCGCGGCGCGCGGCGCGCGGCTGGTCCACTATTCCACCGACTACGTCTTCGACGGTCGCGGCTCGCGGCCGTATCGCGAGGACGATCCCACGGGGCCTGCGGGCGTGTACGGCGCGAGCAAGCTCGCCGGCGAAGTGGCGATCGCCGGGGCCGGCGCCGATCACCTGATCCTGCGCACGGCCTGGGTGTACGCCGCGCACGGCAAGAACTTCCTGCGCACGATGCTGCGCCTCGCCGCCGAACGCGACGTGCTGCGCGTCGTCGCCGACCAGACCGGCACGCCGACCTCCGCCGCGCTGATCGCCGACGTCACTGCGCTGGCGCTCGCGAAGCCCGGCGTGTCCGGCATCCGCCACCTCACCGCATCGGGCCAGACGACCTGGCACGGATTCGCGACGGCCATCGTCGCCGGCGCGCATGCGCGCGGCCTGCTTCCGCGCGCCGTGCCGGTCGAACCGATCGCGACCGCGGACTATCCGACGCCCGCGGCCCGGCCGGCGTATTCGGTGCTGGACACCGCGCGATTGCAGTCCGACCTGCACACGACCTTCGCCGCATGGGGCGATACACTGTCCGCCACGCTCGATGCGCTGACACCTGCCATGCACGGGACCCGTTCCGGCGCACACCGAGCCTGACATCCGTTTGGGGGAATCATGAAGTCACCTGCCGCCTTGATCGCCGCATTGCTGTCGGTCGCCGCCCTGTTCGTGCCCGCGCCCGCACCGGCGCAGTCGTCCGCACCGCACGACCTCGAGGATTTCATCCGCAAGGACAAGTTCCGGCGCCTGAAGATTTCGCCGACGGGCGAGTATCTTGCGGCGACGGTCCCGGTCGAGCGCAAGACCATGCTGGTCATCCTGCGCCGGGCCGACAACAAGGTGATGACCACCACGGCGATCCCCGGGGACCGGACCGAGATCAGCAACTTCTGGTGGGTGAACGACGAGCGCGTCCTGTTCAGCGGTGCGGAAAAAATCGGCGAACTCGAAGCCCCGCAGCCCACCGGCGAACTGTATGCGATCAATTTCGACGGCAGCCGTGGTGACCTTCTCGTGGGACAGCGGGTGCGCAGCGGCCTGGGGACGCGTGTCCAGCGGAAGAAGGTCGAGGCGGTGGCGGCGTATCTCGTCGACGACCTGCCCGGGGACGACAAATACGTCGTCATCGCGGTCAGCCCCTTCACCCGCGACCCCTTCACGCGCGCCGAGCGCATGAACGTCTATACCGGCCAGCGCATCGGCATCACCGTCGCGCCCGTCCGCAATGCGAGCTTCGTCACCGACCATGCCGGCAACGTCCGCCTCGCGATGGGCGAGGACATCGATCTCAGCACCCGGACCTACTACCGCAAGCCCGAAGGCGGCGAGTGGACGCTCGTCAACGACACCGTGGTTTCGGGCATGTCGAAGACGCCGATCGGCTTCTCCGCGGACGACAAGCTCGCCTATTTCCTCGTCGAGCACGACCAGGGCCCGGATTCGATCGACGCGTGGGACCCCGAGACCGGCAAGAGCCACGAGGTCTACCGTGACGACGACACGGATCCGGAGGCGCTCTACGTGGGCGACGCACTGGTTGGCGTCGAGGTGATGGATGGCCTGCCGCGCAAGGAATTCTTCGATCCGCAGTCGAAATACGCGACCCTCTACCGCAAGCTGGAGCGCGCGTTCCCGCAGAAGAACGTGACCATCACCTCCACCACCACCGGTGGCGACCTGGCGCTGGTCTTCGTCGAGTCGGACCGCAGTCCGGGTGATTTCTACGTGTTCGACGCGACATCGAACAAGGCCACCTACGTGCTCAGCCGTCAGGACTGGGTGGATCCGGAGCGCACGGTGAAGGTGGCGCCCGTCGATTTCGCCTCGCGCGACGGCAAGCGCATCCACGGCTACCTCGCATCGCCCGCGGGCGCGACGTTGGGCAAGCTGCCGATGATCGTGTACGTGCACGGCGGACCGTTCGGCATCCGCGATGTCTGGGGCTACGATCGCGACGTGCAGATGCTGGCCGCGCACGGTTACGCCGTGCTGCAGGTGAACTTCCGCGGGTCCGGCGGCTACGGGCGGGCCTTCAAGGAAGCCGGCCGTCGCCAGTGGGGCGGGACCATGCAGGACGACGTCACCGACGCGACGCGCTGGGCGATCGCGCAGGGCCTGGCCGACCCGGACCGCATCTGCATCTACGGCGCGAGCTACGGCGCGTACGCGGCGCTGATGGGCGCCGCGAAGGAGCCGTCGCTGTACCGCTGCGCCGTGGGCTACGTGGGCGTCTACGACCTGCCGACGATGCATACGGACGGCGATATCCGTGAATCCGGTTCGGGCAGGAACTTCGTCACCGAGTGGATCGGGCCCCGCGACGAAGTCGCGAAAGCGTCCCCGACGCGGATGGCCGACCGCATCAAGGTGCCGGTGCTGCTCGCCGCCGGCGGCGAGGACGAACGGGCGCCGATCCAGCACACCCAGATGATGGAGAAGGCGCTGCGCGCCGCCGGCGTGCCGGTCGAGGCCCACTATTACCCGACCGAAGGCCACGGCTTCTACAAGCTGGAAAACGAACGCGATTACTACACGAACCTGCTGAACTTCTTCCACAAGTCCCTGGGCGGCCGCACACCGGTGGCGCCCGCGAAGAAGGACTGACGGCGCCTTCCCGTCGCGCAACGCGAAACGGCGCCCTCGGGGCGCCGTTTCGCGTTGCGTGGCCTTCGGGAGATCGCGTCGGATCGCTGAGCCGACCCGCGCCCCGGGCGGCGATCAGGCGGTGACCAGCGTCCCGATCTTGTCGCCGCGCAGGATCTTCAGCAGCATCCCCGGCTGGCTCATGTCGAAGATCCGCAGCGGCAGCGCGCTGTCGCGGCACAGCGCGAACGCGGCGGTGTCCATCACCTGCAGGTCGCGGGCGATGACCTCGTCGTAGGTGAGGGTGTCGTAGCGGGTCGCGTCGGCGTGCTTCTTCGGGTCCTTGTCGTAGACGCCGTCGACCTTGGTCGCCTTCAGCAGCAGGTCGGCGCCGATCTCGATCGCGCGCAGCGCGGCGCCCGAGTCGGTGGTGAAGAACGGGTTGCCGGTACCGGCGGCGAAGATGGTGATGCGGCCCTTCTCGAGGTGGCGCACCGCGCGGCGACGGATGTAGTCCTCGCACACGTCGTTGATCTTGATCGCGCTCATCACCCGGCACTTGGCGCCGAGCTTCTCCAGCGCGTCCTGCATCGCCAGCGCGTTGATGACCGTGGCGAGCATGCCCATCTGGTCGCCGGTCACCCGGTCCATGCCGCCGGCGGCCAGGCCCGCGCCGCGGAAGATGTTGCCGCCGCCGATCACCAGCGCGATCTCGGCGCCGGCCTCGCGGGCCTCGATGACCTCCCGGGCGAGCCGGCCGATGACCTTGGGGTCGATGCCGTAGTCCTCGTCGCCCATCAGGGCCTCGCCGGAGAGTTTGAGCAGGACGCGACGGTAGGCGAGGGTCGACATGGGGAACTCCGGGGCTGGCAAACCGCGAAATTCTAACCCGCGCGGGGACGAGCCGGTGCTCGAATGCGTTCGCCGGGCTGCGGTGGTGCCTGCCGGCCTCCGCGGCCACAATGGCCCGTCATCCGATGCGGGACGCGTCATGTCGATCAAGACCCTCGATGAATTCCTGGCCCACACCAGCGAGCGCGACCTCGTCGACGCGCCGTTCGAGCTGGAGAGCGAGCGCATGCTGGAAGCGCGCGTCGACGGCATGGTCTGGGCCAAGGCCGGGGCGATGATCGCCCGCAAGGGCCAGATCCGCTTCACCCGGCAGGGCCTGCTCGAACAGGGCCTGGGCACGCTGTTCAAGAAGGCGATCAGCGGCGAGGGCATGCACCTGATGCGGATCGAGGGCCGCGGGCGGGTGTACCTGGCCGATGCCGGCAAGAAGATCACGCTGCTGCGCCTGCAGGGCGAGCCGATCTTCATCAACGGCAACGACGTGCTCGCGTTCGAGTCGAGCATCGGCAGCGAGATCCGGATGCTGCGCCGGGCCGCCGGCATGCTCAGCGGCGGCCTGTTCAACGTCCGTCTCGACGGCCACGGGCTGGTCGCCATCACCTCGCACTACGATCCGTTGACCCTGCCGGTGAGCGCCGCGACCGGCCCGGTGTTCACCGATCCCAACGCCACCGTGGCCTGGTCCGGCGGGCTGCTGCCGGAGCTGGTGCTGGACGTGAGCCTGAAGACCTTCGTCGGCCGCGGCTCGGGAGAAAGCCTGCAGCTGAAATTCCAGGGCGAGGGCTGGGTGGTGGTGCAGCCGTACGAGGAAGTGGCCTTCCAGCATCGTCCGCGCGGGGGCGGGGGCTGGTCCGGCTGAAGTTCAGCCGGGGCGCTGGATCGGCAGCAGCCCGTGGCGGTGTGCCATCGTGATCACGTGGCAGCGATTGCGCGCTTTCAGCTTCCGGAACAGGTTCTGCAGGTGGAAGCGCACCGTCGCCTGCGCGATGCCGAGCGTCGACGCGATCTCGGTGTCGCTGTGGCCCTCGGCCAGCAGTTCGAGCAGGTGCAATTCGCGCAGGCTGAGCCGGATATCCGACGGCGCGGCGGTGCCGAGGCGGATCAGGGTCTGCATCATCGCGGGATAGAGCGCGGCGAGCACCGGGCCGACACCGTCGGCGGCGTCGGCCCGGTCGCGCATCGGTGCCGACATCAGCATGAACCGGCCGCCTTCGACCAGACCGCCGGAAAAGCCGTCCAGCGGCCGACGGAAGTCGCGGGCCGCGTCGCTCAACCGGCGAAACAGGGTCCCGTGCGGGAACGCCCTGCGCTCGGCGGCACCGAGCCGGATCAGCGGCGGCCGCGGGAAGAACCGGCCGCCCTCGAAGATCTCGTTGACGATCGGATCGGCATAGGCGAACCCCTCGCGCAGATACAGTGCCATCCACGCCGGATCATGGCCGACGCCATAGATGCGGTGGTCGGAATACGACAGCGTCGAGGAGAACAGCAGCAGTTCCTGCAGATCGAGCCATTCGCGGATGTCGGTCAGGCAGGACACGACATCGTCGTGGCCCTTCGCCGTGCGCAGCCGTGCCGTCATGTCCGCGACGGCGGAGCGTTCGCGTTTGCCCAGCGCGTCGGGTGCGAGGTCGGGCGCCGCCAGTGCCTGCATGGATCGGATGCTCCCCCGGTGTAGGCCCCCCTGCGCCGTGGATCCGCGATCGGCATCGCGCCGACCGTGGCCCATCCTAGCAGCCTGCGTCCGTGGACGACCGTGACTGCGGTCGGGTCTCATCCCGTCGGCGGCGTCGGCGCGAATGCGGCGCGCGACAGACGATATCCGGTCAGCGCCCACAGCACGAACGGCGCACCGGCGAGGATCAGCAGCGCAGGGCCGACCGCCAGCCAGTAGCGCGTCGCCTCCGCCTGCGCGGCGAGGGTGGGGTCGTAGCCGATGCCGCGCAGCAGCCAGCCGCTGGCGGCGATGCTGACGCTGCTGCCGACCTTGTAGGCGAAGATGTACAGGCCGGTGCTGCTGCCGGCGGTGGATTCGCCGGTGCGGCGTTCGCGGTCGACCGCGCAGTCCACCACCATCGCGTAGGGCAGCGACCAGAACGCGCCGGTGCCGGCGCCGGCCAGCACCTGGAACGGCAGCAGCGTCTTCACCACGTGATCCGCCGGCGCCAGCGGGAACCAGCCCCAGGCGACGTGCGTCAGCGGGCCGAGGGTGAACCCGGCGACCGCCACCAGCGCGGCCACGATCAGCGTCGGCTTCTTGTCGTAGCGGCGACCGAGCCGGATCCACAGCGGTTGCGACAGCGCCGCGGCGCCCAGCAGGGCGAGGCCGAGCACGCCCATCTGCGGCCCGGACAGGCCGTAGGTGTAAGTGTTGACGTGGTTGCCGAGCGAGATGCCGATCTGCAGCGTCAGCTCGATGCAGAGGATGGTCAGCACCAGTGCGCGCAGGTTGCGGTCGCGCAGCAGATCGCCGATCGCCTTCCAACCGGTCGGCGCTGCCGATGCCGGCGCGCGCAGCCGGGGAATGAACGACCAGGTGCCGGCGAGCGTGGAGACCGTCGCCAGCAGCACCAGCACCGCGCAGGCGATGCCCATCGGCGCGTAGGCGGCCGGGTTGAGCTGGCCCTGCGGATAGGCCGCGGTCGGGCGGAAGAAGATCAGGTTGCTGCCGACCAGTGCGAACACCATGCCGAGGACCTGGAACGCGGCGCGGTAGCCTTGCGCAACCGTCCTTGCGTCGTAGCCGTCGACGATTTCGCCGCCCAGCGCGGTGTGCGGGATCATGAATGCGGCGATCGCCGTCTTCAGGGCGATCATCGTCAGCGCCAGCCACAGCGCGGTCGCGGTGGCGCCGAGTCCATGCGGCGTCGCCCACAGCGTGGCCGTCAGCGCGGCGGTGCCGATTCCGCCGGCGATCAGGAACCCGTGCCGCCGCCCGAACCGCGACGAGCGCGTGCGGTCCGACCACCAGCCCAGCGGCAGGTCGATCACCGCGTCCCACAGCGTCGAGGCCGCCATGATCAGGCCGGCGGTGCCGGCCGGCAGGCCGAGGATCGCGGTCGCGAACAGCAGGTAGGCGCCGCTGATCAGGTAGTAGGACGCCAGCAGCATGCTGCCGCTGCCGTAGCCCAGCAGTCGCCACGCGCTCGTCCGGGATCCGGCATTCATCGCGCGGCGTCGCCCGTGCCCAGCGTGCCGTGCTCGATGCCGTCGCGGACCTCGCGATGCAGCAGCTTGGCGAGGAAGCTGCGTGGCAGTTCGTCGACGATCAGGAGGCGTTCCGGTCGCTGCCAGTCGGGGAGGCTCTCGGCCAGGTGCGCGCGGATTTCCGCCTCGATCATCGCGCGGTCGAGCGCGCGGCTGGTGCGCCGCAGCGACACGCACAGCCAGACCTGCCGCCGCGCGAACACCACCGCAGCCTCCTTCACGTGGCGGGATTCGTGCACCCGGTCCTCGACGAGGCGCGGATACAGCCGGCCCTCCGGGAGGTCGATCAGGTTCTGCTGGCGGTCGAGCACGTGCAGGTGGCCGGCGGCGTCGAAGTAGCCATGATCGCCGGTGAAGTACCAGCCGTCGCGCAGCACGTCGCCGTTGAGATCGGGGCGGCCGACATAGCCTTCGAACACCGTTGGCGTGCGCACCCAGATCCTGCCGATGGCGCCGGCCGGGGCGACGGCGTCGTCTTCGCGCCGTACCTCCAGCCCGACGCCGCGGGCGACGCGCCCGCAGGACGACAGCACGCTCTGCATCGGCGGCAGTCCGTCGTCGACGTGCGCGCCGGGTGGCAGCATCGTGATCGGCGGCAGCGCCTCGGACATGCCGTAGCCCTGCTGGAAGATCGTGCCGAAGCGCATCAGCGCCTCGCGCAGCTTCGCCACCGGCATCGTCGCCGAGCCGTAGATCACCTGACGCAGGCTGGCCATGTCCTCGTCGGCCAGCGCCGGATGGTCCAGCAGGTCGATCAGCAGGCTCGGGGTGACGAACAGGTGCGACGGGCGCTCGGCGCGCAGCGCCTCGATCAGCGCCTCCGCGGTGTAGGCCTTCGCCAGGATCATCTCGCCGCCGCCGAGCAGGGTCGGCAGCACCACGCCGCTGCCCGCGCCCGACAGCGGAATGCCGACCAGCATCCGCGAGCGCTCGCGCGGCGGGTCGCTGAGATTGAGCAACAGCAGGCGGACGCTGTGCAGGTAGGGCGCATGCTTCAGCGCCAGCATCTTCGGCGCGCCCGAGGTGCCGGAGGTGAAACCCAGCGCCAGCGCGTCGTCCGGACCGATCGCTTCGTCGCTGGCGGTCGGCGTCGCCGCGGCGAGACGGGCCTCAATGTCGCCGTCCGGCCCGCAGTCCCAGATCGGTGCGCCACCGGCGGCCAGATGCGCCTCTGCGAACCCCGCAGGCATCCGCGAAAGGTCGAGCATCATCAGCGCCGGGGCCAGGTCGCGCACCGCCTGCGATGCGATCACCGCGGCATGCGCGGGCGTGAACCCGACGAGGACGACGCCGGATTCGGTCGCCGCGAAGCGGACGACCAGTTGCAGCCATTCGTCCGGCAGCATCACGCACACGCGTGCGCCCTTGCGCGCGCCCGCGGCGCGCCAGGCGGCGACCAACCGCAGCACGCGGTCCTCGATCTCGCGATAGGTCCAGCGCACCGTCGGCGTCGCCAGCGCGGGCGCGTCCGCATGCCGGCGCAGCGCGAACCGCTGGATGTCGCGCAGGCTGTCGGCGCGTTCGACCTTGCGCACCAGCATCGCGATGCGCAGGCGCGCCAGCAGGCGATGCAGGGCGCTCACGGCGCGGGGTCCGCGTCGGGCAACGCCTGGAATCCGGCCTTGTCGAATTCCGCGCGCATGCCTGCGAACTTCCTGTCGACCAGGTGTAGCTTCAGGCGCTGCAGCGGCCCGCGATTGCCCCAGCGCAGGCGTCCGTGCACGAACGTCCCGAGATACGGGTCGAACTGGCAGAACGCCGGCGCCGCGCGCAGCGGGCGGCGCTTCAGCAGCGCGACCAGGGTCTCGGTGGCCACCATGCCCGCGATCAGGCTGATCGCGGCCGCCGACGAAGGCCCGGTCTGCGCATGCGGATCGACGTGCGTCGAATCCATGTAGGTCCAGTGGCGGCCCTTCGGCGCCAGCCCGACGATGAACCGCATCATGGTCTCGTACGGCGACAGGTCGTCGTGCAGGTCGAAGTAGTCCTCGTAGGTCATGCCGTCGGGTGTGAACACGCCCAACGTGCCCGACAGCCCCAACGGCGCACCGAACAACACCGGGATGCCCATGCGGCGCGCCGTGCGGTACATCAGCAGGCGGGCCGGTTGCGCGAACACGTCGATCGCGTCGAGCACCGCGTCCGCGCCTTCGAGGAAATCCTCGATGTTGTGCGGACCGACGCCGCCGGGGAATTCGCGGATGTCGGCGCCGGGATGGATGTCGCGGGCGATCTCCGCCATGACCTCGGTCTTCGGCCGACCGACCGTGCTGGACATGGCGCCGGCCTGGCGGTTCATGTTGCCGACGCTGAAGGTGTCGAAGTCGGCGATGCTGAAGCGGCCGATGCCCATCCGGGTCAACGTCGTCAGGTAGATGCCGCCGGCGCCGCCCATGCCGACGATCGCCACCCGCGAACGGCGCAGGGTGGCCTGCTCCTCGCGGCTGACGATGCCGAGATTGCGGCTCGTGGCGAGCGCGTAGTACGCATCGGGCGTCATGGCATCGGAGGCGGTCATCGCACAGTCCCCGGTCGTGCTCAGAACGCGTAGCGCAGGCCGAGGCCGAACGTGCGCGGTTCCGGCGCCGAGACCAGCGGCTGGAACAACTGCAGGCCGGCCCGCTGGTGGCTGGCGAACTCGAATTGCGTCGCCGGGTTGGTCAGGAACACCGCGGACGTCGCCGAATCCTCGTCGAACAGATTGTTGACCCAGGCGGTGAGTTCGACACGGCCCTTGCGCACGCCGACATGCACGTTCACGCGGGTCGCGGCGGGGATGGTGGCCGTCGCCGTCTGCACCGCGGCCATGTCCGAGCGGTACTGCGCATCGCCACGCACGTAGCCGGACCAGTCGTTGGCCAGCGACCAGGTGCGCATCGCGCCGAGGTTCGCGGTCCAGGCCGGGCTGTACTGCAGGCGCTTGCCGGACAGGTCGGGATCGCCGCCGATCGCGCCGATCAGCGGGAAGACGTAGTCGTCGTAGACCGAACGGTTGTGGCTGGCGCCGCCGCGCAGCGTCCACGCCGCGCTCGGGCGGTATTCGAAGCTGGTCTCGACGCCACGCGAGGACGTGCGGCCGGCGTTGACGTTGAGCACCGCGCCGAGCTGGCCGATGCTGCGCACGATCTGGTCGTCCCAGCGGATCGCGTAGACGTCGGCCTCGAACAGCAGGCGGCCGTCGAGCAGGCTGAACTTCCCGCCGATCTCGTAGTTCATGCTGCGCTCGGCGTCGTAGCTGCGTTCGGACGGGGCGATCGCGCCGTTGGTGATCAGCGTGTTGAAGCCGCCGGCCTTGATCGCCTTCACCGCGCTGGCGTACCAGGTCGCGCGGTCGGTCGGCTTCCAGGTCAGGTACAGCCCCGGCGTGAACGGCTCGAACCGCTGCGACAGATGCGTGGTCAGCATCGAGCCGGTCGGGTTGGTCGCACTCGGCAGGTTGGTCTGCACCACGTCCACCGACTTGGTCTCGACCGTGTAGCGCATCGCCAGCCCGAGCGACCAGCGGTCGGTCATGTGCCAGGTCGCCTGGCCGAAAAGCGCGCGGCTGCGGGTCTGCTCGACCACGTCGGCGAGCACGCCGCCCAGCGGCGCGGCGCTGCCGACGAAACGGTTGAGGTCGGTGCGGTCGTCCTCGAAATCGTAGACGTAGACCCCGGCCAGCCAATCCACGCGGTGCTCGCCCTGCGAGGTCAGCGTGAACTCCTGGCTCCACTGCTTCTGGGTGCCGCGCGTGCCGGCCTCGGCGATGTCGACCGGGGTGTAGTCCGAGTCGTACAACTGGTCGAGCTTGAGCCGGTTGTAGGCGGTGATCGACGTGAATTTCACTGCATCCGCGTCGTAGTGCAGCGACAGCGCGCCGATCAGGTTGTCGCGATCGAAGTGGCCGGGCGTGACTGCGTAGCCGCCATCCAGCGTGGGCACGTCGCCGAAGAACTGCTGCAGGTCGTTGTAGCGCGCGACGAAGCCGCCGTTGTTGGACACGTAGCGCTGGGCCACATCGCCGTCGCGCAGGCGTTCGTACAGCACGTTCAGGCGCGCGTCGAAACGCTCGCCGGGATAGGCGTCGAGCGTGAGGTAGGCGCTGCGCCGGCGGCTCCAGTCGAGCGCGCCGCCGGTCTTGCCGTTCTCGTAGAAGCCGTCTTCGTTGCGGGCCTGGACGCCGGTGCGGAAGAACAGCCGGTCGCCGACCAGCGGGCCGGCGAGCGTAGCGCCGCCTTCGCGCAGGCCGTCGCTGCCGACGCCCGCGCGCACGTTGCCGCCCAACTCGCCCGCGGGCGCCTTGGTGACCACGTTGATCGCACCGGCGAAGGTGTTGCGGCCGTAGAGCGCGTACTGCGGGCCGCGCGCGACCTCGATGCGCTGGATGTTGTCGTCGAGCATGAAATCCAGGCCGGCGCGCGAGGGCATGTACACGCCGTCGACGAAGAAGCCGACGTTCGGCTCGCCGATCGTGGTCGACAGGCCGCGGATCACCGGGTTGTAGCCGGAGGAGCCGAACAGCGGCACCATCACGAAGCCCGGCACCAGCGGCGCGATGTCGGCGGCGCTGGTCAGGCCGGCGGTCTCGATGTCCTTCGCGCCGATCACGCCGATCGCGGCCGGCACGTCCTGCATGCGCTCCTCGCGCTTGGTCGAGGTGACCACGACCGTGTCCAGCTCGGTCGCCCGATCGTCGGTGGCGGCCTCCGTGGCCGGGTGGGGCGTGTCCTGTGCCTGCGCGGGGAGGGCGAGGACCGCGCCGATCGCGAGGGGAAGGGCGTGGAGCCGGATGCGCATCTGGGGGATTCCAATCGTCGGGGGATGCGGGGCAGCGTAGCCAAGCGTCCTTCCGCCCGACACTCACGAAACTGTTAGGTCGCTGATGAACTGCGTCACAGTTCCGTGCGAATTCATGATGTTCTGCGCTTCATCCCGGTTCGTGGGGCAGCCTGGCCTGCAAGGGCGTGCGCGTGCTTTCGTGAGGCGTGTCACCATCCGGTGTCGATCACGCTGGGGAAGTGCGATGCCATCCAGACATCCACCGGGGCGTTCCGGTCGGGCCGGAGCCGCGCTCGCGGCGATGGTCCTGTGGCTGCTGGTGGTGCTCGCCCCGGCACAGGCCCGGGCCGGGGAGATCGTCGCTTGGCCGCCGAACTGGTGGGTGGGCATGCACGAACCCCGGCTCCAGCTGATGCTGCAGGCGCCGGGCATCGCCGATGCCGAGGCGACGCTGCCGCCGAACCCGCGCGCGCGGCTGGTCGGCACGACCCGCGGCGACAGCCCGAACTACCTGTTCGTGAACCTCGACATCGCCGCCGACGCCACGCCCGGCGAGATCGTCCTGCGCTTCGCGCGCGACGGGCGCGTGCGCACGCTGCGCTACGCGCTCGATGTGCGCGTGCCGGACTCGGCCGAGCGACGGGGATTCGACGGCCGCGACGCCATCCTCAACCTCATGCCGGACCGGTTCGCGAACGGCGATCCGCGCAACGACCGCGTCGCCGGCTACGCCGACGTCACCGATCGCGGCAATCCCGTCGCGCGCCACGGCGGCGACCTGCGCGGGATGCGCGACCACCTCGACTACATCGCCGGCATGGGCTTCACCCAGGTCTGGCCCACGCCGCTGATCGAGAACGCGCAGCCGGCGTACTCCTACCACGGCTATGCCGCGACCGATCTCTACCGCATCGATCCGCGCTTCGGCAGCAACGCCGACTACCGGGATTTCGTCGCAGAGGCGCGCACGCACGGACTTGGCGTGCTCCAGGACGTGGTGCCCAACCACATCGGCAGCGGCCATCCTTGGCTGCGCGATCCGCCGACGCGCGACTGGATCACCCACGCCGGCCGGTTCGTGCCGACGCGCCATGGCCGCACCGCGCTCGCCGACCCGTACTCGGCGCAGGTCGATCGCGACGACTTCACCCAGGGCTGGTTCGTCGAGTCGATGCCCGATCTGAACCAGCGCCAGCCGCTGCTGGCGACCTACCTGATCCAGAACGCGATCTGGTGGATCGAATACGCCGGGTTGTCCGGGCTGCGCGTCGACACCTACGGCTATTCCGACAACGCCTTCCTCGCCGAGTGGACGCGGCGCATCCTGCGGGAATACCCGCATTTCTCGATGGTCGGCGAGGAGTGGAGCGGCAATCCGGCGATCGTCGCGCGCTGGACGAACGGCTGGGTCGACGGCAAGCCCGGCATGCCGAGCATGATGGATTTCCCGCTGGAGGAAGCGCTGCGCAAGGCGCTGGTCGAACCGGAAGGCGAATACGCCGGTACCGGCCTGCGCCGGCTCTACGAAGCCATGGCCAACGATCGGCTGTATGTGATGCCGTCGGCGCTGGTCGCCATCGAAGGCAACCACGACATGCCGCGGCTGTGGAGCGTGCTGGGCGAGGACGATGCGGCGTATCGTCTCGCGCTGCTGTATCTGGCGACGATCCCGCGCGTGCCGCAGTTCTACTACGGCAGCGAGATCCTGATGACCAGCCCGGTCGAACGCGACGATGCCGCTACCCGGCGCGATTTCCCCGGCGGATGGCCGGGCGACGCAGTCAGCGCCTTCACCGGCGTAGGGCTGTCGCCACGGCAGGCCGCCCTGCAGGCCTGGATGCGCGCGCTGCTGAACTGGCGCAAGACCGCGACCGCCGTCCAGCACGGCCGCTTCCTGCACTACCTGCCGGCGCAGGGCGTCTACGTGTATTTCCGCGACGACGACGCGCAGCGGCTGATGATCGTGCTCGGTCGCAACGACGCGCCGGTGACGCTGGCGCTCGAACGCTTCGCCGAGGGCCTGCGCGGTGCGACGAGCGCGCGCGACGTGTTCGCCGGGACGCCGATGTCCCCACTCGGCACGACGCTCGTCGTGCCCGCGCACGCGGCGCAGGTGTACGAGCTGTGCCCGGTCGCGGGCGTGTCGCCCCGGCCCGCGGGCTGCGGCGGCTGATCGCCCACGCCCGACGACAAAAAACCCGCGGTTTCCCGCGGGTTTTTCGTGACGCCGGAATGCCGTCGATGCGGGGTCGGATCAGACCTGCATGGCCTTCGCCACTTCCGCGGCGTAGTCCTCGACCACCTTCTCGATGCCTTCGCCGACCGCCAGGCGCTGGAAGCCGACGACGTCGGCGCCGGCGGCCTTGACCGCCTGCTCGACCGTCTGCTCGGTGTTCAGCACATAGGCCTGGCCGTACAGGGTGTTCTCGTTGATGATCTTGGCGATCTTGCCGCCGATGATCTTCTCGAGGATGTCGGCCGGCTTGGCCTTGTCCTTCTCGGACATCTTGGCCAGCTCGATCTCCTTTTCCTTGGCGATGAAATCCGCCGGGACGTCGGAGGCCTTGTTGTGCGGCGGGTTCATCGCGGCGACGTGCATCGCGATGCCGCGGGCGAGGTCCATGTCGCCACCGGCCAGCTCGACCAGCACGCCGATCTTGCCGCTGTGCACGTAGGCGGCGACGGTGTTCGCCGAGTCGATGCGGGCCAGGCGACGCACCTGGATGTTCTCGCCGAGCTTGGAGACGGCGGCGGCACGGGCTTCCTCGACGGTTTCGCCGGAGGCGGCCTTCGCGGCCTTCAGGGCCTCGATGTCGGCGGCGCCGGAGGCCAGGGCGGCCTGGGCGACGGCGTTGGCGAACGCCAGGAAGTTCTCGTCCTTGGCGACGAAGTCGGTCTCGGAGTTGATCTCGACCAGCACGGCCTTGCCGCCGTCCTGGGCGACCGCGATGCGGCCTTCGGCGGTGACGCGATCGGCCTTCTTGCCGACCTTGATGATGCCCTGCTTGCGCAGCCATTCGGCCGACGCTTCCAGGTCGCCGTTGTTCTCGGTGAGCGCCTTCTTGCACTCCATCATGCCGGCGCCGGTGCGCTCGCGCAGTTCCTTGACCAGGGTGGCGGTGATTTCAGCCATGGGAAAAACCTCGAAGTTGAATGTGATCTCGAACCCCGCCTCCGTCGGGAGGAGGGGCGGGTCGCGTTGCGGAGACGACGGCGTCGCATCCGACGACCCTCATCCGGCGCTTCGCGCCACCTTCTCCCGGGGGAGAAGGAAACAGGCGGGG
>JAEWNA010000285.1 GCA_023392975.1 Pseudomonadota bacterium | reverse complement strand
CATCATCTCCTGCCACGGGCGCCAGGCGGACATGCCCTCGCGCCACACCATGGCGTCGGGCGGCAGCTGCCCGCGGCTGTGCAGCGCGGCGAGATCGGCGGCCGTCACCGGGCCGTGCTGGGTGCGCCGGGCGTCGCTGTAGTACCACTCGGTCATGGAGATTCCGTCGTTCGGGGGCGGGGGGCGCCGCCGTTGCGGCAGATGAGCGGGAGGTACCGCGGCTCGAGGGTGCCGGCATCACAGCGCCAGGCCGAGCCGTCGGACACCGCGACCAGGGTCTTGCCGTCCACGCTCTGATTCACGCCCTCCAGGCGCATTTCGATCGCGCATTCGCCGCTGTCGAGACTGCCGACGGTCACCACGCCCGTCGCCGGGGCGTCGCTGCGCCCCAGCGGGACGCGGTCGTCCTCGGGCAGGCCGAGGTCGGTATTGCCGGGGCAGTCGTCGTGGTCCCGGCGCCAGGCGTCCACGCGCGACTCGAGGTCGTTGACGTGGACGTAGCCGGCGGTGACGCGGGTCCGGACGACGTACTCCTGGTACTGCGGGATCGCGATCGCGGCCAGGATCGCGATCACGGGGATCGCGACCACGGCCAGCACCGCACCCACGATCGCGGTGATGGCGCAGCCGGACAGGCCCTTGCGGGGGGGCGCGGCGGGCGCAGGGGGCGTTGCGGAGGGCGGCACGGGCGGTGGCAGGGTCATCGCATCAGGCTCCGCAGCGCGACGGGATGGCACCCACCGGCATGTCGAGGTTGTGGCAGGAAATCCGGACATCGTCGCCGTCGAGCACGACCTCGTACTGCACCGCATGGCCCTTGGTTTCGGGGCCGAGGCCGCGGAATTCGACGCGATAGGCGCAGACGCCGCCGGCCGGTGACGTCGGATCGAGGGAGAACCAGCCGTCGTCGTCGCCTTGCAGCCGCGAGTCGCGGACCATCGCCTTCTCGAATTCGTATTCGTCGGGGCACTGGCCGCCGTTGGCGGCGTATGACGCGCGCATCGCCACGGTCACCAGCTCGCGGGCCAGGGCCTCGGTGCGGTCGAGGCGGGCGGCATCGAAGGTGCCGTCGCCGCCGGACTGCCGGATCTGCGCGGCCTTGGCGCGCTTCACGTAGTCCTGGTAGGCCGGCAGCGCGATCGCGGCGAGGATCGCCATCAGCACCAGCCCGAGCACGCCGACGACGAGCAGCGCGATCAGGCAGCCGTTCCGCTTCGACGGCGGCGGCGCCATCGCCACGTTCGCGCGGGCGGCGTGCGAGGCCATGCCTGCGGCCGGGCGCGGCGGCGGGGTCGGCGGCGGTTTGGTCATGTCCGGCTGCACGCCGGTGAGGCCCAGTTCCTCGATCAGCCGCTCCAGCGGCTGCCATTCGCGCAGGCCCTCGTGCCAGGCGAGCGTGTCGAGCACGATCGTGCGATCGCGGTAGCGCCCGCGCATCTCGTCCGCGCTCAGCGGGCCCACCCGGCCCTGGCCGGGGGCGTGGTAATACCAGTCGGTCATCGATCCCCCGGAAGGCGCCGCCGCCGGTCGGAGATCCGGGCGTGGCGACGCACCCGCACAGTGTCCCAGAACCGACCCCGGTGGCGCCACGTCCCGGAGCTCCCGGGCGGCCGGGCGCGGCCTTTTCGCGGACGAACGTCGCCGAAGCGGGGGGTCAGTGGACCCGTTCGCCGTCGTCCTCGAACATCTGCGTCTCCATCCAGGCGTAGGCCGCTTCCGATCCCGGCTGGTTGAACAGCACCATCAGCACGACCCACTTGAGGTCGTCGAGGTCGAGTTCGTCCTGGTCCAGCGCCATCGCGCGGTCGACGACGAGCTCGCGCTGGTCGGCGTCGAGGATGCCCTGCTGTTCGAGGAACATCAGGAACCCGCGGCAATCGACGTCCAGCTTGTCCAGTTCGGCGCCGAAGAACACCCGCACCGGACCGTCCGCGCGCGGCGCGGCCGGTTCCAGCCGGCGTGCGGCGAGGGTGTCGAGCCAGTCGAAGGCCTTGTGGATCTCGGCCGGGCTGAAGCCGGCCTCCAGCAGATTGTTCTGCAGCGAATCGCGGTCCCCGGCGAGATCCTCGTCCTGGGCGATGTAGTGCTCGAACAGGTAGAGCAGGACATCGAGGATGCTTTCTTTCATGTCCCCTGACTTGCGCCGGCGGGCGCATCGGAAAGGAAGGAGGCGGAGGACCGGCGGCACCAGCGACCGTGCTCGACCGACACCCGCCCCTGCAACTCCATGGCGAGGAGGATGGGGGACAGGGCCGCGGTCGTCAATCCGGTGCGCTCCACCAGCTGATCCATGGTGGTGGGGTCGTGCCCGAGCGCCGACCACAAGCGGTGGTGGTCGGGGTTGGCCGGCGCCTGTCCGGCCCCGACGGATTTGCCGGCACTGGCGACCGGATCGGCGGCGGCACCGGCGGCCCCCAGCCGGCGGCGCAGCTCGCCCCGCAGCGCGCCGGCCCAGGCGCCCAGCGCGTCGATGACCTCGTCCGCCGATTCCACCAGCGCCGCGCCGTCGCGCAGCAGCCGGTGGCAGCCGCGGGCCATCGGGTTGTGGATCGAGCCCGGGACCGCGAACACCTCGCGCCCGGCCTCGGCCGCCAGCCGCGCGGTGATCAGCGCCCCGGACCGGGTGGCGGCCTCGATCACCAGCGTCCCCAGCGCCAGCCCGGCGAGGATGCGGTTGCGGCTGGGGAAGTGCTCCCGCCGGGCGGACGTCCCGGGCGGATGCTCGCTGACCACCGCGCCGGTGGCGGCGATCCGCGCCATCAGCCCGGCATGGCCCTGCGGGTAGGGCACGTCGGGCCCGGTGCCGAGCACGGCGACGGTGAGCCCGCCCGCCTCCAACGCCGCCT
>JAEWNA010000277.1 GCA_023392975.1 Pseudomonadota bacterium | reverse complement strand
GCCTACTTAGCGGCGTTCCAACCGGGGCTGCCGGATGACTGGGACGCCTTTCATGTCCTTGGCTTTCGGCATCCTGCCGCTGTCCATTTGGTGGTGCCGATGATCGGGGGGTTGCTGCGGATCGCTTGGGTTGAAACGGCGACGCTTAGTCAAAACGAGCGCAGAAGAAGTCGAAAGAGCATACTGCCGTCTCTAGCGAGAATGGCGTCTTTTGCGTAGCCCGCTTCGCTGGAGAGCACACCGGGCGGCGCCAGCATGGGAACTTGCATTAGTTTCCAATGCATGCTACGTTTGCCCTGATTCCGTCTCAAAGGTGCGTTACTGCCCTTCGGTCCGGAAGGAGCAAAGGCCGGTGCGGCGAGCCGTAGGTTGTTCTCCACAACATCCTATGTTGATTTGTCGTAGTTCTAAGCCCGCCAGCGCGAGTGGATATTGAAAACGGGGCCAAAGGCCCCGTTTTCGCGTCTGGAGTTTATATGAATGCCAATGACGATTTCGGCCAGATAATCGCCGAAATGATTGCTTCTGCAGGAAGGCGCCCAATTGCCGGAGCAAGGGCACGAATTCTTCTTGAGCGGATTGCTCAGGAGAGGGGGGTTCCTTTCCCTCCACCTGAAATGGTTGGACGGAAATTCTACGACTTCCTCGAACACTACCAAAGTATAATTTCGCTTAGAAAGCGCCCTCATCAGGATTTTCTAATTGCTCCAGCAGACCAACCGGGGCTGCTCGCGTCCGAGCCCGCTATACGAGGAAAATTTGCGAAATTGCGGGTGGATATATATGAAGCTCTGACCAAAGAACACCCCGATGGGAAAAAAGCTTTTTATCTAGCAGATCAGGACGCCATATCTTGGCGTGCTCGCGACGATAGCTTGGCCGATGGCATTGAACTTCCCGCGCCCGTCTCACCGATTGAGCTCCGGCGAGCATATGCTGAAGCGAATGAGTGGCGTGACGAGATTCTAGGCGCCATCGAGAGCGAGACATCTTTTTCAAAACTTATTCGCTCGAAAAATCTTGGGGCAGACTGGATTGAATTTCGTCTGCGATTTTTAATCGACCGGCTTAAAGATTGGAGCGATTCGAATGGTATTCCGTGGGGACATAGTTGGATAGAAGACCCGGCAAAGGCCAACTCGACCAGAAACGCACTTCAGCACGCGCCAGGGGGTGGTAATGCTAGAGATGCGCTGGCCGCCCTGCGAGCAGCGTTAACTGAGGATGATCTGCGCCGGATTACCGTTCCACTAGATATTGTGCTGAAGCTTCTTGAGCAACAGACAAAGGGATAGTCATGCCCACGGCGCTTATTGCGGGATTACCGCAAAGTATGATCCCACGAGTAAAAAATATCCTACATGGATGTGCGCTGCCTGCAGGGTGGACGATAAAGTTTGCGGCAGGATCAAACGCAAAGCGTGCGTCAGTAGGTTGTGACGGCCTGGAAGACATAGTAGGGCATATGTCTTCAACAGAAAGCCCGCATATTATGGCGCTCACCGAGAGCAGAAACGAGCGAAATGAGGTGGAGCGCCGGCTCACCCCCCATTTTCGTCTCCGCTGGCTTCCAAGCGAACCCTTCGTCCGGCAATCCCAAGATATCGTTGCCTTGATACAGGACGCCATCCTTGAAGAGGATAAATGGCGAATTCGTGTGTTGCCTCGCGATGAGAAGCACGTGCTAGTTCTTCCTCATATCTTCGATTCGTCGTGCAAAGACGGTGGTTTAACCATCTGGCAACGAGCGACGCGTTGGGGAGATGAGGGACTAATAAGGGCAGCAGAACGACTCATTGCACGCTTCGAGGGAATCCATCAAAAGAAAGGAAAAGTTTGCCACGATGCCAGAGGACTAGCTTGGAATCATGCAGGGCAGAGACATGGTGATATACCTATCCCAAGAAATTGGAAGTTTAGTTTAAAGCTTCCGGAGAGCTTCCATTTCGATGTCGCCTACCCCTCGCCGAAGGAATACTCGATTAATGACGCGCTCGGTCGACGCCATACCGCTAGCAAGGGCCCTTTGCACCATCTCAACATAGATGCACATGGATACGTCCGTTAGGAATGCGGCTCCACTCCGATAGCTACGAGTGAAGAGCCGTAGGCCCGTGCACATTCCGAAAAAAATAGATTTATGCCCTCAGAAAAGCTTAAGATTACATCAATTGGCACCACTTAGCGGAAGTTTGCAATAAACTGATTTTGCACATAAGCAGGCAATAATACTGGTGGCGTAAATTTCACCAATGTTGCAACTCGATCCGGCAACGTCCGCCGGTCGATGTAGAACTTCTCCAACACAGTCTGTCCGGTTCCGTGCCCAGTGAGTGCGCCAATCGCAGATGCCGATGCCCCAGCTTGGTCTAACTTGGACGCGATGGTGTGCCGGAATCCGTGGAAGCCCTGACCCTTCGCCGTGATGCCGCGGCTCTTGATGTAGACGGAGAACTGCCTGCTCAGCTGCCGGCCGTAGCCCAACCCGGTGCTGTTCGGCAGGTTTGGGAACAGCTGCGCGTGCCCGGCCTGCTTCACATCTTCGACATAGGTGAGGAAGCCAGCATCGAGCACCGGCTGCGCCAATGGCACGAAGCGCCGGCTGTTCTTGTTCTTGATGCTCTGTCCCGCGCGCGCGCTTCGCACGAAGAAGCCCGGGATCCCGTCGATGGTGTCGATGTCCTCGACGCGGAGCTGCGCGATTTCGTTGACCCGCGCGCCCGAATAAAGCCCCAAGATTGGACCGAACCAGCGGTGCGGATACTTCTTCGCCCAAGTCGGAAACGCCACCGGGTCGAAGATGGCTTGGAGCTGCGCATCGGTGAACGGCTCGCCCGTGTCCTCCGCGTCCGGGGTCGAGACGGCACGCACCCCGGCCAGCGGGCTACGCTCGAGCACCCCTGCGTTGACCAACGAGACGAAGAACACGCTCAGTCGCTGCCGGTGCTTCGCCACCGTGTAGGCGGCCGGTTCTGGCTCCTGGTTGGCCTTGGCCAATGCAATGACCTCAGGGACGGACTTGTCCTTATACGGCTTGCGCTTGGTCGCGTTCGACGGCCACCAGCGGACACCGCCGAAGAACGCGCGCACGTGGTCCTGCGTCAGTCGGTTCACATGCAGGTCGTCGACCAGGATGCCGGCGAAGAGCCGCAGCGTGTGCCGGCTCTCGATGATGGTCTTCTGGTTCAGCCGGGCGCGTTCCAGGTCGCCCAGATGGTCGGCGATGGCCTTGGACAGCCGTGGGGCGCCGGCGGCCGCCAACCGCTCGCTGCCCGCCTTGACCTGGGCGCGTCGGCGCTCGGCACGCGCCAGCACAGCTTCCGCCGGCTCCTCGGACCGGGCCGAGCGCAGCATGTCCGCGAACAGGGCGGCGTCCTCGGGGCTGTCGATCTGCGCTTGGCCCACCCGCGTCCCGTCGGGCAGCACCACGTCGCTCAACGTGAGCTCCTTGAGCCCACCTTCGCGCACGCGCCTGAGCAGTTCTTCCAAGTCCACGGCGATCCCTTTCCGCATGGCGTCGAACGCCTGCGATAGTGCCAGACCGAGCCGCGCAGCGACCAGCCGAGCGCCATCGCCGGCCGGTGCGTAAAGCGGACGCACGAGGTATCGCGAGCCGACGAGGCCCTGCAAATCGGAAGGGATGAAGAAGCGCGCGTAGAGGCCCGAGCGGCGGGCCAAGAGCAAGGGTTTCGGCACGTTTGATACCTCGCGTGATACCTCGGGAGGTATCGCTTCAAGGTCAACGTTTCGCCGAAAACCCCTTTTGGGTCAGTCACTTGCAGGACTGACAGGGGACAATGGAGCGGGTGATGGGAATCGAACCCACGCTAGCAGCTTGGGAAGCTGCAGTTCTACCATTGAACTACACCCGCGGAGGGCGCCAGTGTAGCGCCTCGGACGCGGCCCGCAACTCGCGGGCCGCGTCGGTGCCGGGTCAGAACGCCTTGCCGACCGTGGCGAACACGCTGGCGTCGTTGCCGATGCCCTGCTCGGTGGTCACGCTGGCGCCGAGGTTGGCGTCGAGGCCGAACAGCTGCGTGCGGGCGCCGAACTGCAGGGTCAGGTAGCTGTCGTCGAACGGCACGCCGGCGACGGCGTACGGCAGGCTGCCTTCGATCGTCTGCGACTGGGCGAACGCATCGCGCGGGGCGTCCTTGTGCTGCTTGTCCCAGGTGAGGCGGGCGTAGGGCACGAGGTCGTCGTGGATGCGGTAGTTCGCCTGCCAGCCGATGCTGGTGATCAGCGAATCGAAGCTCTGGTCCGGGTAGGCCAGCGAGGTCGATTCCTCGGCATGGCTTTCGGCGTAGCCGTCGACGTCGATGTTCTGCGACAGGATGCTGATCACCGGGCCATGGCTGAGCTTCTCGCCCTTGAACTCGTAGCCGCCGCTCAGGCCGACGGTGAGGTTGGTGCCGTCCGGCGAACCGGTGTGGGTGCGCTTGGACGGGCCGATCCACACCTCGCGGTTCACGTCGTAGGAGGTCCAGGTGTAGCTCAGCTGGCCGTTCGCCCAGAAGCCGTCGCCGTACCAGCCGGCGAAGCCGCCGAGGCTGGCGTCGGTCTGGTCGAAGTCGCCGCCGCGGCCGCCGAAGTCGAAGGCATTGCGGCCGACGCCGCCGAAGCCGCCATAGACGAAGTTGCCGCGGGCCCAGTCGACGCCGCCGGTGACGCTCGGGCCGGCGCCGTCGTACAGCTTGCCCTGGTCGTAACGCTGGAAGTCGCCGCTGAGGCTGGCCCACCAGCGCATGCCGTCACCCTCGGGTTTGCCGGCGAGATGGCCGGCGACCCGCTCGGCGCGGGCGCGACCGATCACGCCCTCGGAGTGCGGCAGCATCGCGATCTGGCGCGGCGCCTCGAGCAGCGAGACGGCGTACTCGGCCAGCATCTGGTGCGCGCGGCTGGTCGGGTGCACGCCGTCTGCGAACAGGTAGGTGTTCGGCGCGTCCGGCGAGACCAGGCTGGTCGGGTTGCAGGTCAGCGAGTTGGCGGTGATCTGCGGCTGGCAGGCGGTGCCGGTGATGTTGGTGAAGCCGTAGGCCGACGGGTTCGCGGTGATCTCGCGGATCAGGGTGAAGGTGTCGACCGGGATCACGCGCAGGCCGTTGCTGGCCAGGCCGCCGAACAGCGCGGTGTTGTAGCTCTGCGTCAGCGCGGTGCCGGAGGCCTGGGCGGTGGCGCCCTGGGCGATGAAGGCCGGGGTCACGCCGAGGTCGGGGACGGTCGGCACGAGGATGTAGCGGGCACCGGCGTTCTGCAGCGTGCCGACGATGCCGATCTGCGCGGTGACCGCACTGCCGATCGTGAGGGTCGGATCGGCGCCGCCGCTGGTGATGGCGAACAGGTCGTTGGCGCCGCCCCAGACCGTGTACAACGCGTGGCTGTCGGCGCGGCCGCCGTTCGCGGTCAGGTAATTGTTGACCTGGGTGGCCAGCGACGGGATCGGGCCGAGCGCGCCGGTCGAATTGACGCCGACGCGGGCGCCGCCGGCGGCGTAGTTGGTGCCGGTCTGGCCGTTGCCGTTCGGCGCGGCGGAGGTGCCGTAGTAGTCGGCGAGGTACTGCGACCACACGAACCCGGGGTTGGTGGTGAACTGGCCGGTGACGGCGCGGACGCTGGCCGGCAGCAGCGGACGGAAGAACCCGCTGTCGGTCAGGCTGTCGCCGAAGAAGACGGTCTGGGTGTACGGGCCGGCGGCGGAGGCCGGCAGCGCCAGCGCGGCGCTCGCGGCGAGCAGCGCGACGGACAGGGTGTTGCGCAGGGGCCTGGCGGCCCGACGGTTGAACGACATGGATCCCACTCCCGAACTGATGGAAAAAATGAAGGTGTCGCAGGGCTCCGGCGATTCATGGGGATACGCCGCCGGATGGTGGCCGCATCGTTTCACGAAGACCTGTGTGACTCAAGTGTGACAAGTCCCTGTCCCGGCTGGGCAGGCAGGAGGGATCGGGCGACAATCCGGGCATGGACAGCCCCGCCCTGCGCATCCGCCTCAATGGCGACTCCCTGACCCTCCCCGCCCCTTCGACGCTGGCGGCCCTGCTCACCGCCCAGGGCCTGGCCGGCCGCCGGGTGGCGGTCGAAGTCAATGGCGAGATCGTGCCCCGCGGCCGCCACGCCGAGCATGCCCTCGCCGACGGCGACGTGGTCGAGATCGTCCATGCACTGGGAGGGGGGTGAGGCGCGTCGCCTTCGAGATGCCTTGAATGACATCTCGAGACGCGCCGAACGGGGCGCCCCGGGCCATCCGAAGTACACCACGTCACGCCAGGGACGGCTGCGTCATGCCCCCGAAGTTATGACCGATGCCCTATCGGCAACGGCCGCGGACGCGAACGCCCGGGTATGGATGCCCCGGCCGGGCGAACCGGAACTCGAAGCGCTGCGCCATCGACGACAGCGACAAGTGCCTTTCAAGCATCGACCGAAGAAGCCTCTTGGCATCGACGCGCTCTCTCCCACCCCCGACATCACCGCAATCCGGCGCACATCCGACCCACCCCACCGCCCCCATCCCGGCGACGATGGGCGATAATCCCGCGATGACCGCGCTTCCCCACTTCGACGACCCGCTCGTCATCGCCGGCAAGACCTACCGATCGCGCCTGCTCACCGGTACCGGCAAGTTCAAGGACCTCGACGAAACCCGCCGCGCCACCGAGGCCGCCGGCGCCGAGATCGTCACCGTCGCCATCCGCCGCACGAACATCGGACAGAACCCGGACGAGCCCAACCTGCTCGACGTGCTGCCGCCGGATCGCTACACGATCCTGCCCAACACCGCCGGCTGCTACACCGCCGAGGACGCCGTGCGCACCTGCCGCCTCGCCCGCGAACTGCTCGACGGCCACAAACTCGTCAAGCTCGAAGTGCTGGGCGACCAGCGCACGCTGTTCCCCGACGTGGTGCAGACGCTGAAGGCCGCCGAGCAACTGGTCGCCGACGGCTTCGACGTGATGGTCTACACCAGCGACGACCCGATCCTGGCCCGGCGTCTGGAAGAGATCGGCTGCTGCGCGGTGATGCCGCTGGCGGCACCGATCGGCTCCGGCCTCGGCATCCAGAACCGCTGGAACCTGCTGGAGATCGTCGAGAGCGCCAAGGTGCCGATCCTCGTCGACGCCGGCGTCGGCACCGCCTCGGATGCCGCGATCGCGATGGAGCTGGGCTGCGACGGCGTGCTGATGAACACCGCCATCGCCGGCGCGCAGGACCCGGTGCGCATGGCGCTGGCGATGCGGCTGGCGATCGAGGCCGGCCGCCACGCCTTCCTGTCGGGCCGCATCCCGCGCAAGCGCTTCGCCTCGGCATCCTCGCCGGTGGACGGACTGATCGGATGACCGTCGACACCCGCCCGCCGCAGGACGATGCCGACGGGCAGACGCTCGACAAGCCCTTCACCGTCACGCCCGGGCAGCGCCAGATCCGCAGCTTCGTGCTGCGCCAGGGCCGCTTCACCGAGGCGCAGCAGCGCGCGTTCGACATGCTATGGCCGCGGTTCGGCGTCGATTACACGGGCGAGCCCCGCGACCTCGACGCGCTGTTCGCCGCGCGGCCCGCACCGGTGGTGCTGGAGATCGGCTTCGGCAACGGCGAGGCGCTGCGCTTCGCCGCGCAGCAGGACCCGTCGCGCAACTACATCGGCATCGAAGTGCATGCGCCCGGCGTCGGCCGGCTGCTGAACTGGCTGGCCGAGGACGAAAGCGACCACGTCCGCGTCTACCGCCACGACGCCGTGGAAGTGCTGGAGCACGAGATCGCCGACGGCGCCCTCGACGAAATCCGCATCTATTTCCCCGACCCCTGGCACAAGAAGCGCCACAACAAGCGCCGTCTGGTGCAGCCGGCGTTCGCCTCGCTGCTGACGCGCAAGCTGCGCATCGGCGGCCACCTGCACCTGGCGACCGACTGGGCCGACTACGCCGAACACATGTGGGACGTGCTCGATGTCGCCCCCGGCCTGCGCAACGTCGCCGGCCCCCGCGGCGCCGTGGCCCGCCCCGACTGGCGCCGGCAGACCCATTTCGAGACGCGCGGCCAGAAGCTGGGCCACGGCGTATGGGATCTTCTGTACGCACGCACCGACGATCCGCTGCCCGCGCCTGACGTCGACGACTGACGATGGAGAACCAGCTCACCCTCACCAGCGACATGCAGCTCGTCCTCGGGCTGACGGTGCTGACGATGGTGCTGTTCCTGTTCGAGCGGCTGCGCGCGGACGTGGTCGCGCTGGTGGTGCTGGTGCTGCTGGGCCTGACCGGGCTGGTGGAACCGGGCGACCTGTTCAACGGCTTCGCCAGTAACGCGGTGATGAGCGTGATCGCGACCATGATCCTCGGCGCGGGGCTGGACCGCACCGGCGCGCTCAACCGCCTCGCCGGCTGGCTGCTGCGCCGCGCGCACGGCGCCGAGACCCGGTTGCTGCTGTTCACCTCGGCGATCGCCGGCCTCAATTCCTCGGTGATGCAGAACCCGTCGGTGATGGCGCTGTACCTGCCGGTGGCGTCGCGGCTGTCGTCGCGCACCGGCCTGCCGCTGTCGCGGCTGCTGCTGCCGATCGGCGCGGCCATCGTGATGGGCGGCGGCCTGACCATGGTCGGCAACTCGCCGCTGATCCTGCTCAACGACCTGCTGCGCACCGCGAACGACAGCCTGCCGTCGGGCCTGATGACGCTCAAGCCGCTGCCGATGTTCGCGCCGCTGCCGATCGGCGTCGCGCTGCTGGCCGCGACCCTGGCCTATTTCCACTTCTTCGGCGCGCGCCGGCTGCGCGACGACGACAGCGACTCGGGCGTCACCCCGGCGCTGACCCAGAGCTACTTCGCCAGCGCCTACGGCATCGACGGCGAGGTCTACGAACTGACCGTGAGCGCCGACAGCCCGCTGGTCGGCATGTCGCTGCGCGAGATCGAGGACCTGCACGACGCGCCGGTGATCCTCGCGCTGAAGACCGGCAACGAATCGCGACTGGCCCCGCCGGGCGACGCGCGCATCTGGGTCGGCAGCGTGCTCGGCGTGATGGGGCCGCGGCAGTCGATCGTCGACTTCGCCCAGAACCGCTTCCTGCGCATGAGCGCGCGCCTGCGCGAGTTCGCCGACCTGTTCAACCCGGCGCGCGCCGGCATCTCCGAGGCGGTGATCCCGCCGACCTCGACCTGGATCGGCAAGACCGCGACCCAACTGCAGCTGCGGCGGCGGCTCAACCTGCGCCTGCTCGCGATCAACCGCGACAAGCAGGTGCTGCGCGAGGACGTGCGCGAGCTGCCGCTGCGCGCCGGCGACCTGCTGGTGCTGCACAGCATCTGGACCGACCTCGCGCAGTCCTCGGGCGGCCGCGATTTCGTGCCGGTCACCGACTACCCGAAGGCCGAGCAGCGCCCGCACAAGTTCAAGATCGCGATGACGATCTTCGGCATCACGATGGCGATCGCGCTGTCGTCACGCATTCCCGCCTCGGTCGCGCTGATGACCGGCGTCGCCGGCATGCTCATCACCGGCGTGCTGAAGATGGACGAGGCCTACGCCGCCATCAACTGGAAGACGGTGTTCCTGATGGCCTGCCTGATTCCGCTGGGCTGGGCGATGGATTCCAGCGGCGCCGCGGCGTGGGTCGCCGGACACACGCTCGACCGCCTGCCGGCCGGCACCCCGACCTGGCTGCTGGAGATCGCCGTCGGCCTGCTGACCACCGCGTTCTCGCTGGTGATCAGCCACGTCGGCGCGACCATCGTGATGGTGCCGGTGGCGATCAACATCGCCCTGGCCGCCGGCGGCAACCCGACCGCGGCGGCGCTGATCGTGGCCCTGTCGGCATCCAACAACTTCATGACCGCCTCCAACCCGGTCATGTCGATGATCGCCGGCCCCGCCGGCTACACCTCGAAGGAACTGTGGCGCGTCGGCGGCCCGCTGAGCCTGCTCTACACCGCGGTCGTGGTGCTGATGGTGAACCTGCTGTTCTGAGCCTGCCGTTCCGGGCGGGCAGCCATGCCGGCAGAGCGATTGGCCTGCCCGGGACCCCGTTCCCGTTCCATACTGGGCCCGCACGCTCGCCCCCGCGCCGTGCGTCCCGGTCCGCCCGGCGGACCCTACCCTCCGCATCGCAGGTTTTACGCATGGAACAGACGACATCCTTCCGCAGCGCCGAAGACATCGGCCGCCGCGTGCTTCGCCTGGTCGAGAACGTCCGCGGCCCGGACGACCTCGCGCCCACCCGGATCGAGGAGCTCACCGGCCTCAAGGTCGAGTTCAACCCCGAGGACGCCCGCGAGTACGGCACCGGCGGCCAGCTCACCGACGCCTGGGCCTACAACCTGGTGACCCTGCCGCAGGTCGGCGAGGCCCGGCCGTCGCAGCTGATGTTCTCGTTCGACGACGAAACCGGCGAACACGCCGACATGGGCCCGATCAGCGCGCTCGACTTCGACGACTACGCCGCCGCGCTCGCCGCCGCCGGCTACCGCTCGACGCCCGTGCACGGCCGACTCGGCAACATCGTCCACTGGGACTTCGCCCGCGACGACGTGACCGTGCAGGTCTACGTGCGCGGTGAGAACGACGACAAGGCCGAACACGCCTGCGTCTCCCGCCTGATCATCAACGCCTGAGGGAGCCCGCCATGGCCGTCGTACCCGAAGAGGTCCTGAAAGCCCGCAAGGCCGCCGAGACGAAGCTCGACACGATGCTGTCGGACTTCGAGAAGGCCCATGACACCAAGAAAGACACGCCCGGTAAGAACCTGCGCCAGCTGCTGGAGAACTCCCCGGACCTCAAGGCGCGGATCCTCGAGTCCGTGCAGAAGGGGCATCTGGACAAGTTCGACATGCTGCCGGCCGGCGCCAACGCCGGCGGCACCTACAACAGCGACAACAAGACGATCGAGCTGCCGCCCGAGTACCTGAAGAAGGCCGGCAAGGACAAGGCCGCCGCGGCCGAGCTGGTGTTCGTGATGGGCCACGAGATCCAGCACTCGTTCAACAGCACCGTCAGCGACAAGGCGGTCGATGCCTTCGTCAAGAGCGTCGACAAGACCGCCGGCGGGCCCGGCCCGCACGACTACACCGGCGCGGTGAAGACCCTGATCCAGAGCTACCGCGCGGACGAGGCCGGCGCCAACATCGGCGGCTACAACGCCATCGTCTCGCAGGTGGCGAAGCAGAAGCACGACGCCGGCGACAACACCGCGCCGACGCTGAAGGAGCTGTACAACGCGCATCCCGGCCGGATGGAGGATTTCATCGACCGTACCGGCAAGGCGCCGAAGTTCAGCTACGCGCTGAAGCCGGGCTACACGATGGAGCCCGACATGACGATCAAGGACAACCCCAAGAACGTCGAGGCCTCCGCCAAGTACTACTTCGACCAGCCGGCCAGCGCCACCCGCCTCGGCCCGAAGGGCAACCAGGACTACGCCAACTACTACGGCGAATGGGCGCTCAACGTCATCAACGACGCCGAGAAGCAAGCGCTCAAGGACGCCAAGAAGCACGACCCGAAGGCCACCGCGCCCGAGGTCAAGCTCGACATGGACGGCCTGCACCTGAAGAAGTCGCTGATGGACACCGGGCTGAAATTCACCGACAGCAGCCCGAAGAAGCCCATCACCGAGGCCCCGGCCCCGGAGCCCGCACTCTACAAGCAGGCCGAGGACGCGCTGAAGAAGGTCGACGGCCTCGGCCTCAAGGGCGAGGAGCTGCGCAACGTCGCCGCCGCCACCGCCCTGCACGCGCAGACTTCCGGCATGGAGCGCATCGACGGCGCCCTGCTCGGCAAGAACGGCCAGGTCTTCGCCTACCAGGGCGACCCGACCAGCGAATCCGCCGACCGCGTCTCCGTCAACGTCGCCCAGGCCAAGCAGCAGCCGGCCGACCAGTCGATCGCGACGATGATGGTGCCGGACCCGCAGCAGGCGCAGGCACCGCAGCAGTCGCAACAGCGGGGCATGGGCGGGATGTGAGGCGTCGCTTCATCGCAACGCCGGAAATGCAAACGCCCCGCAGCGATGCGGGGCGTTTTTTGTCCGTGCCCGACCAGTCGCGGACAAAAGCGTCATCCGCCAGAGAAGCATCGCAACCACTGAATCCCCGGAAATGGTGCATGACGCTTTGCTCATTTACCCAGCAAGACTTCGATCGGCCTTGAGGCCTTGATCAAGACGCTGACCCGGCTGGCCATACCAGCGAACGATGGACCTGCGCCCCGGCCCAGGCGCCGTCGCCCACGGCCAGCGAGACCGAATGGGGAATGCGTGCCACATCGCCGCAGGCGAACGCGCCCGGCACGCTGGTCCGCTTTGCCTCGTCGACCTGGAGCTGGACGCCCACCGGTGTTTCCACCAGCGCGCAGCCGAGCCGCTCCGGCAACGCGGATGCCGGCACGCAGCGCGGTGCGGTGAACAGGCCCGCGAACGACAGCATGCGCCCGTCGGCAAGGACCACGTTCGCGTGCCCGTCGATGCGCGCGATCGGCACCGGTTCGATCGCGACACCGCGTGCCGCGAGGTCCCGCGACTGAGTCTCATCGGGCACGATCCTGTCATCGAGGAAGAACGTCACTTCGCCCCACTCCGGCAGCAGTTGCGCCTGGTGCAGCGACATCGGCTGCACGGCGATCACGCCGATGCGCCCCTTGCCCAACTCGTAACCGTGGCAGTACGGGCAGTGGAAGACGCTGCGGCCCCAGCGCTCGGCCAGGCCGGCGATGTCCGGCAGCACATCGGACACGCCGGTGGCGAACAGCAATCGCCGCCCGCGATGCATGGCACCGTCGTCCGTGCGCACGACGAAGGCATCGATGGCGCCCGACACGTCTTCCCCTTGGCCATCGATCCACGACAGTGTCGGATACGCCATGAGTTGCGCGCGCGCCGTGCGCGCGATCTTTCGTGGATCGACGCCATCCTGCGTGAGGAAACCGTGCGAATGGTCCGCGAACCGGTTGCGCGGCCGGCCGCCGTCGATCACGCAGACCGTGCGATGCGCCCGCACCAGTTGCAGCGCCGCGGCCATGCCGGCGTAGCTCCCGCCGACGATGATGACGTCATGGATCATCGGCCGTTCCCCGCGCGGCGCGAAGCCGCCTTGTGCCGCGCATGGCGGCGCCTGAAATCCGCGGCGAGGTCGGCGAGCGACACCGTTTCCAGCCGCGCCATCAGCAAGGCTTCCGCCGCGACGAAGGCGTCGTCGAGCGCAGCGTTGACCGCCTGTTCGACCAGGCAGTCCGGTTGCGCGTTGCGATGGCCGATCGCGAACAGCGCGGGTTCGCCCAGCGCTTCGTGCAACTGCCGCAGGTTGACCTTCGACAGGTCGGCGACGATCCGCCAGCCACCGGCATGACCGCGCTCCGCGGCGACGAGACCGGCGTCGCGCAGCAAGCCCATCGTGCGCCGGACCACCACCGGATGCGTGCCAAGGCACTGCGCGATCGAGTCGGACGTCATCGGCCCGGGGTGTTCGGCCATGTGCAGCAATGCATGCAGGATGGCGGAAAGTCGGCTGTCGCGCTTCATGTAACCAATGATGTTACATTTCATACCTCTTCGTCAAACGGGCGGTCCGGCCGCCGGAGCCATGCCATGTCGACGCCATTCCACGATCCCCAGGCCGTCGCCCGCTATGCCGAGGGCCCGGTGCGGCTCGTGCCCGGCTTCCACGCGTTGCAGCGCATGACGACGCTGCTGCTGGCGGAAGTCGTGCCGCCGGCGGGCGACGTCCTCGTGCTTGGGGCCGGTGGCGGCCTGGAACTGAAGGTCTTCGCCGACGCCCATCCCGGCTGGCGCTTCGTCGGCGTCGATCCCTCGCCGCCGATGCTCGCGCTCGCACGCGACACGCTGGGCGCGTCGGCCGATCGGGTCACGTTCGTGGAAGGTCTGATTGATGCCGCGCCAGTCGGTCCGTTCGACGGCGCGACCTGCCTGCTCACGCTTCACTTCCTGCCGGCCGACGAACGACTGCGTACGCTGCAGGCGCTGCGTCAACGCATGAGGCCTGGTGCGCCGTTGGTCGTTGCCCACCACAGCATTCCGGCGAACGGGAGGGCGCGCTGGCTTGATCGCTTCTCGGCGTTTGCAACGGCATCGGGGATCCCCGCGGTCGACGCCGCAAGCGCCGCCACGGGCATCGGCGCCCGCCTGCCGCTGCTGTCCCCCGAAGAGGACATGGCTGTGCTGCGCGATGCGGGTTTCGAGGACATCGAACTGTTCTACGCCGCCTTCACGTTTCGCGGCTGGGTCGCCCGCGCCCGCTGAGCAACGCCCCGCCATCACTCAACCAAACGGTTGACTTTCGATCCGGGCAGGCCTATTTTCAACCACATGGTTGACAATTCCGCGCACCTCGACGATCTCTTCCGCGCCCTCGCCGACCCGACCCGCCGGGCGATGCTGCAGGACCTCGCGGCCGGCCCGCGCACGGTCGGCGAACTCGCCGCGCCGTTCGACATCACCCTCGCCGGCGCTTCCAAGCACATCCAGGTGCTGGAGCGCGCCGGCCTGCTGCGCCGCGAAGTGAGCGGCCGCGTACACACCTGCCGCCTCGACGCCGGCCCGCTCCACACCGGCGCGGAATGGCTGCGGCACTACGAACGCTTCTGGAACCAGCGCCTCGACGCGCTCGAAGCCCTGCTCGCGACGGACGCCGCCGCCCCGGCGACGCCCGCCGCCGCGCCCCCCGTTTCCCGGACCCGCAAGTCCGCCAGGACTGTCAAGTCCACCAAGACCCCAAGGACGCCATGAACACCCTCGCCACCGACACCGACTACGCCACCCTGCTCGCGCCCGACACCGTGCGCCTCGAACGCCTGCTGCCCGGTCCGATCGAACGCGTCTGGGCCCATCTCGCCGACGGCGACCTGCGCCGCCGCTGGCTGGCCGCAGGCGACATGCCCGCGCACGCCGGCGGGAATTTCGAACTCGTGTGGCGCAACGACGAACTGACCTCGCCGCCCGGGCGCAAACCCGAAGGTTTCGGCGAAGAACACCGCATGGCCAGCACGGTGACCGCGTACGAACCGCCGCACCGCCTCGCCTTCACCTGGGGTGGCGGCGACGTGACGTTCACGCTCGAACCACGCGCGGACCGGGTGCTGCTGACCATCGTCCACCGCGGCATCAGCGACCACCGCAACGTGCTGATGATCGGCCCCGGTTGGCATGCGCATGTCGATGTGCTCGCAGCGCGGCTGTCGGACGAAACGCCGGCACCGTTCTGGGACCACTGGTCGCAGCTGCGCGAGGAATACGGGCGGCGGCTCGGGGAGTGAAGGCATTCGGAACGAAGCCGGTGGTGCGACTCCGCCGGCTTCGGTCGCGCAGGCGCAACGCGCCTGATGGCAGGCTTGATGCGGAACACCGTGTCCGCAACTGAACGAAGACTCGGGAACAGAAACCCGTAACACGCAGATAACACGCCCGAGCGCAGGATGCAGTGGCACTACGACGCAAGGTCGTAACGGCACTCAGCCGCGCTGCACCTTCACCCACTCTCCGCACTGGGCATCTTGCTCCGCCTTCGGCAGGAGCCTTGGCTACGGCCATTACGGATCCGCGATCCCGGATCTTCTTCTCAGGTACCCAACCCATGAACACCACCAACAACACCTCGACGCTCGACGTCCTCGGCACGGCCGCCGCGAACGGCTCGTTCAAGACCTTCGGAACGGCAGTGGAAAAGGCAGGACTCGCCGAAGAACTTCGCGGGCCCGGCCCGTTCACCGTCTTCGCGCCGACGGACGATGCGTTCAAGAAGCTGCCGGAGGGCAGGCTCGAAAACCTGTTCAAGCCGGAAAACAAATCGAAGCTCGCCTCGATCGTCAACTACCACATCGTCAAGGGACGCCGGACGTCCGAAGACGTGGGCAAGTGGGAACAGGCGAAGACCGTCAACGGCCAGTCCGCACCGATCAAGCTGGCGGACGGCAAGGTCAGCATCGACGGCGCACGCGTGACCTCGGCCGATATCGCATCGAGCAACGGCGTGATTCACGGCATCGACAAGGTCAACATGCCCGCCAACGCGTAATCGCGCCACCGATGCACTGCAACGCAATGGCGGGGGATACCCCCGCCATTTTGCGCGATGCGTCCTCTCCACCTTGGCGACACCTTCGCTTTCCCGCGGTCGATCGTTCGAATCCTTCGCGCCGGACGACGAACGCCTCCCCGAAGGAAACTCGCATCGACGCCATTCGGCCGGATGAAAGCGCGCGATCCCGGGAACTTCGACTGATGCGCTTCAACCTCTCGATATCACGTCCATGACGCAGGACCTGCAAGCGCTGCCCAGGGAACCTGTCGATCGGTTTACGCGACCATTCGCGCGATTCATTCGAATCGAGGCCGCAGCCGGTGCGATTCTGCTTTCATGCGCGATCGTGGCGTTGGCGCTTTCGAATTCCGCATGGTCCGCAGGCTATCTTGCGCTCTGGGAAACGACCGTCGGATTCCGCTGGGGAACGATCGAAATATCGGACACGATCAGGCACTGGATCAATGACGGCGCCATGACGCTGTTCTTCTTCGTGGTCGCGCTCGAGCTCAAGCGGGAAACGGTCCTCGGCGAATTGCGCGACTCGCGGACGACGGCATTCTCCATCGCCGCAGCGCTGGGCGGCATGCTCGTGCCGGCACTGCTGTTCGTCCTCGTGGGCGGCAACGAAATCCACCGGGGATGGGGCATCGCGATGGCGACCGACACCGCCTTCGCGATTGGATGCTTGGGACTTCTGGGAACGCGCATCCCCCACGGCTTGAGGCTCTTCCTGCTGTCGCTCGCGATCTTCGACGATATCGGCGCCATCCTCGTCATCGCGATCGGATACGGTACCGATATGCATTGGTACTCGCTGGGCTGGGCGCTGCTGGGGCTGACGGCGGTGATCCTTCTCGCTCGCATCGGCGTTCGCCCCGTTGCCTTCTATGTCGCACTGGGCGTCATGGTGTGGCTGGCGATGCGCGAATCCGGCATCCACCCGACGTTGAGCGGCGTGATCCTCGGGTTGATGACGCCGGCGCGGAGCTGGGTGAGCGACAACCGGCTGCAGGCGATCCTGTCGAGGATCACGGTCGACCTCGACGGCACTCACGCGAACGGCGACGACCCGTCTCGTCGTGATCTCCGGCGCGCCGGCATCGCCACGCGCGAAGCGCTCTCTCCGCTGGAAAGGATCGAACTTGCCTTGCACCCCTGGGTCGCCTTCGCGGTGCTTCCGCTCTTCGCACTGGCCAACGCGGGATTCCCGCTTTCCGGCGGGGAAATGGACTGGCGATTGACACTGGCCGTCATCGTCGGCCTGTCGCTCGGAAAACCGCTCGGCATCGTGTCGTTCACGTACATCGCGAGCCGGCTCCATCTCGCGGCGAAACCTGCGGGGCTTACCTGGTCGTCGATCGCGGCCGGTGGCGTCCTCGCCGGCATCGGTTTCACGATGGCGCTGCTCATCGCGGAACTGGCGCTGGCCCCCGACCGCCTCGGTTCGGCCAAACTCGGGATCCTCTGCGCTTCGGTCCTTTCCGCGCTTTGTGGATTGTCGGCGCTTGCCTGGATGACTTCCGGGAAACGGAACGGCATACCGCAGCCCTGATTCCCGAAAGCAGGACCCTGCGTGAACGGACAACATCTGCGCGTCACGATGTCATCGCCCGCGCCTGTGCTCCGGTTAAAAGGCATCGCCGATGCACGCGATGCTGTCGGTGCACGCGCACGCCGTAGCGCACGACGCAGTGTCGCGATGGTCTCGTCTGCAGGCCACTGCTTCGTTCGCTTTCTGCGTTCACCAAGTGCTTTACGCATCCGAACGCCCCCACCCCCCGAATGCGAACCAATGCTTCCCGCGCCATGCAAATGATCAAGGACTCATCTGAAACTCTGTTCCGCATGCTTTCGAGCACGCTTCCGGTCGCTCTTTCCGCGTCTCCGTGAAGAGCCGACTCTCCTGCTTCGTCCGATGTCAGATCGCTCGGGTTGGCCACCGCTGCCCACCGCATCGCGCATGCGCGCGAAGGGCGGAGCAGCTTCCCCGTGGTCGCCGGAATGGCCTCGGAACGGCCGTTGACGCCGACACGCCGGCACTCAGGCGAGGTGAACTCGGCGAGCCCCACCCTCGGACTGCACGATGACGACCATCGCAGACGTGCCCGTGGTGGGGTTCGCTGCGCTCACCGCCACCCTGCGACATTCCGGGCGCAGGTGGCGCCTGCGCCCGGCGAAGCGCATGCGGCTTCGGCGTCCAACGACACCAGGCGGTTGTCGTCGTCGTAGCGCAGGCCGCAGACCATGGCGGCCATGCCGCGCAGCGCGGCTTGCGGGCGGGTGCCACTGGCTTCGCACAGGGCGATGAACTGGGGCGGGACTTCGACCAGCAGGACGTTCGACACCGCGGCACGGGAAGCAGGCGGCGACTTGGGCTTGGACATGACGGCACTCCGTTTTCGCCCGGAACCCGAAGCGGGCACCGTTGGCGAGTCCAACCCGCATCGCGCGCAGGCGCGTCAAGGTTTGCGCAGCAATTCACCTCGACCTTGACGCGCCGAGCACGATGCGATGCTGGGACGACAACGGTGGGCACATCTAGGGAAAGCGTCTCAGCCTTCGCAGCTTGCGTAGGGCGCATAAGCCGAAGGCGTCATGCGCCATCACACGTGACCGATGCCGGAGACTCGAAACGGTGCATGACGCTTCGCTTATGCACCCTACGACGGGATATGCGCCTTACGGCCTTGAGCGACGCGATCGCCAGCCCCGATCCCGCGGTCGCGAAGCGCGCGTTCGAGGCCATGATGACGATGGCGAAGATCGACATCGCGACGATCGAGGCTGCGGTCCGCGGCTGACCCTCACCGGCGGAGGGCCGGGCCATGCCCGGAACCCGGGCCTCGGTGCGCCCCGGAATGCCCGCATGCCGGTCGGCGGAGCCCCCCGGCTATACTGCGGGATTGCACAACCTCGGTGTCGACCATGAAACCCACCCTCGATTCGATCGCCTCGGCCAAGGCCAAGCTCGCCGAAGAACTGCGCCAGCTCGAACAGCAGGAGGAGGATCTGCGAAAGGAACAGACGGGCGGCGCCTTCTCCAAGATCATCGAATTGCTGGGCGAGTTCGGACCACACTTCGATGCGAAGCAGAAGGCCGAGATCGCCGCGCTCGTCGCGCCGAAGGCGCCGGCCGCGAAGAAGGCAGCCCCGGCGAAAACGGAAGTCGCGCCGAAGTACTGGCTGCCGCACTCGGGCGAAACCTGGAGCGGTCGCGGCCGCCCGCCTCGGGCGTTCACCGCGTGGGAAGGCACGGTCTCTCACCGCGAATGGAAGGCCAAGCACCCGGACGAGAAGTTTCCGAAATACCCGGGATGACCACGCGCCGGAAGCGTTCGCCGCCGCCGGCAAGGTGAGTCGGCAGATCGCGTCGGGCGGACTCCCGGCGTCGTAGCCCGGACAAGCGCAGCGCGCGCACCCGGGAAGCACCGACGCAGACCCCTCCGCCATTCCCGGGTGCGGCCTTTGGCCTGACCCGGGCTACGTGCTCTCAACGTGAGCACGCAGGGTGGCGGTGAGCGCAGCGAACCCCACCATCCGGGCACATCCGATGCCGCATCGCCCGGGCACGCCGACGACGTTCGCTTCGATCCCTTTCACCAGCCAGGTG
>JAEWNA010000226.1 GCA_023392975.1 Pseudomonadota bacterium | reverse complement strand
GAGCCGCAGGATCGTGCGCCCGAGCCAGCGCGAGAAGCCGCTGCGCGGGACGCGCGGCAGGCGGGGAGGCAGCGTCGACAGCGGTGGCGGGGCGTCCGACGGGCCGGCGGCCATCAATCCCAGTCCTTGCGCGTGCGTTCGCGCTTGACCCCGGCGCGCTGGCGCTTGTCGTCGAGCCGGCGCTTCTTCGCGGCGCGGGACGGCTTGGTCGCGACCCGCGGCGTCGGCACGTGCTGGCCCGCCGCCACGAACGCGGCCAGGCGCGCCCGGGCGTCCTCGCGGTTGCGCTCCTGGGTGCGGAACCGCTGGGCGCTGATCACCAGCACGCCCTCGACGGTCACCCGCCGGTCGCGGCGCGCGAGCAGGCGCTCGCGGACGGCGTCGGGCAGGGTTGGCGAAGCGGCGATGTCGAACCGCAGCTCGACCGCGGTGGCGACCTTGTTGACGTTCTGCCCGCCCGGGCCCGAGGCGCGCACGAAGCGCTCGACCAGTTCCGACTCGGGAATGACGATCTCGCTGTCCATTCGGGGATTGTAGCGAGCGCTCCCGGCCGTCGGCGGGCGGGCGCCGGTCGATTGACCGGCCACGACCGCTGCCCGAAGATGGCCCTTCACGCCCGCGGACGCGGGCCGCCCGCCTGCAGACAGCCCCCCGATCGCACGGAGAGTCCCGGTCATGTCCCCTCGCACGCCCCTGTCCCTCGCCCTCCTCGCCTGCCTGTCGGCGCTGCCGATCCTCCCTGCCTCGGCGCAGGACCGGGCCATGGTCGGCGGCGGCGGCGATCCGGCGCTGGTGGGCGATGCCCGCGGCTGGGCCCCGTCCGCACCGGCGAGCGCCGGCGGCCAGGACTTCGGCCCCGCCGCCAGCCTCACCGGCGGTTTCGGCGGCGAGATGGGCGGCGGCCCGGCCTCGCCGCAGCGCGCCGCGGACGAAATCCAGGCGCTGCTCGGCCTCGTCCGGGGCCAGATGGACGGCAGCGCCACCAGCGGCAACACCTCGACCGACCAGGCCACGGCCGCCCGCTACCGCGCCGACGCCGAACAGTTGGTCCGCCGCTACTGGGACCGGCTCAGCCCGGCCACCCGCGATCTCTACAGCTCGAACTACGGCGTGCGCCACCCCGACGCCAACGAAGAGCGCTATCGCTCGCCCTACGGCGACAACGGCCAGATCGAGAACCAGCTGCTCGGCGGCACCCGCGATGCCGCGCAGGCCATGCAGAACCTCGAAGACCTGCTGCTGCCGATGCTGGGCGACATGAAGCGCGGCTTCGACACCGAACTGCGCAACCGCAGCCGGCGCTGACCGCGATGCCGGCCCCGATGCGTCGTTTCGCCGCGCGCCTGCTGCCGCTCGCGCTGCTGTGCGCGGGCGCCGCCCCCGCCTTCGCGGCCCCGCCGACCGACGCCCAGATCGACCGGCTGTTCGCCGCGCTGGACATGCCGAAGCTGGTGGACCAGATCGTGGCGCAGATGGACCAGGGTGCCCTGATCGGCGCAGAACGCGCGATCGGCCCCGACCCCACCCCGGAGGCCCGGGCGAAGATGCAGCGCCTCCTCGACCACCAGCACGACGCGCTGCGCGGGATGCTGACCTGGGACAAGCTCAGCCCCGTGTACCGGCGTATCTACACCCGCGCCTTCACCGCCGAGGAGGTCGACGCCATGATCGCCTTCTACGGCAGCGACACCGGCCGCAGCATCCTCGCCAAGCTGCCGCAGGCGATGCAGCTCGCCACCGACGAGATGCGGCCGATGATCGAGGAGACGGTCGACCGCATGCAGCGCGACATCGACCGCGAACTGCACGACGACGCGGCCGCGCCGGATCGTCGCTGAGCCCGCGGCTCAGCCGGCCGGCGGTGCGAACAGCGCCAGCGCCTTCGCGAATTCGCCCGCCGGCGACGCGGTCGCCACGATCCGGCGGCCGTCCTCGGGATGCGCGAACGCCAGCCGCTCGGCGTGGAGCAGCATGCGGTGGATGCCGAGCATCCGGAACTGGCGGTTGTGGCGGCCGTCGCCGTGGCTGGTGTCGCCGATCAGGTGGTGCGACAGGTGCTTGAGATGGCGGCGGATCTGGCGGAAGCGCCCGGTCTGCGGCCACGCCCGCAGCAGCGCGTAGCGCGAGGTGGGGAAGCCCGCGGACGGCAGCGCCAGCTCGCAGGTCGCCAGCCGCTCGAACCGGGTGACCGCCGGCTTCTTCTGCGGCTTGCCCGGGCCACCGTCCAGCGGATGGTCGACGGTGAACGCCGCCTCCGCCGGCCAGCCGCGGCAGACCGCGAGATAGGCCTTCTCGACCTCGCCGGACATCAGCGTCTTGCCCAGCGCCGAAGCCGCCTCGCGATCGAACGCCAGCAGCAGGCAGCCGCTGGTCGCGCGATCCAGCCGGTGCACCAGGAACACCGGGCGCCCGAACTGGTCGCGCAGGCGGTCGGCCATGAAATCGGTTTCGCCACGCGCCAGCGCGCTGTCGTGCACCATCAGCCCGGCCGGCTTGTCGACCACGGCGAGGCGCTCGTCGCGGTACAGGACCGGGATCGGATCGGTGTCGTCGGGGGGCGGGGCAAACTTTTCGGCCATGTCCGGGGTCGCAGCGAGTCGCACAATCGTCATTTTCGCCGATCGGCCGGCCCTGTCCCGCCATCAAGGCCACCGACCTGCCACCGACCCGCCCAAGGAACGCGCATGCCCGTCTCGCTCCGTCCGTCTTCCCTCCGCCCGCTCCGCACGCTGGCCCTCGCCTGCGCGCTCGCCCTGGCCGCACCCGTGCTGTCCGCCGCCGACGGCGTGCCGCCGCCGAAGGGCGTCACCGCCGGTCCCTGCGTCGAGGGCCTCTGCGAGTACACCCTCGGCAACGGCCTGCGGGTGCTGCTGTTCCCGGACGCCAGCACGCCGAAGACCACGGTCAACATCGTGTACGGCGTGGGCTCGGTCGACGAGAACTACGGCGAGACCGGCATGGCCCACCTGCTCGAACACCTGATGTTCAAGGGCACGCCGACCCACGCCGACATCCCCGGCGAGATGAAGAAGCGCGGCATCGAGAAGAACGCCACCACCTGGCTGGACCGCACCAACTACTTCGGGACCTTCCCGGCGAACGACGCCACCCTCGACTGGGTGCTGGGCATGGAAGCGGACCGCATGGTCCATTCCTTCATCGCGAAGAAGGACCTCGACAGCGAGATGACCGTGGTCCGCAACGAGATGGAGGCCGGCGAGAACAATCCGGTCGGCATCACCCTCGAACGCATCCGCTCCACCGCCTATCTCTGGCACAACTACGGCAAGGACACCATCGGCGCGCGCTCGGACGTGGAACATGTGCCGATCGAGCGGCTGCAGGCCTTCTACCGCACCTGGTACCGGCCGGACAACGCGACCCTGGTGGTCGCCGGCCGCATCGACCCCAAGGCCACGCTGGCGAAGATCCAGGCCACGTTCGGGCCGATCGCGCGCCCGGCGACGCCGCTGCCGACCTTCTACACCGTCGAGCCGACCCAGGACGGCGAGCGCGAGGTGACGGTGCGCCGCACCGGCGACCTGCGCGTGGTCGGCGCCGCCTGGCACAGCGTCGCCGCCACCCACCCCGACAGCGCGGCGCTGGACGTGCTGATGAACCTCCTCGGCGACACGCCCGGCGGCCGCCTGCACAAGGCGCTGGTGGAAACCAAGCTCGCCGCGCAGGCCGCCGCGTTCGACGAAGGCCTGCGCGACGGCGGCCTGCTCACCGCGCTGGCGATCGTCCCGAAGGACGGCGACCTCGACAAGGCGCAGGACGCGATGCTGCGCGAACTCGAGGCGATCGCGCAGCGTCCGGTCACCGACGCCGAAGTCGCCGACGCCAAGCAGCGCATCGCCAACGGCTACGACAACACCGCCGCCGACGCCAACCGCATGGCGATGGCGCTGACCGGCGACATCGCCAACGGCGACTGGCGCCTGCACTTCCTCGAACGCGACCGGATCGCGAAGGTCACCGCGGACGACGTCAACCGCGTGGCGAAGCTGTACTTCAAGCCGAGCAACCGCACGCTGGGTCGGTTCGAGCCCACGGCGACGCCGGACCGCACCGAGATAGCGGCGGCGCCGGCGGCGGCCGAGGCGCTGCGCGGCTACGTCGGCAAGGTCGCCGAGGCGGCCGGCGAGGCCTTCGACCCCTCCGCGGCCAACATCGACAAGCGCACGGAGACGTTCACGATCGGCGACGGCCTGAAGGTCGCGCTGCTGCCCAAGGACACTCGCGGCGACAAGGTGGTGGTGCGGGCGAGGTTCCGCTTCGCCGACGTCGACGCACTGCGCCCGGTGCCGCCGATGGCCGCGAACTTCGCCGGCAGCCTGCTGATGAACGGCAGCACGACGATGAGCCGCGAGGAGATCGCCAAGCGCTTCGAGGCGCTGAAGACCACCGGCGGCGTCGGCGGCAGCACGCAGTCGGCGACGATCAACCTCAGCACGCGCCGCGAGACGCTGGCGCTGGCGCTGGCGCTGGCCGCCGACGTGTTGCGCCATCCCGCCTATCCGGAATCGGAGTTCGAGCAGCAGCGCCTGCAGTGGACCACCGGCCTGGAAGCGTCGCGACAGGATCCGGGCAACGTCGCCGGCATGGCGATGGCGCGGCATTTCGACCCGTGGCCGGCCGGGCATCCGTTCGCGTTCCGCTCGCTGGACCAGAACCTCGCCGACCTGCGCGCCCTCAAGCGCGAGGACATCGTCGCCTTCCATCGCGACTTCTACGGCACCTCGAACGGCGAGATCGCGATCATCGGCGACTTCGACCCGGTCGCGGTCAAGGCCCAGCTGCGCGAGCTGTTCGCCGACTGGCGCAGCCCGAAGCCGTTCAAGGCGCTGATCGAGACCGATCACGCCGTGCCCGCCGAACGCCAGCGCTTCGAGACGCCGGACAAGGCCAACGGGGTGCTGCTGGCGCGCCTGAACCTCGCGCTGAACCAGGAAGACCCGGACTACCCGGCGCTGGTGATCGTCAACAAGATCCTCGGCGGCGACCCGCTGAAGGCGCGCCTGGCCGACCGCCTGCGCCAGAAGGAAGGCCTGACCTACGGCGTCGGCAGCGACATCGACTTCGGCGCGCTGCCCGGCGAGAACGCCGGCAGCATTTCCGTGCAGGCGATCGGCGCGCCGGAGAACATGGACCGGATCGAGGCCGGCGTGCGCGAGGAACTGGCACGGCTGGTCCGCGACGGCGTCACCGCGCAGGAGCTGCAGGACGCGGTGACCTCGCTGCGCACCGAGCGCGAGCAGTGGCGCGGCAACGACGGGGCGCTGATCGGCACGATGGTCAGCAACCTCTACCTGGGCCGCACCATGGCCTGGTGGGAAGACGCCGATCGCAAGATCGCCGCGCTGACCGTCGCCCAGGTCAACGACGTGCTCCGCCGTCGCATCGACCCGGCGACGCTGAGCGTGTACGAGGCCGGCGATTTCGCGAAGGCGGCGAAGAAGTGATGCGACCTGCCGGAGACGTCGCGTAGGGCGGGCCCTGGCCCGCCATCACGACGTGTCCGCTGGTCACGCACGGCGATCTAAGCCGATACGACAGGCCCAGGCACCGGTCGCGCAGGCGGGTTCCGACCCGCCTTGCGCGGCCCGAGCGAAACAGCGAACGGGAATCAGCGTCGCGGCCAGGCCGCGATCAGGGCCCAGAGGCCGCCGAGGCCGGCGATCCAGGCGGCCGCGGGCACGTCGAACAGACGCGGCCCGCCGGCTTCGAGGCCGTACAGCACCGCCGCGACGATCAGCAGGCCGGTGCCGAGGATCGCCGAGACGATCCGCCGCTGCATCGCGCGCACGGTGTCGGCGAGGTCGGCGAGGTCGTTTGAACGCATGCCCAGCTCGTGGCGGCCGCTGGTCTGCTGGCTCAGCCAGTCGTGCAGCAGCTTGGGCATCTCCGGCGCGCGCGTCACCAGCTCGGGCAGGCGCTTGCGGAATTCGCTCGCCAGCCGCGCCGGGCTGTAGCGCTCGACCAGGATCTTCTCCAGCACCGGCTTGGCCACCGCCCAGATGTCGAGCTGCGGGTCGAGCTGGCGGCCCACGCCCTCGATGTTGAGCAGGGTCTTCTGCAGCAGGATCAGCTGCGGCTGCAGCGTCAGCTCGTACTTCTGCGCGGTGCGGAACAGCTTGACCAGCACCTCGGCCAGCGAGATCTCCGACAGCGGCCGCGTGAAGTAGGGCTCGCACACGGCGCGCGCGGCGGCTTCCAGTTCGTCGATGCGCGTGGTCGCCGGCATCCACCCGGCCTGCACGTGCAGCTCGGCGATGCGCCGGTAGTCGCGGTTGAAGATCGCCATGAAGTTCTCGGCGAGGTAGTACTGGTCCTCGCTGGACAACTGCCCGACGATGCCGAAGTCGATCGCGATGAAGCGCGGGTTGTCCTTGCGCGCCGGGTCGCTGTCGACCCAGATGTTGCCGGCGTGGGCGTCGGCATGGAAGAAGTTGTCGCGGAACACCTGGGTGTAGAACACGCGCACGCCCTTGGCCGCGAGCGCCTTGCGGTCGATGCCGGCGTCGTCGAGCGCGGCCACGTCGTCGCTGGGGATGCCGTACACGCGTTCGAGCGTGAGCACGCGCTCGGCGGTATGGCTCCAGATCACCTCGGGCACATACAGGTCCGGCGAATCCTTCCAGAAGCGGCGGATCACCGACGCGTTCGCGCCCTCGCGCTGCAGGTCGAGTTCGGCGGCCAGCGTGGTCTCGATCTCGCGCACCACTTCGCGCGGCCGGATCTTCTCGGCGCGCGGATGCGCGCGCTCGACCAGCGCGGCGATGCTCGACAGCAGCGCGATGTCGCCGTCGATCTGGCGCTCGATGTCCGGGCGCAGCACCTTCACCACGACCTCGCGCCCACCGGGCAGGCGCGCGGCGTGGACCTGCGCGATCGACGCCGACGCGAGCGGCGCGGTGTCGAAATGCTCGAAGGCCTCGCGGATGTCCTGCGCCAGCGCGGCCTCGACGATGCGACGCGCGGTCTCGCCGTCGAACGGCGCGACCCGGTCCTGCAGCAGCGCCAGCTCGGTGGCGATGTCCGGCGGCATCAGGTCGCGGCGGGTGGACAGGATCTGCCCGAACTTGACGAAGATCGGCCCCAGCTCCTGCAGCGCCAGGCGCAGGCGCGCACCGCGCGACATCGCGGCCACCTCGGCTGATGCGCGCGGCACGAACGGACGCGCGAGCTTGAGCCAGCGCTCGGCGGGCGTGCCGTCGAGCAGGTCGTCGAGCCGGTAGCGCAGCAGGACGCGGCCGATGCGGGTGGCGCGCAGGACGGCGTTCATGCGGCGTCCCTCACGCGAGCCGCGCTCATGCGTCGACCCGCTTCTGCAGGCGCGTCACCCGCGCGGCCAGCCGCGCCGCGTCGTCGCGCAGCGCATCGACGTCATCGAGGAAGGCGTCGAGCTCGGCGCGCGGCACCACGTCGCGCGATTCCTCGGTCACGTATTCCGCGGCGGCCCCGGCGAACCGGCGCCCGCCCTCGCGCGCACCGCGCAGCGCGGCCGCGACGCCATTGGCGATCTGCACGCCGAGCACGTCGCCGAAGACATCGGCGAAGGGCTTCTGCCAGTCGGGATCGAAACGCTCGGCCAAGCGCTGCAGGCGCCGCGCGAGGTCGGCGTCGCCCTCGATCCGCATGCGCCCGATCGGCAGGGCGTCGGCATCGTCCGGCACGGCACCGAGCAGCCGCGGCAGCACGTTGCGCAACCCGAACGACACCACCCCGCCGAGCGTGCTGCGG
>JAEWNA010000050.1 GCA_023392975.1 Pseudomonadota bacterium | reverse complement strand
GCCTGCGCCTGCGCCAGCGCGCCGCGCGCGCGCTGCAGCGCATCGCCGGCGTAGTGTTCGGCGTCCGCGCGCTCGGCGCGCAGGATCGCGACCTGCGCCGCGTCGATCTCCGTGGTCGGCGGTGGCGTCTTCGCCGGGCTCTGCGCCGGAAACGTGAGCGCGATCACAAGGGGGACCACGAAGCGCCATGCGCGAGGGCGCGACGGGTGCTGCGGGACGCGCGGCATTTGTGCGAAGCTTGCGGGCATGGGGAGCGTTTCGGAGCGGGATGGGAACGCGGTCACGGTTTCGACGCGGCATGCGCTCGGAACGACCGACGGACCACCGGCCACCGGCGCGGCCCCATTGTCGTCAGCGGCCTCCGGCGATGCAACGCAGGCATCCCGCGACCGCGGCGGCAAGTCATCCAACAGTCACGGGGAGGGTCATCGATGGACATCGGCTATTTCCTGAAGCTGATGACGGACAAGAACGCCTCGGACATGTTCCTGACCACCGGCGCGCCGGTGCACATCAAGGTCGAAGGCAAGCTCTATCCGCTCGGCAACACCGGCCTGCCCCCGGGCATGGTCAAGAAGATCGCCTACTCGCTGATGGACGAGGGCCAGGTGCCCGACTTCGAGCGCGACCTGGAACTCAACATGGCGCTGTCGCTGGCCGACGCCGGCCGCTTCCGCGTCAACGTGTTCAAGCAGCGCGGCGAGGTCGGCATGGTGATCCGCGCGATCCGCCGCGTGATCCCCAGCATCGAGGAACTGCAGCTGCCGCAGGTGCTGAAGAACGTGATCATGGCCCCGCGCGGGCTGGTGCTGATCGTCGGCTCCACCGGCTCGGGCAAGTCGACCACGCTGGCGTCGATGATCGACTACCGCAACACCACCGCCGCCGGCCACATCCTCACCATTGAGGATCCGATCGAATACCTGCACCGGCACAAGAAGTCGATCGTCAACCAGCGCGAGGTCGGCCTCGACACCCACGCCTTCCACAACGCGCTGAAGAACGCGATGCGCGAGGCGCCGGACGTGATCCTGATCGGCGAGATCCTGGACGCGACGACGATGGAGGCGGCGATCGCGTTCGCCGAGACCGGCCACCTGTGCTTGGCGACGCTGCACTCCAACAACGCCGACCAGACCATCGAGCGCATCCTCAACTTCTTCCCGGAAAGCGCGCACAAGAACGTGCTGATGAACGTCGCGCTCAACCTCAGGGCGGTGGTCAGCCAGCGCCTGGTCACCGGCTCCGACGGCCGCCGCCTGCCGGCGGTGGAAGTGCTGATCAACACGCCGATGATCCGCGACCTGCTGCGCCGCGGCCAGGTGCACGAGATCAAGCAGGCGATGGAGGAGACGCTGGAGGAAGGCATGGAGTCGTTCGACCAGTGCCTGTTCCGGCTGACCAAGGAAGGCAAGATCAGCATGGAGGAAGCGCTGCGCGCGGCCGACTCCCGCGACGGCCTGGCGCTGAAGTTCCGGCTGTCCGAGGGCGCCGGCGCCGAGCACGATCCCTACGCGGTGGCCTTCGAAGGCGGCGACGGCTCGTCCTCGTTCCAGCACTGAGCCGGGCGACCGGCCACACGACGCGGAATGCCCCGGGAGACCGGGGCGTTTTCGTTTTCGCGCGGGAGATCGTCAGGCCGCGTCGGGTTGGTTCTCCGGTCGCGCCGCATCGAACGCCGGCAGCGCCAGACACGCCGCTTCGATGCGGCGGATGTTCGGATACGGCTCAAGGTCCACGCCGAAACGACGCGCGTTGTAGACCTGCGGGATCAGGCAGCAGTCGGCCAGCCCCGGCGCGTCGCCCTCGCACAGTTCGCCACGCGAGAGATCCTCGACCAGCATCGCCTCGAACGCGCGGAAGCCTTCCTCGATCCAGTGCCGGATCCAGGCATCGCGTTCGGACACCGGCGCGTTGTATTCGCGTTCGAGGTACTGCAGCACGCGCAGGTTGTTGAGCGGGTGGATGTCGCAAGCCACCAGCAGGGCCAGCGCCCGCGCCTGCGCGCGTTCGCGCGGCGCGCTAGGCAGCAGCGGCGGATCCGGCCACAGTTCGTCGAGGTATTCGATGATCGCGAGCGACTGCCGGATCATGCGCTGGCCATGCTGCAGCACCGGGATCAGCCGCTGCGGATGGGTCGCGGCGTACTCGGGGCGATGCTGGTCGCCGCCATCGCGGACGAGGTGCACCGGCACGGTCTCGTAGTCGAGGCCCTTGAGGTTGAGCGCGATCCGCACCCGGTAGGCGGCGCTCGACCGCCAGTAGCCGTACAGCTTCAGGGCATCGTGCATGGTCTCTCCCCGCAACGGCGGCGCCATCGCGCCTGGCCCGCACGATAGCGCCGTCGCACCGCGACGGGAAGCGATCGCACGCCGTCAGCGCCGGCCGGAGACCCATCGCAGCAGGGCCCCCGTGGCGAGGAAGACCAGCGACAGGCCGGCGGCGTTGAGCGCGACCCGGCCATAGCCTAGCGCGGCGACATCGACGAACGGGTACGGATACGTGCCCAGCCAGGCGCCGCGCGCCAGCACCCAGACGACGTACGCCAGCGGATAGGCCAGCCAGCGCAGCGGCGCGGTCGCGGGCAGCGGTTCGCGCGACGGGAACAGCAGCCAGTGCAGCAGCGCCGCGATCGGCACGGCGTAGTGCAGCAGATCGTCGGCCACCCGCTGCCAGCCCTGCGGGTCCCAGACCTCGCGCAGCAGCAGGTGATAGCCCAGCCCGACCAGCACGATCGCGGTGGTCGCGCAGCCGCGGACCGATGCCCTCGCCAGCCACGCGCCGGGTGCCCCGGCCTGCACAGTGGCGGTGAGGGCAACGAAGACGTTGCTCAGGATCGTGAAGTAGCCGGCGAGCACGCCCAGCGCCTGCAGGACGCCGCCGCCCTGCCCGCGGACCAGCGCGAGCGTCAGCCAGGCCTGGAGCAGGACCGCGGCGGCGGCCAGGAGGGCCAGCAAAGCGGCGGCGAAACGCGACCCACGTCCTGTCCGCATGGCCTGCTCCCGTCCGAAGGCCCGGCGAGGATAGCGTGACGGGAAGCCGCGGTCAGCGCTTCGAGATCCCGCGGCGACCCGCTCACGCCGGCCGTTCGATCCGCTGTTCGATCGCGCCGAAGAGGTCGACGCCGTCGCGGCTGCGCATCTCGATCCGCACCACGTCGCCGTACGACATGAACGGCGTGATCGGCTTGCCGGTCTCCAGCGTCTCGACCGTGCGCTTCTCGGCGAAGCAGGACGCGCCCAGCGACGTGTCCTGGTTGGCGACCGTGCCCGAACCGACGATCGTGCCGGCGGTCAGCGGGCGGGTCTTGGCGGCGTGGGCCACCAGCTGCGCGAAATCGAACTGCATGTCGACGCCGGCCTCCGGCGCACCGAACCACTGGCCGTTGATGTGGGTGAGCAGCGGCAGGTGGACCTTGTTGTCCTGCCAGGCATCGCCCAGCTCGTCCGGGGTCACGAACACCGGCGACAGCGCCGAGCGCGGCTTGGACTGCAGGAAACCGAAGCCCTTGGCCAACTCGTTCGGGATCAGGTTGCGCAGCGACACGTCGTTGACCAGCCCGATCAGCTGGATGTGGCCGGCGGCCTGCTCTGGCGTCGCCGCCATCGGCACGTCGTCGGTGACGATCACGACTTCGGCCTCGAGGTCGATGCCGTAGTCCTCGCTCGGCACCCGCACCGGGTCGCGCGGACCGTAGAACCCGGCGCTGACCGCCTGGTACATCAGCGGGTCGACGTAGAAGCTCTCCGGCACCTCGGCGCCGCGGGCGCGGCGCACGCGCTCGACATGCGGCAGGTAGGCCGAGCCGTCGACGAACTCGTAGGCACGCGGCAGCGGCGCGGCCAGCGCCTGCATGTCCAGATCGAACGCACCCTCGGCGGTGCCGGCGTTTAGCGCCTCGGACAGCGCGTTGAGCCGCGGCGCGGCGTTCGACCAGTCCTCCAGCGCGCGCTGCAGGGTCGGCGCGATGCCGTCGGCGCGCACGGCCCGGGTCAGGTCGCGGGAGACGACGATCAGGGTGCCGTCGCGGCCGCCCTCCTTCAGGGAACCCAGCTTCATCGGGACCTCGGTGCCATGGCGTGAAATGGTTTCAATTGTAACTGATTGCCTCGGGTCGACGGCCGGACCGGCGATCAGGCCCCGTCCTCGCTCTGGAAGCCGCCGGCACGGAAGGTCAGCACGAGGGTGTCGCGATACCCGCCGCCTGCGTCCGCGGACAGCGGCTGGATGGGCGTGGACTCGTGGATCACCCGGGTGTCGTCCAGCAGCAGCAGGCTCCAGGGCGCATCGAGGGTGAAGCGCTGGCCGTCCGGGCCGTCGGCGTCGAACACCCGGGTCTCGCCACCGCGGATGGCGTGGCGGGCGACGAGGAACACCGCCACGAAATCGACGCCGTCGCGGTGCGCTCCTTCCGGCGTGGGCCGGCCGATGCCGTCGGCGGTGTCGATCCGGAACTGGTGCGCCTCGACGTACCACGGGTCGGCCTCGCGCACCGCGCGCAGCCGCGCGCCCAGGCCCGCGAGCAGTTGCGTCCACGCGGGCGCGGCCGCGATCTCGTCGGCGATCGGCGCGAACCAGCGCTGCAGGCCGCCGTGCAGCGCGTTGTAGTCCGGTGACTGGTAGTGCGCGCGATGCGGTGCGCGCGTCACGCCCGCGCGGCCGACGACGAACCCGCCGTAGCGCCGGTGGCGATAGCGCCCGCCGTCGCGCAGGTAGTCGTCCGGCGGCAGCGTGTCCCACGACGGCACCAGTGCCTGCAGCGCGGGCAGCGACGCGCCGCAGAGCGCGGCGACCTGGTCCGGCGCGAACACCGCATAGCCGCGCGCGCGGAGACGTTCATCGAGCGCATCGGCGGGAGAGAACGGAGCGGAGAAGGTGGCGACCATGCGTCTTCCGGGAGCCTTTCGACGGAGGACGCGATAGACCGAATCGATCGAGTCCGGGTTTGCGATCGTATCCGACGACGCACTTCGACGACATCGTCACAGTCGCATGCCACTGCGGGTTCGCAGCGCGCGGCAAGCCTGCTAATTTACCGTGAAGGACGGGCGTGAAGGGGGCAGGCCCGGGCTCGCGTCGCGCATCGCCGCGCCTCGCCCTGCCCGAGGACGCGCCGCCGCCCCGTCGGCGGCGCCACCAGGACAGGCCATGAGCAGGACGCAGATCGACATCGACACCTTGCGCGGATTCGCCGACGCGGCGAACACCGAAGCGCTCACCGCACGGATCGAGCGCACCGTCCGCCCGCTCGGCATCGACTACTGGTTCTACGCGGTGGACCTGCCGCTGGTGAACGAGCACCCCGACCAGCTGCGGCTCGGCACCTATCCGGAAGAGTGGGTGACGCACTACTTCGCGATGGACTACATCGGGATCGATCCGGTCATCAGCCACTGCCACGACCACGCCACGCCGGTGTCGTGGGAGGAAGCGCAACTGCACCACCGGCGGATCCTCGATCCGCATCTGCAGAAGGTGCGCCACATGTTCGGCGAGGCCGGCGAGTTCGGCCTGCGCCAGGGCGTGAGCGTGCCGCTGCACGGCCCGGGCGTGTCGTGGGGCCTGATGTCGTTCTCCTCGCGCACGCTCACCGCCGCCGACTTCGAGACGATCCTGCCGACCCTGCACCTGCTCGCGCATTTCGTGCACGAGGCAGCGCGGCAGTTCCTGCGCACACGCACGCCCGCGCCGCTGCCCGCGCTCACCCGCCGCGAACGCGAGTGCCTGTCGTGGGCGGCGGAGGGCAAGACCAGCTGGGAGATCGGTCAACTGCTCAACATCAGCGAGCGCACGTCGATCTTCCACCTGCAGAACGCCACCCACAAGCTCGGCGTCAGCGGTCGCCAGGCGGCGATCGCGCGGGCGATCTCGCTCGGACTCATCGTCTCGCTGCGCGCCTGACGACTTTCTTTCGCGCGCGTTTTCGCGCAGTTCGAGGCGGCAGTTTTTTTCGTTCACGTGACCGCGTCGCCGTGCGATGCCGTTCCGATATCGACGCGATACCGGCGTGATCCGGCGCACCCGCGTTTCCGTGTCGCGATCGCCATGACGAACGGACCTGCATCAACCTGTCAGGTCCTTCAGCTGCAAGGATCGACAGGGGTTCTGCTCACTGGGGTCTCCTTCCACCCCACGAGGAAACACCACGATGCACATCGTCGTCGGACGCGCGGGCGAGCCCGGCCTGGGCGCGCCATTGATGGACAGCATGTATCGCCTGCGTTGCGCCGTGTTCCACGAACGCCTGCGCTGGCAGGTACGTGCCGAGCACGGTCGCGAACACGACTGGTTCGACCTGATCGGCCCGCAGTACGTGATCGCACATGAGGACCCCACCCGGGCGCTCGGCTGCTGCCGGCTGCTGCCGACCACCGGGCCGAACATGCTGCGCGACATCTTTCCCTACCTGCTCCGCGACATGCCGCCGCCGAACGCGCCCGAGATCTGGGAAGTCAGCCGGTTCGCGGTCGCGCACGACGCCGCCGGCAACGGCTTCGGGTTCGGCGATGCCGCCGCGGGGCTGCTCGGCGCGATGTTCCGTTTCGCCGATGCGTGGCGGATCGAGGCGCTGGTGGGCGTCACCAGCGCGCCGGTGGAACGGCTGCTGCGGCATCTCGGCCTGCAGGTGGAACGGCTCGGGTCGCCGCAGCGCATCGGCGAGGCGATGAGCCTCGCC
>JAEWNA010000037.1 GCA_023392975.1 Pseudomonadota bacterium | reverse complement strand
GCGGACGGGCGCCGGGCGCCATCGGCGGCGCGGCGGGCGCGGGCGGCAGGGGTGGGGCGGCGCTGTTCACGGTGCGATCACTGCCTCGGCGCTTCGACCTTGGCGAGCAGCGCGTCGAGCACCTGGTCGGGCGTCTGGCCTTCGATCTGCATCTCCGGCGACAGCGCGATGCGGTGGCGCAGCGCGGGCCTGGCGATCGTGCGGATGTCGTCCGGGGTGACGAAGTCGCGCCCAGACAGCACCGCCTGCGCGCGCGCGGCGCGGACCAGCGCGAGGCTGCCGCGCGGGCCGGCGCCCAGTGCGATGCCCGGCCACTTGCGGGTGGCAGACACGATGCGCACGGCGTAGTCGACCACCGCCGGGTCCACCGTCACCAGCGCGGTGCCCAGCTGCATCGCGACGATGTCTTCGGCGGCGAGCACCGCGCCGACCTTGCTGAGATCGAAATGCGCGGCGGCGCGGCCGCCGGCGACCGCCTCGACCATCGCCACTTCGTCGGCGTGCGACGGGTAGTCGATCAGCACCTTGAGCAGGAAGCGGTCGAGCTGCGCCTCGGGCAGCGGGTAGGTGCCTTCCTGCTCGACCGGGTTCTGCGTCGCCAGGGTCATGAACGGCGCCGGCAGCGGATGGCTGGTGCCTTCGATGGTCACCTGCTGCTCCTGCATCGCCTCCAGCAGCGCCGACTGGGTCTTGGCCGGCGCGCGGTTGATCTCGTCGGCCAGCAGCAGGTTGGTGAAGATCGGGCCGCGGCGGATCGCGAAGCGCTCGGTCTTGGGGTCGTAGACGGCGTGGCCGCAGACGTCGCTGGGCATCAGGTCGGGCGTGAACTGCACGCGGCCGTGGCCGCAGCCCAGCGCCTGGCCCAGCGCGCGCACCAGCAGGGTCTTGCCGAGGCCGGGCACGCCCTCGATCAGCACGTGGCCGCCGGCGAGCAGCACGATGAGGATCTGGTCGAGCACGTCGTCCTGGCCGATGAAGGCCTTGGCGACTTCGTCGCGCACGGCGGCGGCGCGGGCGACCAGCGCCTCGCCGACGATCGGCTGCGGTACGGACGCGGTGGAGGTCGGATCGGTCATAGTCGGTTTCTCAGCTGCAGGAGGCGGGCGACGCGGTGCACGAAGTCGCGGGCGTCGCCGGGGCGGGGATAGCGGAGCGCGGCCTCGATCTCGGCGGCGGGCAGGCCGGTGCGCCGGGCGAGGGCATCGACCTGCGCGGGGCCTTCGAGCGCAGCGGCATAGGGATCGCGCTGGCGCAGGCGACGCAGGAACGCGTCGTGCACCGCGGCGTAGAGCAGGTTGCGGCGGCCATAGCGCCACAGGTGGTCGCCGCTGGCCTGCACGTGTTCGAGCAGCGAACGGCGATCCGGCGCCGGTGCCGGCCGCAGCGGACCCAGCCGCTCCGCGCGCATCCACAGCCACAGCAGCAGCGCGAGCGCGGCCGACACGATGCCGCGCCAGCCGTGTCGCCACAGCAGTTGCAGCAGCGAGGGCATGTCGGCGCGGTAGATCAGCTGGAAGGTGCCGCCGGCGTCCCAGTTCGGCTGCAGCAGCTGGCGCGCCAGCGCGGCGTGGGTGACGCTCTCGAAGCGGTCGTTGTCGAGGAAGTCCAGGTCGGCCAGCAGGTCGACGCTGCCCTTGCCGTGGACGATGCGGGCGTAGGCGTACTCGCCGCTGTCGTCGTCGCCCCAGAGCGCGGAAACGTCCGGATCCGCGTCCTCGTCGGCGAAGTAGAAGCGACGGCCGTGGCAGAACTCGCGATGATGCTTTTCCTTGCCCACCTGCAGGCCATGGCACACCGGGTCGCCGTCCATCGCGACCACGCCCAGTTCCGACAGCACCGGCACCTCGGCGGCGTTGAGCACGTTGCCCGGCGGCGGCGTGGCCAGGATCAGGTGGCCGCCGCGCTCGACCCAGCCGAGCAGGCGGCTGACGTCCTGGTCGGAGAGCGTGCGCGGGTCGCTGAGCATCAGCAGCGTGTCGGCGGGCCGCAGCGGATGCGTGTCGAGGTCCAGCCGCTGGCGCGCATCGACCTTGCGGCCGTCGGCGACCAGCGCCTGCTTCAGCGCGTACAGCGGGTTGTAGGCGGCTTCGCCCTGCGGTGGCAGGTCGATGGTCTCGGTCACGCGCTCGTAGGTGCGCAGCCACCACCACACGAACAGCGCGACCAGGCCCGCGCCGAGCAGCGCGAGCAGGCCGATGCGCAGACCATTCGCCCGGCGGCTCATGCGGCCCACCGGAAGCGCTGCGCGAGCAGGCCGACCAGCGCCTCGAAATCGTCGCCGCCGGGCAGGCTGTGGCCGTAGGCGGCGTACTGCCAGACCCGGACCATGCGCTGGAAGGCGTCGCGGTCCTCGGCCTCGGGCAGGCGTCGCGACAGGCGCAGGCAGTCGGCCTCGGTGGCGCCCGGCGGCGGGTGAGCGTCGAGCCGCGCGACCATCGCCTCGACGCTGGCGCGGTACAGCAGCGCCAGCGCGCGCCGCGGCTGGCCCTCGGCCCACAGCCGGCGGGCGACGGTCGCCACGTCCGGCGGCAGCGGCTCGGCGTGCGCCAGCGCGGTGGAGTCGATCGGCGGCGGCTCGGCCGTCGGCATCGCCGTGGCGGCGGCCAGCCACGGCAGCCAGTGGCGCCGGGTCACGATCAGCACCACCACCAGCACGCCGAGCAGCAGCCAGAGCAGGTTCTCGACCAGGAAGCCGGCGATCTTCGACAGCATCCCCAGCCAGCCCGGGGGTTCGATCGCCTCCGGCTGGTGCTCGTCCTTGTGGCGCGGCTGCCAGGTGGTGCGCTGGAGCTTGGGCCGCAGCAGCGGGTCCTGGTAGGCGCGGGCCATCGCCTTGGCGAAGGGGCGATGATCGACGGCGTCGTCCTCGAAGATCTCCGCCAGCCGGCGGGTCTCGATCTCGGGGGTGTCCTTGTCGCCTTCCCAGAAGTCGAAGTCCTCGTCCGCGGAGGGCGCCGTCTCCGGCACCGACGGCGCCGGCACGCCGCGGGGCTGTCCCGGCATCACCGGGCAGGAGGCGTCGGGCTCGCGCGCGGACTGCGCGGACGCCGGCGACGCCGCCGGCAGCCACAGCGCGAGCGCCAGGAG
>JAEWNA010000296.1 GCA_023392975.1 Pseudomonadota bacterium | reverse complement strand
GGCGAGGTGATCGCCCCGCTCCAGAGCCAGGCCGGTGCCGCACCGATGCGCTGCGGCACCGGCACGCCGGAATGGTGGAAGGACCCGCGCTACGCCGATGCGGCGTTCTGGGTGCATGGGTGATTCATGTCGCCTCCGCGTTTCGTCCCGACGAGCACTCGGACTGCGGCGTCAGCATCCCGGAATCGGAGACCCGGAGGGCGGCGGACAGGACGTCCGCCGTTTTTCGACGAGGCAGGACGCCTCGTCGAAAAATCCCGGCTACGACTCCGGCGGCAGGTTTGCCTTGGACCTGAGTGTTTCTTTGGTGACTTTCTTTGCGCCAAAGAAAGTCACCCGCGCACCAGCGCGGAAAAGTTTCAGGCTTTCCCAAGAGCGCATCCCACGCCCACATCGGGCGCACCCTGAGCCAACCGGGCGATCGATACATCACCGTGAGCCTCCGCAAGAACGTTCGACAAAAGCAGGCCCCTCGCCCGCGGTTCGAGATGCCAAGCCGTTTTCGATACCGCCCTTGAGTTGAACCACACGAAGAAGCGTGTCCCCGCCCAATTTAATGCTTAGATTTCACCCACGTCATTCGCCTGCGCCGCCTCAAGATTTTCTAGGTAACACTCCAGGTTGGCAGATATCTTCTCAAGGGCACTCGGGAAGAAAGGGACTAGATCCGAAAATTTTGGACTAGGCCCAAGTGGCCCACCATGATAGTAGCGACTATGTCGCAGGATATCATCGCGCTCTTGACCCGGAAGCTGTGCAAGCGGGTCGCGATTGCCGTAGTCGTGAAGGTCAGAAAGATGAATAAATGCACAGCCGACCTTGTAAACAGATTGCGTCCAGCCCTGAAGATTCTGAGCAAAATCGACCATTTCCTTATCGGTGACTTTTGCTCGCGAACTTTCCTGTGACCATTTTTGGCCATTGACGGACGCTTCAATTAGCAAATCTCTACGTCGCGGTGTTTGGGCGAGCAAATAGATAACCCGCACCATTGAATCAAGTCTTGCCTCAAGACAGAAACCATCTGCCCGGCTAGCTCCGCCTGGGCAAGAAGACGCATAGCTTGCTGGTGCTCACTTGACTGGCTGCGTACTTGTCGCAGGAAGATTTCGAGATTCTCCATGAGATGTCTAGCTCGTGATCGCCTGGCTCAATGCCGTCCAGCTCGGTGGTGTCGGCCACGCCGGCGCCTGGTGGCCGGCCAGCACGCGCCGCAGGTCGTGTCGGTCCAGCTGCGGCGCCAGCGCGACCAGCAGATCGATCGTGTAGTCACGCAGCACGCGCTCGCGCGGCAGCACGGCCCAGGCCGTGCATACCGGGATCGACTCCGGCGCCGGCAGCGCGACGAGATCGGCGTCGTCGACCGCGCTCACCGCCATCTCGGCGAGCAGGCCGACGCCCATGCCGGTGCGCACGTAGGTCTTGATGAGGTCGGCGTCGCGCGCGGTCATCGCCAGCTGCGGTTCCAGCCCGCGCGCGGCGAAGGCGCGACGCAGCGACGAGTCGGGCCGGATCGAGGATTCGTAGCTCACCAGCGGGTACGCGGCCAGGTCGTCGAGGCTCGGCCGGCCGCCGGCCTTCGCCAGCGCATGCGTCTTCGGCAGCAGCACGACGCGATGCCAGCGGAACAGCGGGATCGCGATGCCGTCGGCGGGTGGGTCGCCGGCGGTGCTGATCAGCGCCAGGTCGGCCTCGCCGCGGGCGAGCTGGGTCAGCACGTCGGCGTCGGCACTGGGCTGCAGGTGCAGGCTGAGCTGCGGGTAGGCCCGGTGGAGGTACGACAGCGCCGGCGGCAGCACGAACCGTGCCTGGGTGTGGGTGGTGGCGATCAGCAACTGGCCGTGCACGTCGCGACGCTGGTTGGCGGCGAAGGCGCGGATGTTCGCGGCCTCGGCCAGCAGCCGGCGGGCGTGGGTCAGCACCTGCGTGCCGGCGGGTGTCAGGCCTTCCAGGCTGCGGCCCTTGCGTGCGAACAGCAGGAAGCCCAGCTCGTCCTCCAGTTGCTTGAGTTGCTTCGACAGCCCCGGCTGGGTGGCGTGCACATGTTCGGCGGCGACCGTGATGTTGAAGCCGGCATCGGCGATGGCGACGAAGTAGCGCAGCTGGACCAGGGTCATGGGGGCGATGTCGAGGGGAAAGGGAACGGCCGGCGATCCGGGTCGGGAGGACGACGCTGGCGCCCGATCCCTTCATGCGGATCAAGCGATAGCAATACCAGACTGCGCATGTCGCCAGTATCGCGCCCTTATTCCCAAAAAGCATAAGCCAAGAGAGGGGGATCATTTGGGGGCATGTGCGCGGCGGGCGTAAGTTGGGCCTCCCACACCCGGAGCGGCCATGTCCCTCGCCTCGCCATCCGCCGTCGCCAGCGCCGAACACCCGGCCACGGGCATTGCGGGCGCCGCCGATGGCGCGGAATCGGCGCGGCTGTTCCCGGTCTTCCTGGACCTGCGCGGACGGACGGTGCTGGTGGTCGGCGGCGGCACCGTGGCGCGGCGCAAGATCGCCGCCCTGCTGCCGACCGGCGCCCGGATCCGGGTCGGCGCGCCGGCGCTGGACGCCGAACTCGCCGCCCTCGTCGCCGAAGGCCGGCTCGAACACCTGCCCGGCCCCTTCAACCCGGCCTGGCTGGACGACGCCCGGCTGGCCATCGCCGCCACCGACGACGACGCCGTCAACCGTGCCGTCGCCGAGGCGGCGGAAGCGCGCGGGATCTGGGTGAACGTGGTCGACGACGCCCCGCTGTGCGCGTTCCAGATGCCGGCCCGGGTGGAACGCGGCCCGCTGCAGATCGCGATCTCAAGCGGCGGCGCCGCGCCGATGCTCGCCCGTCACCTGCGCGAGAAGCTCGAAACCGAACTCGATCCCGCGCTCGGCGCGCTGGCGACGCTGCTGGTGCGCCATCGCCGCCGCATCCGCGCACGCCTGCCCGACCTCGCCGCACGCCGCGCCTTCTTCGACGCCCTGCTGCAGGGCGACGTGCCGGCACTGCTGCGTCGCGGCGACGCCGTCGCCGCCGAACGCGCCCTGCTCGTGCGACTCGAGGGCACGTCGCCGAAACCGCAGGGCCGGGTCGCGCTGGTCGGCGCCGGTCCCGGCGATGCCGGACTGCTCACCCTGCGCGGCCTGCGCCTGCTCAACGAAGCCGACGTGATCCTGCACGATCGCCTGGTGTCGCCGGACGTGCTTGACCTCGCCCGCCGCGATGCCGAGCGCATCGAGGTCGGCAAGGAAGCCGGGCATCACCACGTCCCGCAGGACGGCATCCACGCGCTGATGCTCGAACACGCCCGCGCCGGCCGCCGCGTCGTGCGCCTGAAGGGCGGCGACGGCTTCGTCTTCGGCCGAGGCGGCGAGGAACTGGAATTCCTGCGCGCACACGGCATCGACTACGAAGTCGTGCCCGGCATCACCGCCGCGCTCGCCTGCGCCGCGCACGCGGGCATCCCGCTGACCCACCGCGACCACGCGCAGTCGGTGCGCTTCGTCACCGCACACGGCAAGGCCGCGGACGCGGACCTCGACTGGGCCGGTTTCGCCCGCGAACGGCAGACGCTGGCCTTCTACATGGGCGTCGCCGGCCTCGAGCGCGTGCGCGAACGCCTGCTCGCGCACGGCCGCGCTGCGTCCACGCCCTGCGCGCTGGTCGAGAACGGCGGACGCCCCGAACAGCGGATCGTCCTGGCCA
>JAEWNA010000197.1 GCA_023392975.1 Pseudomonadota bacterium | reverse complement strand
GTCTGCGGCACCTGCTGGGCCACCGGGGGCGGGGCGGGCGTCGGGCGCGGATTGCGCAGCGCTTCCTCGGCGGCCTCGCTCAGGCCGCTCGCGCTGTGCGCGCCGTCGGGCTGCGGCGCGGGCAGGGGTTCGAAGACCTGGCCCCCGGGGCCGTCGGCACGATCCGGGGCGCGATAGAAATCGCTGTCGCCGCGGGTCTTCAGCCAGAGCAGGAAGAACAGCAGCAGGCCGACGCCGAAGCCGGCGGCGACGATGAGCCAGGTGCGGCGCGAAAGGCCGAAACGATGGCCCGGCGACGGGCCCTGCGGCGGAGCGGATCCTGCGGTCGGCATGCGGGGGAAGGCGGTCGCGGGGGAGCCCGGATTGTGGCACAGGCCTCCAGCGACCACGCCCTGCGCCGGCTGAACCGCGGTGCGCCCGGCGGATTCGGGCGATAATCCCGGTTTCCCTCACCGCGCCACGCCTCCCGACATGCTCGATCCCGCCCTGCTGCGCCAACAGCCCGCCGAACTGGCCGCCCGCCTCAAGGAGACCCGCGGCTACGACCTCGACGTCGCCGAACTGGTGATGCTCGAATCCGAGCGCAAGCGCATCCAGACCCGCACCCAGGAGTTGCAGAACCTGCGCAACACCAAGAGCAAGCAGATCGGCATGCTCAAGGCGAAGGGCGAGGACGTGTCGGCGGTGATGGCCGAAGTCGCGGCATTCGGCGACGAGCTGAAGCAGTGCGAGCACGACCTGGCCGCAGTGCTGGCGAAGCTGGAGATGATCGCCGCCGGCATTCCGAACCTGCCCGACGAATCTGTGCCCCATGGTTCGGACGAGCACGGCAACGTCGAGCAGCACGCCTGGGGCACGCCGCGCGACTTCACGAAGGACGGCTTCTCGCCGAAGGACCACGTCGAACTTGGCGCCCGCCATGGCTGGCTGGACGGCGAGACCGCGGCCAAGCTCAGCGGCGCCCGTTTCACCGTGCTGCGCGGCCAACTGGCCCGCCTGCACCGCGCGCTGGCGCAGTTCATGCTTGATCTGCACACGAACGACCACGGCTACGAGGAGACCAATGTCCCGCTGCTGGTCAACGCCGACTCGATGAAGGGCACGGGGCAGTTGCCGAAGTTCGAGGAGGATTTGTTTGCGACCATGCCTTCGGCCAATGATCGGGGTGACAGGTTCCTGGCCAAAAGATCTCAAGTGGAGCAACTGATCTTTGACTGCAAGCAAGTCAAGGATTCTCAAAGCATCATCGATGATCCGGCTGGTGAAGATGGACTCGCCCTTCATGGGGTCATCCAATCTTTGATCGAGATTGTTGAAGGGCAGAAGGACAAGTACCTCATCCCCACCAGCGAAGTCCCGCTCACCAACATCGTCCGCGACGAGATCGTCGATGCCGAGCGCCTGCCGCTGCGGATGACCGCGCATTCGATGTGCTTCCGCGCCGAGGCCGGCAGCGCCGGCCGCGACACCCGCGGCATGATCCGCCAGCACCAGTTCGAGAAGGTCGAGCTGGTGACGATCGCCAAGCCGGAGGAGAGCGACGCCGAGCACGAGCGCATGACCCGATGCGCCGAGACTGTGCTGGAGAAGCTCGGCCTGCCGTACCGCCGCATGCTGCTGTGCACCGGCGACATGGGCTTCTCGGCGCGCAAGACCTTCGACCTCGAAGTCTGGTTGCCGTCGCAGGGCACGGATGGTCAAGGGGCTTACCGCGAGATCTCGTCCTGCTCGAACTGCGGCGATTTCCAGGCGCGGCGCATGCAGGCGCGCTGGCGCAACCCGGCGACCGGCAAGCCGGAGCTGGTGCATACGCTCAACGGCTCCGGCGTCGCCGTCGGCCGCGCGCTGATCGCGGTGATGGAGAACTACCAGAACGCCGACGGCTCCATCACCGTGCCCGAGGCGTTGCGCGGCTACATGGGCGGCGTCGAGCGGATCGCCTGAGTCGAATCGGGGAACACCAGCGTCCGGCGCGTAACGAGGCCGTAGGGATCGCGCCATCCTGCGCCTCCCCTTGCGCGCATCGCAGGGGGAGGTTGGGAGGGGGTGCAGTGAATGAGGCCTTCCGCGTCTTCCGACCCCTCCCCAACCCTCCCCTTCGCCTGCGGCGAAAGGGAGGGGGTGTTCCAGCCGCCGACGCAGGCTGCCTGCAAATCGACGGCGACGATCAGAACAGATCGCCCGACGGCCACTGCGTCACGCCGTCGACGATCTCGGTGAGCATGGCGTTCATGTCGCCGGTGCTGCCGTCGTTGCTGTTCACCGCCGCGGCGAAGCCGAAACCGTCGCTGCGCCGGCGCAGCACCGACATCGTGCCGCTCATCTCGCCGTAGTGACCGTAGCTGTTGCCCAGGTAGGTCTCGTATTTCATGAAGCGCAGCAGGTCCATCGGCCGCGCGATCCAGCCGCCGTGCGAGTCGAAGCGGGTCGGCTTGACGCTGGAGTAGGCGCCGCCGCCGTAGTAGACGACTTCGCCCGGCTTGCGGTCGGCCAGCTTGTCGCCGCCGATCACCACGTCGCCGGCGCCCGCGGGCTTGAGCAGCGTGTCGCGGACGTAGGCCTCGTAGGACTTGCCGCTGCGCTTCTCGATCACCCGGCCGAGCACGCAGTACCCGAAGTTGGAGTACATGTCGTTCGTCTTCGGGTCGTTGTCCGGGTCGTAGTTCGCCGTGCCCGGGTCGTAGCCCAGCGGGTAGTTCGCCAGCGCCCACTCGATCAGTCCCTTGTGGGTGGTACCGGTGTAGTCGAACATCGGATCGCTCTTGTTGCCGTCCTTGTTGACGTTGACGAAGCCGGCGCGGTGGTCGATCAGATGCTTGACGGTGATGTCCTCGATTTTCGGATTGTTGTCGGGCGTGGCGTAGGTGGCGCCGAGTTCGCTGTTCGCGCCGAAGACATGGCTGTCGTTCTGCAGGCTGGTGTCGGCGATCAGCTTGACCACGGCCGAACGGGTCAACAGCTTGGAGACGCTGGCCTGGCGGAAGCGATGCATCGGCCCGACCGGTTCGCCGCTGTCCTTGTCGGCGACGCCGTAGCCGGAGGCGAACACGAGGCGGCCGTTGCGCATGATCGCGACCGACATCCCGGGGATGTCGTGCGCCCGCATGTAGCCGCGCACCTTGTCGTCGATCAGCTTCAGGTCCCCGGCGCTGAATGCCGTGTTCTGCCACACGCCGTTGAAGCGCACGCCGCCGGCGCCGTTGAAGGCCTCGATGTAGTTCGGCTCCCAGCTCTGGTAGCGGTAGTTGTCGAACACGGCCTGGTAATGCGCCGCGGGGATGCCGTGTCGCGCTGACCACTGCGGGCCGCCGGTCTTCACCCACAGGCCGGCGTAGCGGTCGGCGTTGCCGTCGCGATAACCGGTGACTTCCTTCAGCCGGTAGCCCTGGCGGGTGTACTGGTCGAACGCGCTCTGGTACTGCGCCGCGCTGAGGCCGTGGCGCGCGACCGTGGCCGGGCCGCCCTTCTCGAAGATCACCGCGAACCGCGGCGAGCCGCCGACGGCGTAGGCGCTGATGTGCACCGGCGCGTAGCCCTTGCCGGTCCACTCGTCGAACGCGGCCTGGTATTGCGCCGCGGTCAGGCCATGGCGCGCGGCCGCCGCCGGGCCGGGGCCCTTGGTCCAGATCGCGGCGTAGTAGGGCTGGTTGCCGACGGCGTAGCCGTTGACCCAGGTCAGCCGGTAGCCCTTCTTCCCGAAGTCGTCGAACGCGGCCTGGTACTGCGCCGCGCTGAGGCCGTGCTTCGCGGCCCAGTCCGGACCGGCCTGCTTCTTCCACAGCGCTGCGTAGCGCGCCTGGCCGCCGCCGTCGTAGCCGCTGATCGAGACCAGCCGGTAACCCTTTCGGGCGTAGTCGTCGAAGGCGCTCTGGTACTGCGCGGCGGTGAGGCCGTGGCGTGCGGCCCAGTCGGCGGCGAGCGCCGAGCCCGACGCGGCGAGCGCGAGCAGCGGCACGAACAGCGCCGTGGCGAAGCGCAGGGCGCGGGATCGAGTGGGACGGGTGCGAATCGGATCTGTGCTGAACATGGAGGATCTCCGTTCTGGAATGCGTGTGTGCGCGACGGACGCCGCGCGGGGCGTGCGTCGGGTCACTTGCGCCACACGGCGGCGTAGCGCGGCTGGCCGCCGACCGCGTAGCCGGTGACCACGCGGGTGAGGTAGCCGGCACCGGCCGCGCTATCCCATTCGTTCTGGTACTGGGCGCCGGTCAGGCCATGCCGCGCCTTCGCCGGGCCGGTGGGTGTGGCGCTGAAGATTGCAGAGTAGTAGATGCGGCCATCGAGGCCGTACGCGTTGAGGTAGACCGGCAGGCGGCCGGCGGCGTTTTCGCTGTTGAACAACTGCTGGTACTCGTCGGGCGTCAGGCGAGATTTGGCGACCCACTTGCCGCCCCCGGCCTGTTCGTACAACACGGTGTAACGCGGCTGGCCGCCGCTCGCGGTCACCGCCATGGTGCGCGGCCGGAAGCCCTGCGCGCTCCATTCGTCCATCCGCTTCTGGTGCTCGGCGGCGGATACGCCGTGGTAGGCGCGGAACGCCGGGCCGCCGGTCTTGCGGAAGATCGCGGCGTAGCGGGTGCCACCGCCGTCGCTGTAGCTCTCCACCAGCGTCGGGCGATAGCCGCCCTGGGTGAAGCTGTCGAAGCGCTGCTGGTACTGCGCCGAGGTCAGCCCGTGGACGGCCTGCCACGCGACACCGCCGGCCGGCCGGAACACGACGTTGAAGCGCACGCCGCCATCGGCGGAGAACGCGTCCAGCCATTCCGGCGCGTAGCCGGCCATCGCCGCCTGGTCGACCAAGCACTGGTAGTCGCGCGCCGGCACGCCATGGCGGGCGTATTCGCGGGAGCCGGGCGACACCGCGCCGGGCACTTCGCGCGCCTTGTACTTGCCGTCGGTCACGTAGCGACTGCCGGCGATGCCGCAGACGCGCGGGATGCGGTTGCGCTTGCTGCCGTCGTTGCCGGTGAGGAAGCCGCCGGTCTCGGTGAAGCCGTTGGCGTCCTTCGGCACGCCGACTTCGAAGTGCAGGTGCGGCCCGGTCGCGCAGCCGACATCGCCCTGGTCGCCGAGGTAGGTGCCGGCCTTCACGAACTGGCCCTCGTGCAGGCCGGCCTTCCCGCTGGAAGAGCCCTTCTGCATGTGCGTGTACTTGGTCCACTCGCCGTTGGCGTGCTCGATCCAGACGTAGTTGTTCTTCTGTTCGCTGATCGGCTTGCCCTTGCAGTCCAGTCGCTTGTCGAAGCCGTCGACGACCTTGCGGACGATGCCGTCGGCCGCGGCGACGATGCGATAGGTGCCGCCGCCGGTGCCGTTCATGTCGATGCGGCCGGGCGGCGAGTGGTCGATGTGGTCGTTGCCGACATGCACGTCGGTGCCGTTGGCGAAGGGGATGCGGTAGACGCCTTTCGAAGGCTCGAGCGCGTGCGCGCGGCCTGCGATCGTGCAGGCGAGTAGGCCGGCGATGGCGAAGGGAAGGGAACGGGACATGGTGGCACTCCTGCGATGGATGGCGGACTGCGGCGCGAATCGGCCGTGTGATCGAAACGTCGCGAAACGGCGACGGATCCCGCCACTCGAGGTCGAAAAAAAATTCACTGGCCCGGATTTCGTTCAGGGTTCGGGGGCCGCCAACCGGCGCGGATGGCGTTTCTCGGAAGCGGCG
>JAEWNA010000150.1 GCA_023392975.1 Pseudomonadota bacterium | reverse complement strand
GCGCCGGCCAAGGTCCGCGACGACGACTGGGGCGCCTCCAGTCGCAACGTGCCCGGCAACGCCACGGCCGGCCGTTCGGACGGCCTCTTCGACGGCAGCGGCCGGGTGCGCCTGCCGGGCAATGGCGGCAACGTCGGCGGCGGCCTGCCGCCGGGCACGGTCATCGAGGACTTCGAGAAGATCGACCGCATGGGCACGTGGCTGAAGCGGCCGCCGCTGGATTACACGCCCAGCCGATTCGACAAGTTCTGGGTGCCGCACGAGAACCTGCTGGAGGAATGGGTGCGGCGCGGCATCAAGAAGGTCGCGATCCCGCTGCCGGGCTCGACCAAGCGCATTGTCTGCGCCGTCTCGCTGCTGCAGGCCGGCGGCGGCTGCACGATCGACGATCCGAACCTGCAGGATCAGGAAGCCATCGCCCGGCCGCCGCCGGACGTGCCGTTCAAGCCGGAACTGCAGCAGGACCAGGGCAGCCTGGCGAAGCCGGCGCCGCCGCCGCGCTGACCGTTCGGCCGGCGCCCAAGGCGGCCGCCGATGGCGGGGCGGCAACGCTATCCCGCCGTCAGTTCAGCGCAATGGGGCAACGAGCATGCGGGCCATGATCGAGCGTATCGGGCACTTCCTCGACCCCGGCTCCACGATCGGCGCGCTCGTGCTCGCCGTGGTGTGCTTCCTGCTGTGCTCGATCGGCGCCGTGCTGGTCCGGAGGGCTTCGCGCCGGGTCGAGCGGACCTGTCCGATGTCACCGTGCTGAAGTTCGTGACCGTGTTCGTCCAGAGCCTGCTCTTTCTTGTCGGTCTGGTGCTCTATGCCCACATGGTGCCGGGGCTGCGCGCCTTCGACACGGCCCTGCTCGCCGGTGCCAGCGTCGCTTCGGTGGTGGTCGGACTGGCAGCGCAGGACACGCTGGGCAACCTGATCGCCGGGTTCTCGCTGGTGCTGTCGCGAAGCGTGTGTGTGGGCGACGCGATCCGCCTGTATTGCCCGGTCGGCGTGATCGAAGCGAAGGTCGAGGTGATCTCGCTCGGGTTCACCGCGCTGCGCGACAAGGACGGCAACGAAGTCGTGGTGCCGAACGGCGTGATGATGAGCAGCGCGATCCTCCGGCTCGCGCCGCCGTCGCCGGCCGCGCCCGGGGCCGAGTGAGTCCGGGCGGGAAAGTACGACGCACCCGTGCTCGCGGATGGCCGGGGCCAACGAAAACGGGAGCCTCGCGGCTCCCGTTCCTGCGTGCGGCGATGGCCGACCCGATCAGGGGTGCGACAGGTCGCCCAGCGGGCCCGACTGCGCCGCGAAGTAGGCGGCGAGGTCGGCGATGCCCTGGTCGTCCAGCTTGCCGGCCTTGACCGCGCCCTGGATCTGCAGCGACATCAGCGCGTGCGTGCGTTCGCCGTCGCGATATTCGTGGATGGCCTGGAACAGGTAGTCCTGGTACTGGCCGGCGAGGACGGGGTAGGTCGGATCGATGGGCTTCGCGCCGGCCGGGCCGTGGCAGTCGACGCAGGCCTGGCCGTTGCCGGCGAGCTGCTTGTCGGCGGCGATGCGCTCGCCGCGGGCCGCGTCGCCGTCGAACGCACCGATGTGCTGGACGGCGTGCCCGGTGGCTTCGCCTTCGGCGGCGGGCTCGGACTTGCTGCAGGCGGCGAGCGAGGCGCCGAGGGTCAGGGCGATGGCGAGAGTGGTGATGCGCTTCGTCATGAGGGCGTCGCTCAATTCTTCTTCAGGCTCGAAAGGTAGGCGGCGATGTCGGCGATGTCCTGCTCCGAGAAGCTCTGCGCCTGGGCCCGCATGGTCGGATGCTTGCGCGCGCCGCTGCGGTACTCGTTCAGCGCGCTGGCGATGTAGTCGGCGCTCTGGCCGGTGATCTTCGGCACGCTGTAGGCCGGGTAGGCGTTCTTGTAGCCGGTCACGCCGTGGCAGCCGCGGCAGGTGTAGGTCAGCTCCTTGCCGCGTTCGGCGGAACCCGCCGTCGTGGCGGCCGGGGTCTGGGCCAGCGCGGGCAGGGCGGCGAGGAGGGCGAGACCACCGGCGAGCAGCGGGTAACGAATCGTCGATCGGGTCATGTCGGGCGTCGTGGCGTCGGTCAGATGGCGAAGTGAGCGGCGACGCGTGGACGGAGCCGGTCTTTCCCCGGGCCGGACGGTCGCGCAATCCGGACAGTATAGCCCGACCCCGCCGTTCGACGCAGGTCGCCACGGTCACGGTCCCGTGCCGCGGAACGGCCGCGGGTCACTATGACCTCTGGCGGATGGCGGACATGAACAGGTGATATACCTTGATACAACACCTAACCCCCTCGGCCTTCCGACCATGCCCACCCCCTCCCGTCCTCGTCTTCCCGCCGTCCCGCTACCTTTCGCCCGTACCGCGGGAGTGGCGGTGCTCCTGGGCTGCCTCGTGCTGACCGGCTGCCCCGGCGGCGGCGACAGCCAGGCCGCCGAGAAGGACAAGCCGCAGGCCGAGGAGGCCGTCCCGGTCGAAGCCGTGCCCGTGGCCCGCCGGCCGGTCGCCGCCAGCTACGCCGGCACCGCACCGCTGGAAGCCCGCGCCGAATCGCAGGTCGTCGCCAAGACCTCCGGCGTGGCGCTGCAGGTGATGGTGGAGGTCGGCCAGCAGGTGCATGCCGGCCAGGTGCTGGTGCGACTGGACTCCGCCCGCGCCGAGCTGCAGGCCGCGCAGTCCGAGGCGCAACTGCGCAAGCTGGAGGCGAACTACAACCGCTCGCGGCAGCTCGCCTCGCAGCAGTTGCTCAGCGCCAACGACCTCGACCAGCTGAAGTTCGACCTTGAGAATGCGCGCGCCGTGAACCGCATGGCGCGGCTCGAACTGTCCTACGCCAACGTGCTGGCGCCGATCTCCGGCGTGATCGCCGAGCGCTCGATCAAGACGGGCAATTTCGTCCAGATCAACACCCCGATCTTCCGGATCGTCGACACCTCGCGGCTGGAAGCTACGCTCAACGTGCCCGAGCGCGAGCTGGCGACGCTGAAGGGCGGCCTGCCGGTGCAGCTGATCGTCGACGCGCTGCCGGGACAGGTGTTCCAGGGACGGGTCGACCGGGTCGCGCCGGTGGTCGATTCCGGCAGCGGGACCTTCCGCGTGATCTGCGCCTTCGAGGGCGGCGGCCTGCTGCAGCCGGGCATGTTCGGGCGGATGAAGATCGATTACGACCAGCGCGCCGACGCGCTGACCATCCCGCGCAACGCGCTGCTGGAGGACAACGACGATCCGGCGGTGTTCGTGGTGCGCGGCGACAAGGCGGCCCGCGTGTCGGTCAAGCTGGGTTACTACGACGGGCCGTGGGTCGAAGTGCGCGAGGGCCTGAAGCCGGGCGACCGCGTGGTGACCGCGGGCAAGGTCGCGCTGCGCGACGGCAGCAAGGTGCAGGTGATCGGCGATCCCGTGGCGAAGCCCGCGACCGCCGCGGCGAAGCCGGCGGGCAAGCAGTCGTGAGTACTCCCGGCTTCGATCCGCATGCACCGCTGCCATCGTCCGGCGGCGGCCTGGTCGGGTTCTCGACCCGGCGCCGCGTCACCGTGGCGATGTTCTGGCTGACGATGATCCTGTTCGGCGGCATCGCGCTGTCGAGCCTCAAGGTCAACCTGCTGCCCGACCTGAGTTATCCGACGCTGACCATCCGCACCGAATACACCGGCGCCGCGCCGTCGGAGGTCGAGACCCTGATCAGCGAACCGGTGGAAGAGGCGCTGGGGGTGGTCAAGAACCTGCGCAAGCTGAAGTCGGTCTCGCGCACCGGCCAGAGCGATGTGGTGCTGGAGTTCGCCTGGGGCACCGACATGGACCAGGCCAGCCTCGAGGTGCGCGACAAGATCGAGACCCTGCAGTTGCCGCTGGAGGCGAAGACGCCGGTGCTGCTGCGCTTCAATCCGTCGACCGAGCCGATCATGCGCCTCGTGCTCTCGTCGAAGGACGCGCCGGCCGGCGCCGAGGACCCGAAGGCCCTGCGCCAGCTCGCCGAACTGCGCCGCTACGCCGACGAGGACCTGAAGAAGAAGCTCGAACCCGTCGACGGCGTCGCCGCGGTCAAGGTCGGCGGCGGCCTCGAGGACGAAGTCCAGGTCGAGATCGACCAGCAGAAGCTGGCGCAGCTGGGCCTGTCGGTCGATACCGTCGTCCAGCGCCTGCAGCAGGAGAACGTCAACATCTCCGGCGGCCGTCTCGAAGAGGGCAGCCAGCGTTACCTGGTGCGCACGGTCAACCAGTTCGCGGACATCGACGAGATGCGCGAGATGCTGGTGACCACGCGTACCGCCGGCAACGACGCCGCCTCCAGCGCCGCGCAGCAGATGATGGCGATCGCCGCGACCACCGGTTCGGCCGAGGCGATCGCCGCCGCCAGTTCGGTGCGCAGCGCGTCGTCCGGCGGCGGCAACACGCCCGCCGGCGGCATGGCCGTGCGCCTGCGCGACGTGGCGAACGTCGTCCAGGGCCACAAGGAGCGCGAGGCGATCATCCGGCTCGACGGCCGCGAGGCGGTCGAACTGGCGATCTACAAGGAAGGCGACGCCAACACCGTCTCCACCGCCGACGCGATCGTGAAGCGGTTGAAGGACCTGCATGACGAAATCCCCGCCGGCTTCGAACTGACGACGGTCGACGACCAGTCGCAGTTCATCCGCCACGCCATCCGCGACGTGAAGATCGACGCGGTGATCGGCGGCCTGCTCGCGGTGCTGATCATCTTCCTGTTCCTGCGCGACGGCTGGAGCACGTTCGTCATCGCGCTGTCGCTGCCGGTGTCGATTGTCGCCACCTTCTTCTTCATGGATCGCTTCGGGCTGAGCCTCAACGTGATGTCGCTGGGCGGCCTCGCGCTGGCGACCGGCCTGGTGGTCGACGATTCGATCGTGGTGCTGGAGAGCATCGCGAAGGCGCGCGAACGCGGGCTGGGCGTGCTGGACGCGGCGATCGAGGGCACCCGCGAAGTGGGCATGGCGGTGGTCGCGTCGACGCTGACCACGATGGCGGTGTTCCTGCCGCTGGTGTTCGTGGAGGGCATCGCGGGCGAGCTGTTCCGCGACCAGGCGTTGACGGTCGCCACCGCGATCGGCATTTCGCTGCTGGTGTCGATGACCCTGATCCCGATGCTCAGCGGCTGGCGCGACCGCTCGCCACTGGCGTTCGAGGAGGAGGCGCCGCACCCGCAATGGCAACCCGATGCGCGCTGGCAGCAGCCGCTGGCCGTCGCCGGCCGCGGGCTCGGCGCCGCCGGCCGCGGCAGCGGTTTCGGCATCGCGTGGCTGTTCGTGCGCCTCTGGCGATTGGCGGCTCGCATCGTCGGCCCGATCATGCGCGGCCTCAGCGATATGGCGATGTCGCCCTACCATCGCCTTGAAGCCGCCTACCTGCGGCTGCTGCCGGCGGCGATGGCGCGTCCGGTGCTGGTGCTGGCGCTGGCCGCGGCCGCGTTCGGCGGCAGCCTGCTGCTGGTGCCGATGCTCGGCACCGACCTGATCCCGCAGCTGGCGCAGGACCGCTTCGACATGACCGTGAAGCTGCCGCCGGGCACGCCGCTGCGCGACACCGACCGGATCGTGCGCGAGCTGCAGCAGGCGCACGCGAAGGACGACGGCGTGCGCACGCTGTACGGCGTCAGCGGCAGCGGGACCCGGCTGGACGCCAATCCCACCGAGAGCGGCGAGAACATCGGCAAGCTGACCGTGGTGATGGCCGGGAGCGGCGATCGCAAGCGCGAGGCCGACCTGGTCGAGACCCTGCGCGAAAGCGCTTCCGGCTATGCGGGCACGCAGGTCGACTTCAGCCGTCCGCAGCTGTTCAGCTTCTCGATGCCGCTGGAGATCGAACTGCAGGGCGACGACCTGCAGGAAATCGAGCGCGCCGGCCGCAAGATGGCCGGACTGCTGCGCGAGAACCCCCACTACGCCGACGTGAAGTCGACGGTCGAGCAGGGCTTCCCGGAGATCCAGATCCACTTCGACCAGGATCGCGCCGGTGCCCTCGGGCTGACCACGCGGCAGATCGCCGACGTCGTGGTCAAGAAGGTGCGCGGCGACGTCGCCACGCGCTACAGCTTCCGCAGCCGCAAGATCGACGTGCTGGTGCGCTCGCAGGCGTCGGATCGCGCCACGGTCGACGACATCCGCAAGCTCATCGTCAACCCCGGCAGCGCCAATCCGGTGACCCTGGATTCGGTCGCCGACGTCGTCGCCACCACCGGCCCCAGCGAAATCCATCGCGCCGACCAGGTGCGGGTGGCGATCGTCTCGGCGAACCTGCGCGACATCGACCTCGGCACCGCCGTGCGCGAGGTCAACCGGATGGTCGCGGAGGTGCCGGGCGGCCTCGGCGCGGGCATCGGACTGCACATCGGCGGCCAGGGCGAGGAGTTGTCGCAGTCGCTGCAGTCGCTGCTGTTCGCGTTCGGCCTGGCGATCTTCCTGGTCTACCTGGTGATGGCCTCGCAGTTCGAGTCGCTGCTGCATCCGTTCGTCATCCTGTTCACCATCCCGCTGGCGTTGGTCGGCGCGATCCTCGCGCTGCTGGTCACCCGTTCGACGGTGTCGGTGGTGGTGTTCATCGGCCTGATCCTGCTGGTGGGCCTGGTGGTGAAGAACGCGATCATCCTGATCGACAAGGTCAACCAGGCGCGCGAGGCGGGCATGCCCAAGCGCGAGGCGCTGGTCGAAGGCGCGCGTTCCCGCCTGCGGCCGATCATGATGACCACGCTGTGCACCCTGTTCGGCTTCCTCCCGCTGGCGCTGGCCTTCGGCGAGGGCGCGGAGGTGCGCTCGCCGATGGCGATCACGGTGATCGGCGGCCTGCTGGTGTCGACCCTGCTGACCCTGGTGGTGATCCCGGTCGTCTACGACCTGCTCGACCGTCGTCCCGATGCGGATTACGTCGCGCGCGCGCGGCGCGCACGGGCCCGCGACGCGGCCGACTTCGACGACCGCGACGATGGTGCCGGCGACGACGCACTGCCCGCCCATCCGCAGACCGGAGGCCACACGCCGTGAGCGTCGCCGAGTTCAGCATCAAGCGACCCGTCACCACGGTGATGGTGTTCGTCTCGCTGGTCGTGATCGGGCTGATCGCCGCGGTCCGGCTGCCGCTGGAGGCGCTGCCCTCGGTCACGTTCCCGGGCATCTTCCTGCAGCTGCCTTACTCCGGATCGACCCCGGAGGAAGTGGAGCGGACGGTACTGCGGCCGGTCGAGGAAGCGGTCTCGACCATGAGCGGGATCAAGCGCATGGACGGCAATGCGCGCGCCGACGGCGCCACCATGTTCATCCAGTTCTCCGACTGGGAGCGCGACGTGTCGATCGCCGCGTCCGAGGCGCGCGAGCGCATCGACGCGATCCGCGACGACCTGCCGGACGACCTGCGCCGCTACTTCGTGATGAAGTTCTCGACCAGCGACGAACCGGTGCTCAAGGTCCGCCTCGCCAGCGAGCGCGACATGACCCGCGCCTACGACATGATCGACCGCGAGTTCAAGCGCAGGCTCGAACGCATCCCTGGCGTGGCGCGCGTCGACATCCTCGGCGCGCCGCCGAACGAAGTGGAGATCGCGGTCTCGCCCGACCGGCTCAGCGCGCACGGAATCGGCCTCAACGAGCTCAATACCCGGCTGGCGTCCGCGAACTTCTCCGTGTCCGCGGGACAGATCGACGACGGCGGACGCCGCTTGCGGGTGCAGCCGGTGGGCGAGATCGACGACCTGCAGCAGTACCGCGACCTGATCGTCGACGCCAAGGGCACGCGCCTGTCCGACATCGCCGACGTGCGCCTGCAGCCGGCGCGGATCGACTACGGCCGCCGCCTCGACGGCCAGCCCGCCGTCGGCCTGGACATCTTCAAGGAGCGCGGCGCGAACCTGGTGCAGGTCTCGAAGGACGTGCTCGCGGGCGTGAACGAGATCGCCGCCGACCCCGCGCTCAACGGCGTGCAGGTCAAGGTGATCGACAACCAGGGCGAGGCCGTGACCGGCTCGCTGCGGGAACTGGCGGAGGCCGGGCTCGTCGGCCTGTTGCTGTCGATCATCGTGCTGTACTTCTTCCTGCGCCACTGGCCGTCGACGCTGATGGTGGCTACCGCCATCCCGATCTGCTTCGTGATGACCCTGGGCTTCATGTACTTCGCCGGCGTCACCCTCAACATCCTCACGATGATGGGCCTGCTGCTGGCGGTGGGCATGCTGGTCGACAACGCCGTGGTCGTGGTCGAGAGCATCTACCAGGAACGCGAGCGGCTGCCGAACAAGCCCGAGCTGGCGTCGCTGGTCGGCACCCGCAACGTCGCCATCGCGCTCTCGGCCGGCACGCTGTGCCACTGCTTCGTGTTCGTGCCGATCCTGTTCGGCAAGACCAACATGATCACCATCTTCATGTCGCAGATCGCGGTGACGATCTCGGTGTCGCTGCTGGCGTCGTGGCTGGTCGCGGTGAGCCTGATCCCGATGTTCTCCGCGCGGCTGAAGACGCCGCCGGCGGTTCGCGACGAACGCGGCCTGATCTCGCGGCTGCAGCGGCGCTACGCCGCCTTCCTGCGCTGGACCCTGGAGCATCGCGGCAAGAGCCTGCTCGGCATCGCGCTGATCGTCCTGGTCAGCTTCGTCCCCGCGAAGTTCGTGATGCAGAACACCAACATGTTCGGCGGCGGCGAGGACGGCGAGGCGAACATCTTCTACCAGTGGAATGGCGCCTACACCAAGCAGCAGATGTCGGACGAGATCCTGAAGATCGAGAAGTTCCTCGACGCCAACCGCAAGAAGTTCCACATCGTCCAGGTGTATTCGTTCTACAGCGAGCAGGGCTGGGGCGGCACCCAGGTCAAGTTCGACACCGAGCGCGCGGCGGAGACCAAGGCGCTCACCGACGCCCTGCGCGAGGCACTGCCGAAATCGGCGCGCGCCAAGCTCGGCATCGGCAACCAGGGCGGCCCCGGCGGCGGCGACGGCATGCAGCAGAACGTGCAGGTACAGCTCGTCGGCGATTCGTCCGAGGCGCTCCGGGACATCGCCGAGGATGTCGTCCCGATCCTGTCCCGGCGTCCGGAGCTGCGCGACGTGCGCGTCAACATCGGCGACCAGAACAGCGAGCTGTCGATCCGGGTCGATCGCGAACGCGCGGCCTCGTTCGGGTTCAGCGCGCAGCAGGTCTCGCAGTTCGTGGGCCTCGCATTGCGCGGGGCGCCGCTGCGCGAATTCCGCCAGGGCACGAACGAGGTCCCGGTCTGGGTGCGCTTCGCCGGTGCGGAGGATTACGGCATCGAGGACATCGCGAGTTTCACCGTGCGCGCGCCGGACGGCCGCATGGTGCCGCTGCTGGCGATGGTCGATGCCCGCACCACCGCCGCGGCCTCGGAGATCCAGCGTTCGAACCGGCAGACCACGCTGACCATCCAGGCCAACCTCGCGGACAAGGTGCCGATGCCGGAGGCGCGCAAGGCGATGGAAGACACGCTGAAGGCGATCCCGTTCCCGGCCGGTTACACCTACACCTTCGATGGCAGCGGCTTCCAGGACGACGCCGAAGCGGTCGCGCAGATGATGACCAGCCTCGTCATCGGCCTGATCATGATCTACATGGTGATGGCCGCGGTCTTCGAATCGCTGCTGTTCCCGGTGGCGATCCTGAGCGGCGTGGTGTTCTCCGTGTTCGGGGTGTTCTGGCTGTTCTGGGTCACCCAGACCCAGTTCAACATCATGGCCTTCATCGGCATCCTGGTGCTGATGGGCGTGGTGGTGAACAACGGCATCGTGATGATCGAGCACATCAACAACCTGCGACGGCGCGGGATGTCGCGGACCGATGCGCTGGTGGAAGGCAGCCGCGAACGCCTGCGCCCGATCATGATGACCATGGGCACGGCGATTCTGGCGATGGTGCCGATCGCGCTGGGCCAGACCAAGCTGGCCGGCGGCGGGCCGCCGTATTTCCCGATGGCGCGGGCGATCGCCGGCGGGCTGGCGTTCTCGACCGTCGTCAGCCTGCTGTTCCTGCCGACGATCTACGCGGTGCTGGACGACCTCAGCGCGGGCGTGAGGAAGACCGTGCGCAGGGCGCGCGGGCTGTCGCCGACGCCCGCGGCCGAGGCGGCCGTGACGGCGCTGCACGCCGAATGATGCGGATGGGCCGGGACGGACGTCCCGGCCCCGATCCTCGTCCTGCCGGCCTTCAGCCGATGACCTTGCCGACGATCCGGGCGCCGGCGATCCACACGCCGGCCATGCTGCCGAAGTTGGTGAGGATGAAGTTGAGCAGCGTGCGCGCGACCCGGTTGCGATACCAGCCGCGCACGGTCTGGATGTCGTCGCGCAGCGCCATGAAGTCGGCGTAGGTCGGCTTGCGCAGGCGCGCTTCCATCAGCGCGCTGAAGGTGCCGGTGGGCACGCCCATGCGGAACGGCTTGAGTGGCGCCAGCGCCGCGGCGGTGAGGATGCTCAGCACGTGGCCGCCGGCGAGCAGGCAGCCCAGCGCGGCCAGCGACGCGGTGAACATCACCCACTGCCGCAGCAGGTCCGCGCCCATCGAGAACCCGCCGCGCCAGAACCCGAAACCGATGCCGCCGACGATGACGACGCTCATCGCGATCTTGAACCACGGGACGTTGCGCGTCTTCTTCAGTGCTTCGAGCGAGGTGCGGATGGCCTCCGGCGCCTCGTCCGATTCGCGCAGGTGCTTCGCCAGCCCATGCAGGTGGCCGGCGCCGACCACGGCCAGCACCTCGGTGCCGGCGCCCTGCGTGCGGATCTCGCGCAGTCGCGCGGCCATGTAGGCGTCGCGCTCCGCGATCACGGTCTCGTACAGCGCCGGGCTGTCCGCGGCGAACTCGCTGAAGCTCGCCTCCAGCATGTCGCCTTCCTTGAGGCCCTCGATCTGTTCGTCGGTGACTTCCTCGTCGCCGAACAGCGACAGCATCAGGCCGCTGGCGACCTTGATCCGGCCCCACCAGCCCAGGCGCTGCATCGCGCGACGGAAGGTCAGGCCGACATCGCGATCGATCAGGTGCAGCGAGAGGTCGCGTTCGCGCGCGTCGAGCACCGCCGCCTTGAGTTCGGCGCCGGGGTCGATGCCGAGCTGTTCGGCGAGCCGCCGCTGGTAGGCGGCGAGGGCGAGGTTCGCCGCGAACACCGCGGTCTTGCCTTCCCTGATGACCTTGACCAGGTCCAGCCGCGCCAGCGCGTCGGGATCGGTCAGCGCCTGTGCGC
>JAEWNA010000181.1 GCA_023392975.1 Pseudomonadota bacterium | reverse complement strand
CGCGCAGCACCGCGGCGTCGCCCTCGATCGCCAGCACGGCGCGGGCGCTGCGGGCGCGGGCGTGGCGCTGGATGTTGGTCACCGCCTCGCGCAGCGTGAGCGCGAGCGGCACTTCGGCGGCCGCCGGCAGCACGCCGGCGTCGAGGCATTCGGGCGCGATGCAGGCCTCGAACGCGATGCCGTCGCTTTCCAGCAGCAGCTTCGCCGAGGCCAGTTCCGCGGCGACGCCGACCGCGCGGATGCCGGTGACCGCGGCACGCACCTGGGTCAGCGCTTCGCGGGCGACCCGGCTGACCTCGTCGATCTCGCGCCGCGCGGCCTCGCGGGCCTGCGGCGCATCGCCGCGCTGCAGCAGCTTGCCGGCCAGCTCGCTCTTGAGCGCCACCAGCGACAGCGTGTGGCCGAGCAGGTCGTGCAGGTCGCGGCCGATGCGTTCGCGTTCGGCGAGTGCGGCGAGGCGGCGGACCTCGTCGTGGCTCAGGCGCAGCGCGGCGTCGGCGTGCATGCGGCGGGCGAAGCTGAGGTTCATCAGCCCCACCGCGAGGCCGACCACGGTGCTGCTGAGCAGGTAGATGGTCGGGATGCCCAGCCACAGCCACTCGGCGGCGTACAGTGCATGCAGTGCGACCATGGTGGCGATCGCGCGCCGCGCCGGCAGCGTGAACCCGAGGAACGCGCAGGCGTAGATCAGGAACCCCTGCGCGCCCGGATTGAGCGGCGTGAGCGCGAACGCCAGTGCGCCCATGCCCAGCGACAGCGGGTAGAGATGGCCGCGGTCGCGGAAATACGCGCGCCAGTAGAGGGCGAGGAACACCGCGTAGGCGGCCAGCGTCGCCGGCAGCCAGGCCCGCGACGACAGGCCGGCGTAGTGCGGGGTGAGGAAGATCCAGATCGACCAGACCAGCATCAGCAGCGGCAGCCACTGCGGCCGGGCGCGACCGGTCGGGCTGCGCTCGTGCAACAGGGCGGTTTCGCTGGGGCGGAGCAGGCGGGCGATCACGGCGGGCACTCCGAACGAGGGGACGGGGTCTGCGGCATCGTGCGGGAAGGTCGGTATCGTCGCCCGCGGCTCACGCCCGCGCCAGCCGGCGCCGCGCGATGGCGAAGCAGGCGACGGAGAACGCGACCAGCACGGCGATGTGCGTCAGTGGCGAACCGTTACCCGCATCGAGCCCGACCACCCGCAGCGCGAGCTGGGCATGATGGTAGGCCGGCAGCAGCGGCGCGATCTGCGCGATCCACGCTGGCAGCAGCTTCAGCGGCAGCCACAGCCCGGACAGGAAGGCCATCGGCAGGTACAGGATGTTCACCAGCGCCGGGGCGCCCTGTCCGCCGACCAGCGAGCCGACCAGCAGCCCCAGCGCCGCGAACGGCAGCACGCCGACCACGTCGACCAGCCACAGCAGCGCCCACTGCCATGCCGCCAGCGACACCCCGCCGGCGGTCGCCGCCAGCAGCGCGAGGATCAGCGACACCATCGCCGCGAACAGCACCGCCATCGCCGCCTTGGCGAACAGGTAGGCGCCGGGCGGCATCGGCAATGCGCGCTTGTAGCGCAGCAGGCCTTGGTCGCGTTCGATCGCCACGGTCACCCCGAACGCGAACAGGCCCACGCCCATCACCCCGAAGCTGCCGTAGGTCGCGAGCAGGTAGCGCGCGGCGTCGCCCTGGCCGTGGTTCAGCAGCACGCCGAACAGCAGGTAGAACAGCGACGGGAACAGCAGCGTCGGGATCGCATACGACGGCGTGCGCAGCAGGCGCAGGAATTCGCAGCGGGCTTCGAGCAGGTAGCTGCGCCAGGGCAAGCCCGGTGCGGCGTGGCGAATGGCGAGGGTGGTCATGCGGCCTCCCGTGCGGCGAGCGCGTCGCCGGCGGCGTCGTGGTGTCCGGTGATTTCGAGGAACGCCTCTGCCAGCCCGGCGCGGCGGACCTCGAGGTCGCTCAGCGCCGCATCCTCGGCCAGCAGGCGGCGGACCACGGCTTCGGCATCGTCGGCGAGGATCTCGATGCGCGCCGGGTCGCCGCCCGTACCGCCAGCGCCGCGGGTCGCGCTGCGCACGCCGGGCCAGCCGGCGATCCGGGCGACGTCCAGCGCCGAGAAACAGCCGATCCGGCGCTGCGCCACCAGCGCGCGCACGTCCTGCATCCGGCCGCTGGCGGCCACCCGCCCGCGATCGAGCACCGTCACCCGGTCGGCCAGCGCCTCGGCCTCCTCCAGGTAGTGCGTGGTCAGCAGCACGCCGACGCCTTCCGCGACCAGCGAACGGATCGCGGCCCACAGCGCCTGCCGGGCCTCGATGTCCAGCCCGGTGGTCGGTTCGTCGAGGAACAGCGCCTGCGGACGGCCGCACAGCGCCAGCGCGAACTGCACGCGCCGCTGCTGGCCGCCCGACAGCCGGCCGTAGCGGCGATCGAGCAGGCCGTCGAGGCCGGCGAGCGCGACGCATTCGGCGGTGCTGCGCGGGGTCGGGTAGTAGCTGCGGGTGAGCGCCAGCAGTTCGTCGACGTGGGCGTTCTCGGGCAGGCCGGCGGACTGCAGCATCACCCCGGTGCGGCGGCGCGCGGCCAGCCCCCCGGCCGGTTGGTCCAGCAGCGTGGCGTCGCCGGCGTCGGGCCGGGCCAGGCCGAGCAGCAGCGCGACGGCGGTGGACTTGCCGGCGCCGTTCGCGCCGAGCAGCGCATGGGTTTCGCCGGGCGCCAACGTCAGGTCGACGCCGTCGAGGGCGACGACGCTGCCGTAGCGCTTGCGTACCCCCTGCAGGCGGGCGAGCGGCGCGGCGCTCGGGATCGGATCGTTCATGGCGGGGCTCCGGGCGGTGGGTGGCGCCATCCTGGGCGACGCCGGCCGCGGCCTGCAGGCGGAGACGTCAGCCATCGGTCATGACATTCGTCAGCTGACGAACGGCAACCGGGCAGGTACCCTGTCCGGGCTCGCGTAGTCCACGCGGCCGCATCCCCCGCCCCTCCGCCGCCGGTCCACGGTCCTCCCCGACGGGGACCCGCCCGCTGCCGGGCCTTGTCTCGCGGCCCCCGTATGTCCCGGAAGACCATGAACACGAACGCCGACCTGCTGAAGGAACTCCGCATCGACCGCAGCGCCTCCGCCGCCCCGCCGCCTTCGCGGCGCGGCCTCTGGATCGGGCTCCTCGTCGCGGGCGTCGTCGCCCTGCTCGCCGCGGGCGGCTGGATCCTGTTCCGTGGCAAGGGCGGCGCCGAGGTCACCACCGCCACCGCCACCCCGATCGCCACCGCCGCCGGCGGCGCGGCCTCGGTGCTCGACGCCACCGGCTACATCGTCGCCCGCCGCACCGCCACCGTTTCGGCCAAGATCACCGGCAAGGTGCGCCAGGTGCTGATCGAGGAAGGCATGCGGGTCGAGGCCGGCCAGGTGATGGCGACGCTCGACCCGATCGACGCCGACTCCGAACGCGCGCTGGCCCAGTCCCAGCTCGAAGCCTCGCGCAGCCAGGTCGGCAGCGTCCAGGCGCAGCTGAAGGAGGCCGAGGCCAATGCCTCCCGCCTCGGCCAGCTGGTCGGCCAGAAGCTGGTCTCGCGCCAGCAGTACGAGCAGGCGCTGGCGCAGCGCGACTCGCTGCGCGCGCAGCTCGCGACCGCGCAGCGCAACGCCGAGGTGGCCTCGGACTCGCTGCGCATCGCCGACAACGGCGTCGACAACACCGTCGTGCGCGCGCCATTCGCCGGCGTGGTGATCGCCAAGGCCGCGCAGCCAGGCGAGATCGTCTCGCCGCTGTCCGCCGGCGGCGGCTTCACCCGCACCGGCATCGGCACCATCGTCGACATGGACTCGCTGGAGATCGAGGTCGACGTCAACGAGGCCTACATCGGCAAGGTCCAGCCGCAGATGCCGGTCGAGGCCACGCTCAACGCCTATCCCGACTGGAAGATCCCGGCCGAGGTCATCGCCATCATCCCCACCGCCGACCGCAGCAAGGCCACGGTCAAGGTGCGCATCGCCCTGAAGCAGAAGGACGCCCGCATCGTGCCCGACATGGGCGTGCGCGTGAGCTTCCTCGACCTGCCGCAGGGCGGCGCTGACGCCCCGGCGCAGCCCGCCGCCCCGAAGCCGGTCGGCGTGCTGGTGCCGAACGACGCGGTGGTGCAGCGCGCCGTCGACGGCAAGGACACCGACGTCGTGTTCGTGGTCGAGGACGGCAAGGCCGTGCTCACCCCAGTGCAGACCGGCGAGATCCGCGGCGACCAGCGCGTGATCGCCGCCGGCCTGGCGCCCGGCGACAGCGTGGTGCGGACGCCGGCGACCGAGCTGCAGGACGGCGCCGAAGTGCACGAGAAGACCGCCCAGTGACCCGCCGCGGGCGCGCACCCGCGCCCGCCATCCCCCGACTCACGCCCGAGAGACCGCCATGTCCGCATTGATCTCCATCCGCGACGTCGTCAAGACCTACACCCGCGGCAAGCAGCAGGTGGAAGTCCTGCACGGCATCAACCTCGACATCCCCAAGGGCGACTTCGTCGCGCTGATGGGCCCGTCCGGTTCGGGCAAGACCACCCTGCTCAACCTCATCGGCGGCCTCGACCAGCCCTCCCGGGGCGAGATCAGCATCGACGGCAAGCGCATCGACAGCCTCGGCGCGGGCGAACTGACCCGCTGGCGCGCCGCCAACGTCGGCTTCGTGTTCCAGTTCTACAACCTGATGCCGGTGCTCACCGCGCAGGCCAACGTCGAGCTGCCGCTGCTGCTGACCAGCCTCAACGCCGCCCAGCGCAAGCGCAACGCCGAAGTCGCGCTGCAGGTGGTCGGCCTGGCCGATCGCGGCAAGCACAAGCCGCGCGAGTTGTCCGGCGGCCAGGAACAGCGCGTCGCCATCGCCCGCGCCATCGTCTCCGACCCGTCGCTGCTGGTCTGCGACGAACCCACCGGCGACCTCGACCGCAAGACCGCGGACGAGATCCTCACCCTGCTGCAGACGCTCAACCGCGAGCACGGCAAGACCATCGTGATGGTCACCCACGACCCGCTCGCCGCCGAGTACGCCAATCGCACCCTGCATCTGGACAAGGGCCGGCTGATCGAACAGACCGGCCAGGCCGCCTGAACCGCGGGAGACGGGCATGACCAAGACCGGATTCGTCGTCGCCAACCTGTTCCGCAAGAAGCTGCGGACCTGGCTGACGCTGTTGTCGATCGTCACGGCATTCCTGCTGTTCGGGCTGCTGCAGTCGATCAACGTGCTGTTCAACTCCGGCGCCGACTTCCTCGGCGCCACCCGCCTGATCACCCAGGCCCGAGTCTCGTTCACCCAGCCGCTGCCGATGCGCATGCGCGCCGAGATCGAGGGCGTGCCCGGCGTGGCCGCGGTCACCCAGTCGCAGTGGTTCGGCGGCGTGTGGCAGGGCAAGGACCAGCTGATCGCGCTGGCGGTGGACCCGCTCCGCTTCCACCAGGTCTATCCGGAATGGGACCTGCCCGAGGCGCAGTGGAAGCAGTTCGCCGACACCCGCACCGCGATGGTCGCCGGACGCCTGCTGGCCAACCAGTACGGCTGGAAGGTCGGGCAGAAGATCCCGATCAGCTCCAACATCTTCCCGATGAAGAACGGCAGCAAGGACTGGACGTTCGATCTGGTCGGCATCGTCGACGGCAAGGACGACGAGTGGAAGCGCCAGGCCAACCAGGTCTGGATCAACCACGCCTACTTCGACGAAGAGAACCAGTTCGGCCAGGGGTCGGCCGGCATCTACCTGATCCGCCTGACCAATCCCGACGACGCCAAGAAGGTCTCGCAGATCATCGACGCCAAGTTCGAGAACTCGCCGGACGAGACCAAGACCCAGACCGAGAAGGACTGGAACCTCGGCTTCGCCAAGCAGATCGGCGACATCGGCCTGATCGTGCGCTGGATCCTGTTCGCGGTGTTCTTCACCCTGCTGCTGGTGGTTGGCAACACCATGGCGCAGAGCGTGCGCGAGCGCATCCCGGAGATGGCGGTGCTCAAGACCCTCGGCTTCTCCAACGGCAGTGTGCTCGGCTTCGTCATGGCCGAGACGGTGACCCTGTGCGCGCTCGGCGGCCTGATCGGCCTGGGCCTCGCGACCGCGGTCGGGCTGCTGGTGCAGAAGACCATCGGCGCCCAGCTGCCGCTCAACGTGGACTGGCGGGTGTGGAGCGCCGGACTGGTGGCGATCGTGCTGCTCAGCCTGGTCGTGGGCCTGCCGCCGGCGCTGCGCGCCAAGCGGCTGAAGATCGTCGACGCCCTCGCCGGCCGCTGACCGCACATTCGGGAGACCCAAGATGTTCTCGCAGATCACCGCCATCACCGGCGTCAACCTGAAAAGCCTCCCCGAGCGCTGGGGTCCGTCGCTGGTCATCGTCATCGGCCTGGCCGGCGTGGTCGCGGTGTTCACCGCGCTGCTCGCGATGGCCGAAGGCTTCAGCTCCACGCTCGCCGCTACCGGCAGCAAGGACGTCGCGCTGATCCTGCGCGGCGGCTCGCAGGCCGAACTCAATTCGGCCTTCGGGCGCGACGAGGCCGACCTGATCAAGCTCGCCCCCGGCATCCGCAAGGGGGCCGACGGCCGGCCGCTGGCCTCCGGCGAAATCCTGGTCATCGCCGAGCTCTTCAAGAAGGGCGAAACGCAGAACGGTTCCAACATCACCGTGCGCGGCGTGGATCCGGCGGCGTTCCCGCTGCGCCCGAACCTGCACATCGTCGAGGGTCGGATGTTCAAGCCCGGCCTGCGCGAACTGCTGGTCGGCCGCGGCGTGACCCGCCAGTTCGCCGGCGTCGAAGTGGGCAAGACCATCCGCATGCGCGGCTCGCAGTGGACCGTGGTCGGCGTGTTCGAGTCCGGCGACGCCCACGACAGCGAACTGTGGACGGACGCCGGCGTCGCCCAGACCAGCTTCGGCCGCAACGGCTACAGCTCGGTGCTGGCCGGCCTGGAGAACCCGAAGGCGATGAAGACGCTGGAAGCGGCGCTGAAGGCCGACCCGCGGCTCAACGTCGACGTCACCACCCAGCAGGAATACTTCAGCGCCCAGACCCAGCAGTTCCGCGACACCATCGGCACGCTGGCGGTGATCGTCACCGCGATCATGGCCCTCGGCGCGATCTTCGCCGCGCTCAACACCATGTACGCCGCGGTCGCGACCCGCGCCCGCGAGATCGCCACGCTGCGCGCGATCGGCTTCGGCGGCCTGCCGGTGCTGGTGTCGGTGATGCTCGAAGCGGTGGTGCTGTCGCTGCTCGGCGGCCTGGTCGGCGCGATCATCGCCTACCTGCTGTTCAACAACCTGTCGGTGTCCACGCTCGGCGCCAACTTCACCCAGGTGGTGTTCGCCTTCAAGGTGACCCCGGCGCTGGTCGGCCTCGGCCTCGCCATCGCGGTCGCGGTCGGCTTCATCGGCGGCCTGCTGCCGGCGATCCGCGCCGCGCGGATGCCGGTGACCACGGCACTGCGCGCCGCCTGACGCGCTCGCCGCTTCGCCACGAAAAAGCCCGGCTCCGGCCGGGCTTTTTCGTGTGCGGGGCGGGCATCCGCACCCGGAGGGTGATGTTCAGGCGCCCGCGCGCCGCGCCCGCCGCAGGCTGTCGGCCATGAACAGCGCGAGCGCGCCCCAGATGATCGCGAACCCGATGCCGCGGTCGCGATCGAAGGGCTCGTGGAACACCAGCACGCCGATCAGGAACTGCATCGTCGGCGCGAGGTACTGCATCAGGCCGATCGTCGACAGCGGCACGCGCCGCACCGCGAACGAGAATCCGATCAGCGGCAACGCGGTCAGCGCGCCGCCGAACACCAGCAGCGCGTCGACGGCGGCGCCCCAGTCGCCGAAGAATCCGCCGTTGCCGTTGCCCTCGGCGACCGCCAGCCACACCAGCGCGGGCAGCAGCAGGACCAGGTTCTCCACGCCGAGGCCGGTGATCGAATCGACAGCGGCGAGCTTGCGGATCAGCCCGTACAGGCCGAACGAGGCCGCGAGCGTCATCGCGATCCACGGGAAGCTGCCGTAGTTGAACGTCAGCCACAGCACGCCGGCCGCGGCGATCGCCACCGACACCCACTGCACGCGGGTCAGCCGCTCGTGCAGGAACAGCGTGCCGATCACGACATTGAGCAGCGGGTTGATGAAGTAGCCGAGGCTGGTCTCGACGATGTGGCCGGCGTTCACCGCCCAGATGTACAGGCCCCAGTTCGCGCCGATGCACAGCCCGCTGAGCGCGAGCAGGCGTGCCAGGCGCGGTTGCGCGAGCACGCGCGCGAGCCAGCCGCGGCCCTGCGTCCACAGCAGCCACAGCGCGACCAGCAACGCGCTCCAGACCACGCGGTGGGCGACGATCTGCAGCGACGGCACCGCCTTGAGCAGATGCCAGTACAGCGGCATCAGCCCCCAGATCACGAACGCGCCCAGCGCCATCCACAGCCCGCGCCGCGATTCCGCGGCCGACACCTCCGCCATCATCGCGACGGCCCCGCGGTGGCGCGCGCCTTCGCCCGGCTGATCGCCACGACGCCGACGAGGATCACGCCCATCGCACCGAGGTCGTGCAGCGAGAAGCGCTCGCCGCCGAGCCAGGCGCCGAGCAGCACCGCGATCGGCGGATTGACGTAGGCATAGCTGCCGGCCAGCGCCGGACGCACGTGGTGCAGCAGCCAGATGTAGGCGCCGAAGCCGGCGATCGAACCGAACAGCGCGAGGTAGACCAGCGCGGCGGTGCCGTGCGCAGTCGGCGCCGCCGGCCAGTGCTCGCCCGATGCCAGCCCGAGCACGATCAGCATCACCCCGCCGCAGAGCATCTGCGCGGCCGCGGCCATGAACGGCGACGGCAAATCGCGGCCCCGCGACCACACCGAACCGAAGGCCCAGGCAATCGGCGCGATCAGCAGCAGCATCAATCCGCGCGGCGTCGACGCCAGCGCGCTGCCGGCGTTGAGCCAGAGCACGCCGAGAAAACCGATGCCGATGCCCAGCCACTCGCCGCGCGTCGGCCGGTGCCCGAACACCAGGCCGAACAGGCCCATCCACAGCGGCATCGAGGCGATCGCGATCGCGGCGAGGCCCGACGACACCTCCTTCTCCGCCAGCACCACCATGCCGTTGCCGAGCAGCATCATCAGCAGGCCCATGACCGCGAGCGTCGGCCACTGCGCACGTGTCGGCGACGGCACGCCGCGCAGGCGCAGCACCGCGTACAGCAGCGCGCCGGCGACCAGCATGCGTCCGCCGGACACGCCCAGCATCGCGGGCCAGCCGCCTTCGAGCGCGAAGCGGATGCCCAGGTAGGTCGAACCCCAGATCAGGTACACCGCCGCCAGCGCCATGCCGATGGCGAGCGCGGAGGCAGGGCGCGGGGCGACCGCAGCGGAAGCGGCCATCGCAGTCCTCGGGAAGGGAAGTGTGGGGAGAAGCAGGGGGGGCGGAAACGCGCCGTCGCGAGCGCGCCGGCGGACGGTCATTCTCCGCGCGCGGAGGGGGGCGGATCGGGCTCGATTGCCGCCTCCGGTGGAACGCCGCCTTTCCGCGAACGCGGCGTCAGGCCGCGCGCTCGCGATCGAGCAGGCGGCGCTTGAGGTCGAGGCCCCAGCGATAGCCGCCCGGCGACCCGTCGCCGCGGATCACGCGATGGCAGGGCACCACGATCGCCACGCGGTTGCGCGCGCAGGCGCCGGCGACCGCGCGCGACGCCGACGGCGCGTCCAGCGCGGCGGCGACCTCGGCGTAGCTGCGGGTCTCGCCCGGCGGGATCTTCATCAGCGCGTCCCACACCTTCTTCTGGAACGCGGTGCCGATC
>JAEWNA010000116.1 GCA_023392975.1 Pseudomonadota bacterium | reverse complement strand
CTCGCGCGCTGGCCGGCGCTCGCCGCGCCGCTGCCCGCGACCGCCGCGGACGCGCCCGCCGCACGCGCAGCGGGCTGAAGCATCGGGCCGGACGCGCTGATCAGGCCGATCAGGGCTCTTCGATCGCGTAGCCCTTCGCGGCGAGTTTCGCCAGATAGCCGTCGTCGGCGAGCAGCTGGCTCACGGGCAGGACCGCGAACGTCGACGCGTTGCGCGCCAGCGCCGATTCGGCCGTCTCCAGCCACTTCGCCTGCACCTTCGCCTCGATGTCGGCGATGCCGGCCTTGCGTGCCAGCGCGCTGCCGGTCATCGCCGCGGAACACGCCGCCCACTGGGTGGGGCGCGTGCCGGCGCGCAGGGTCTCGATGTCGCCCTGCGCCCAGGCGTTGGCCCGCTCGACCATGGTGCCGAGGTCGTCCTCGATGCGCTCGACCGTCTTCGCGAAACACTCGGTGTCCTCCAGCGTGGTGCGCGAGAACTCCTTCAGCGTGGCCTTCGGGTCGGCGATCTTCACGTCGACGCCCGAGTCGGTCACCTTCACGCCGTCGCGCCTGGCGGTCTTGCGGACCAGATCGGTGATGCGCGACGAATCGGACAGGCCCGTGCGCGCGATCGCCTTGCGGTACAGCTCCAGCGCCGCAAACAGCGGCCGCCACTCCTCGACCCCGCGATCCGTGCCGATGTAACGCGCCTTCAGCACCGACCAGCGGGCGTACTGCTCGGGCGTCACCACCTCCTGCAGGGTCTTGCCGTCGGGATTCTTGCGCGCCTTCAACAGCGACGGCAGCAGGGTGAGCCCGCGGAAGAAGCCGATGTCGGCGCCGAAGTTCGCGTACGGCATCGTCAGTACCTCCTGCGAGGCCGCGATCCGCCGCTCGACGTTGGCCGAGTCCCATTCCATGCCCTTCGGCAGCGGGCCCTGCACGCCGAGGATCCACAGGACGTGCTCGCCCTTGCCGACCTTCCAGAGCCCGGGTCCGGGCTGGCGGCCGGTGACGACGATGGCCTCCAGCTCCTGCGCGCCCGGCGGCAGCGGCGCTTCGCTTTCGGGCGCGTCGTCCTGCGGATCGAGCGGCGGCGCATCCTGGGCGGCGACCGTGCCGGCAAGCAGGATGCACGCGGAGAGCAGCCACGGGGCGAGCGATCGGACGCGGAACGACATGCAGGACACCTTCGGGGGAAAGGGAGCCGCAGTCTCCGACAAAAAAGCGCGGCGAGGGCCGGGCGTCGACGTCGGCGTTCAGCGGCGCGATTGCTTCGCCGGCGCGATGGCATGGACGGTCCTCATCGCCGTCGACCGTACGATTCCCGCTGGCCGCACCGCTGCACGCGGCGCCCTGTCCAACCCGCATCGGCGGCCCGCCGTTTTCTTCTACAATCGCCGGGCAAGGGGGCGGGCCATGACGGTCGATGAGGAAACGCAGCCGGACGGCGCCGGATTCGGCCCGTTCCGGCGGAAATCGCTGCTCGGGGAAGGCAGCCACGGCGCCGTCTGGCTCGCCAGCCAGTCCACGCCGAAACGCGACGTGGCTTTGAAAATCCTCAACGGCAGCCTCGCCAGCCATGAACTGGCCGCGCGCTTCCGCCACGAGGTCGAACTGCTGGCGATGCTCGAACACCCCGGGATCGCCCGCCTCTACGCATCCGGCGCGGTCGAAGGACCGTCCGGCCCGGTGCCCTGGCTGGCGATGGAATACGTCGACGGCGACCGTCTCGATGCCTGGGGCGCCGGTGCGCCTTCGTTGCGCGAGCGCGTGCGCCTGCTCGAAGCGCTGTGCCGCGCGGTGCATTTCGCGCACACCCGCGGCGTGATCCATCGCGACCTCAAGCCGTCGAACATCCTCGTCGATGCGCAGGGACAGCCGCACATCATCGACTTCGGCATCGCCACCGCGCTGGAACGCGGCGATCTCACCCGCGTGACCACCGCCGGCGCGGTGCTCGGCACGCTGCCGTACATGAGTCCCGAACAGCTCGACGGCGGCACCGTCGCCGATCCGCGCTGGGACGTCTACGCACTGGGCGTGATCGCCTACGCCCTGCTCGGCGGCGCGCTCCCGTATCCCGGACTGGCCGACACCACGTCGGTGGTGGCGGCGATGAAACTGGTGTCGGCGCGCGCGCCGGTGCCGCTCGGCCGGATCGCCCCGGAGACCCGCGGCGAACTCGAGACCGTGGTGATGAAGGCCATCGCCCACGAGCCCGGCGATCGCTACGGCTCGGCCGCGGAACTCGCTGACGAACTGCGCCGCTGGTCGGAAGGCCGCCCGGTGGAAGCCGCACCGCCCGGACCGTGGCGCACCGCGCGGCTGTTCGTGCGCCGCCACCGCGCGCTGTCGGTGTCGGCGGCCATGATGATCGCGACGCTGGTCATCGCGACCGTGGTGTCCACGCGCATGGCGCTGGCCGAAGCCGAAGCGCGGCGCATCGCGGAAGTGCGCCTCGCCGAACGCGACGCGGTCAACGGCTTCCTCACCGACATGCTGCATTCGGCCGATCCCGAACAGGGTGCCGGCAACGACCTGCGCATGCGCGAGTGGCTGAGCATCACCCGCCAGGGCTACCTCAGCGGTGCCGCACGGCTGCCGCCGGAGGCGCGCATGACGCTGGCGTCGACGCTGGGCACTTCGCTGCTGCATCTGGGTGAGGCCGACCAGGCGGCGGACCTGCTGGACACCGCCGACAAGCTGTCCACCCGCCTGCGTGGTGAGGATGCCTTCGACACCCAGGCGATCCGCATCAACGCCGCGGCTGCGATCGATCCGAAGACGCATCCGGGCGAAGGCGAGAAGCGGCTGCGTGCCATCCTGCAGTCGGCGGAGGCGCGCAGCGACGACCGGCTCGCGGTGCGCGCCGGGATCGCGCTGACCACGATGCTGGAGACGCTGGGCCGCATCGACGAGGCCCACGCGCTCGCCGAAAAGACCGACGCGCGCGCCTCGCGCACGCTGGGCGCGGATGACCCCGATGCGCTGACCGCGCGCCACAACCGCGCCGGCCTGCTGAAGTATCGCGGCGAATTCGCCGCCGCCGAGCCGCTGGCGCGCGAGGTCTACCAGCGCAGGCGGGCGACGCTCGGTGCGCACCATCCGCTCACGCTGTACGCGTACAACCAGCTGGGCGGCATCCTCGACCGCCTCGGCAGGACCGAGCAGGCCGAAGCGATCTATCGCGAGACCTACGCCGCGCGGCGCGAGACGCTGGGGCCGCGTCACCCGAGCACGCTTGTCACGCTCAACAACCTCACCGCGCTGCTGATCCAGCGCGGTGCGCTGGAGGAAGCCCGTCCGCTGCTGGATACGCTGGTGCAGGCGACCACCGAGCGCTTCGGCGACGACGCCCCGAACACGCTGATGGCGATGAACCAGCGCGCCTACGTGCTCGAAGACCTCGGCAAGCTCGACGAGGCCGAAGCGCAACTGCGCACCATCGTCGCAACGCAGGAAGCGCAGGGCGGCGACGTGCATCCCGAACGCCTCGCGCCGCGCAGCAACCTCGCCATGCTGCTGTCGAAGCGGGGCCGCCATGACGAAGCGATCGCGACGATGCGCGCGGTGCTCGACGACGCGACCGGCGCGCTGGGCGCTGGCCATCCCTACGTCGGCATCTTCCGCAGCAACTACGGCGAGATCCTCACCCGTGCCGGCCGCAAGGCCGACGCACTGCGCGAGCTGCGTGCGGCGCAGGCCGTCCTCGAAGCGCGCTTCGGCGCCGATCATGCGCGCACGCAGAAGAACCGCGAACGGCTGCGCGCCGCCGGGGCAGCGGCATGAGGCGTTGGTGGCGACGGCTGCGCCCTGCCCCCTCCGCGCCTGCCGACGAGACCCGCGATCGGCTGGCTACGCTGCAACGGCAGGTCGATCTGGCGCAGGCGCTGGAAGCCGAGCGCCGCCGCATCCACGACGACCTGCACGACGACATCGGCAGTCGCCTGCTCACGCTGCTGCATCGCGTGCGCGAGCCGGAGCACCAGCAGTTGGTACGTGAAGTGCTGCAGGACCTGCGCGCCATCCTCGCCCGCGAGCGCGGCGTGGAAGGCACCCTGCTGGAAGCGCTGGCGCAGTTGCGCGAGGAAGCCGAACAGCGGCTCGACACCCGCGAGATCGCACTCGACTGGCGGCAGGCCGACGACCTGCCCGATCCGCCGCTCGATCCCGCGCAGGCCATGCACCTGTTCCGCATCGGCCGCGAAGCGATCACGAATGCCTTGCGTCACGCCGCGGCGCATCGGCTGCGGGTGGTGATCGATCGCGTCGGCAACGACCTCGTGTTCGAAGTGACCGACGACGGACAGTTCGATCCCGCGCGCATCGGCAGCGGACGCGGCACGCGCAGCATGCAGGCGCGCGCCGAGGAACTGCACGGCGACATCCGCTGGCAGGCGGGCACGCTGGGCGGCACGAAGGTGCGCCTGCGCTTTCCGCTGCCCGATGTCGCTCCCGCATCGACGGGATATCCGCCGCCGTCCGCCCCGGGGAGCATGGACCGATGAACGCGATCCCGGCACACGCGCTGATCCTGGAAGACCTGCCCGATGTCGCCAGCTGGCTGATCCGCCTGCTGGAACAGCGGTTTCCCGGCGTGCAGGTGGCCTGTGCCGGCACGCTCGCGCAGGCGCGGCGGCAACTGGAGACCGGCCCGTCGCCCGACGTGGCGCTGGTCGACCTCGGCCTGCCCGACGGCAGCGGCGTCGACCTGATCCGTCGACTCGCGATGGAGCATCCGCGCTGCGTCATCGTGGTCACGACCCTGTTCGGCGACGACGCGCACGTGTTTCCTGCGCTACGTGCCGGCGCGCACGGCTATCTGCTCAAGGACCAGCCCGAGGAACGCCTCGGCGCCGCACTCGACGGCATCCTCCGCGGCGAGCCGCCGCTGTCGCCGTCTATCGCACAACGCCTGCTGCGCGTGTTCAATGCGCCGCCGGAGCCGCTGCACGCGGGTGCCGAACAGCTCACCGCGCGCGAACGCGAAGTGCTGGTGCTGGTCAGCAAGGGCTGCCGGCTGCCGGAACTCGCGGAACGGCTGGAGATCAGCCGGCACACCGTGTCCGACCACCTCAAGAGCATCTACCGCAAGCTCAACGTCAACAGCCGCGCCGAAGCCGCGGTGGAAGCGGCGCGGCTCGGGCTCGTCGCGCGTATCTGACGCGCACCCGCACCACGCGCACGACGATGCGCGGAGCCAGACGCCCCGCGCATCGCCACATCGCGACCTTCGCGGTCAGCAGCCCGACCAGTCGCCCTGCTTGCCCTTGGCGAGGAGGCTGTCGATCATCGGCACCAGGAAGCGTTCGCTCAGCGCGACGACATTCTCCGGTGCTTCGCCGGCCTTGATCTTCGCGAACTGCTTGCGCGCGCCTTCCAGCTCGTTGCAGATCTTCTGGCGCCCGTGCGCCTTGCCGTTGAGCGCATCAATGCCGTTGCACAGCCGCCGGAACGCATCCGAGGCATAGTTCGGCACCTGCGTCTTGTACATGCCGTACTGGAACATCTCGCCGTAGAGGCCGTCGCAGGCCTGCCCCAGCGCTTCCTGCGTGTTTACGCCCGGCCGGTCGTCGCGGAACGCCTGCACGAAGCGCTCCGCGCGCGCACTCCACAGCGCCGCGCCGCCTTCGGTGAATCCGCCCGCCATCGCCGCACCCGACCACGCCAGGCACAGGCCCATCGCCCACGCCGCCCCATACCGCATGCCGTCTCGCCGCTTCATGATGTCTCCTCGAAAAAGGCCGCCGGAAGGGTCGATGGCGGCTGCACCATCAAAGCCGGGAACGACCATTCTGGACCACCCCGCAGATGCGGGATCGGGCGACCAGGGAGAATATGAAGGGCTTCGCGACGCCGCCTTGGGCGCGACGCAGGCGCAGCCGGGCAGCCCCGCCGACAGCGGCGTCACGACCTGCCACTCGTCGACGAGGTGGGCGACCCCGTGCGCCTTGCAGGCGAGATCGACGAACACGGCGATCACCGACGGCGACGACCGCATCAGCTCGGCGATGTCGCCCGTCGCACTCGTGAACGACACACGCAGGTCATCGCCCTCGCACCTCGCACTCGTCCAGAAGCAACCGACCGCGACATGCCCCGGCGTCTTCGCCCGCAGGTCGGGATGCGCATGCCGGAACGTGAGCAGCACCGGATCCGGCGCGAACTCGAACGTGAGGCATTCGTCCGTCCCCGGTGAAGCGAGCAACCGCTGGAACATCGCCGCAAGCGCCGCGTCCACCGACGCCATGCCCTCGTCCGGCACCACGCAGTCCGCCAGCGCCGATTGCAGCGCGGGCAGTTGCGCGGCCGGGAGGCTGAGGTCGCAGGAGAGGTGGTTGGACATGGGGGGACGGGGATGTCCGGGGATCGACGACGGGGGGATGTTAGCGCTGGGCGCGGGCACGCGTCGCAAAGTCCACTTCCGTCGCCAAGCGCAGACATCGAATCCCGGTTTGTCGTCGCCCGCATATGGACGCCTCCCCGTTGCCCTGCGCTCTAGTCGATCCGAGGTGAGATTGCGAGCGCATATCCGGCCTGTGGACGGAGCCCTTGGCTTCTGGCCATGATGGCGCAGTCGCGTGCAGGTGCTTTGTCGGGTCAACGGCTTCACAAACCCTCGTTCCAGACGGTGGCATCATCGTTTTGTCGTGATTGACGATCTTCTTCCCGGCCGTTTCGAAATCGAAATCCTGGTCAATCGGTGTTTGCAGCGTTTCTTCCTGCGGGCACAACCGGGCCGGACGCATGGGCAGGGAGCGCCGCGGAAATGATTGCTGCCGCAGCGATGAGCACGGCGGAAATCCCGAGGCACGCGCCAAGCCCCATCGTCTGGAACACCCAGCCGGACAACACAGTGCCGAGCAAGCGCCCCATCGCATTGGCCATGTAATAGAAGCCCACATCCAACGAAACGCCATCTTCGGTCGCGTAGCTGACGATCAGATAGCTGTGCAGCGAGGAATTGATCGCGAACAGCACGCCGAACGCCATCAAGCCCGCGATCAGGACTGGCTGCGCCGGGTAGGCCTGTATCAGCAAGAATGCCATCGCAGCCGGCACGACAGCCAGGATGACGGCCCATGCGAAGGCTGAACGCCCATCCGGCACCTTGCCGCTGCGGCGCCCCGTGAAGTACGGCGCCACCGACTGCACGATCCCATATCCGATGATCCATGCCGCAAGGAAACCGCCGACCTGCCAGAAGTCCCAGCCGAGCGTGGTCGCGAGGAAAACCGGCAACGCGACGACGAACCAGACGTCCCGGGCGCCGAACAAGAACAGGCGTGCGGCCGACAGCAGGTTGATCGCGCGGCTCTTGGAGAAAATATCTCGGAATTTCGGCTTGGCCTTGGCCTTGCCCATACCTCTCTTGAGCAGAATCAGGCTCGGCACCCACACCAGGGCCAAGGCGATCGCCATGGCAGCAATGGCGGCCCTGAATCCGATCGTGGTCAACAATGCGCCACCGAGGAAGAAGCCGATGCCTTTGAGCGCGTTCTTCGAGCCGGTGAGTGCCGCCACCCAGCGGAACAGCGTGCCTTGCCGATCCCTCGGCACCAGCAGCTTGATGCTGCTCTTGGCGCTCATCTTGTTGAGGTCCTTGGCGATGCCTGACAAGGCCTGCGCCGACATCACCCACGGCACGGTGAGCCAAACGGCGGGTACCAGCAGCATCGACAAGGCGACGACCTGCATCGCCAAGCCGATATTCATCGTCCGATTGAGGCCAATGCGAGCGCCCAACCACCCGCCCACCAGATTCGTTATGACGCCAAATATCTCGTAAAACAGGAACAGCAGCGCCACCTGCAGCGGCGAATACCCCAACTCGTGGAAATGCAGTACCACGAGCATGCGCAGAGCGCCATCGGTCAGGGTGAAGGCCCAGTAGTTGCCGGTGATCAGCAGGTATTGGCGAACGTCAGGCGACAGGCGGGCGAGCATCTGCTCACCCGGTCTGACCGACGAACTGCACCAACTCGGCGGTACGGTTCACGTAACCCCATTCATTGTCGTACCAGGCGTAGATCTTCACCTGCGTTCCGTTGACGACCATGGTCGAAGGGGCATCGACGATGCTCGAACGCGGGTCGGTGCGGTAGTCGACCGATACCAGCGGACGCGTCTCGTAGCCGAGAATGCCCTTCAGGGGGCCTTCCGCAGCAGAACGAAGGAGCGCGTTGACTTCCTCCGTGGTGGTGGGGCGCTCGACCTCGAACACGCAGTCGGTGAGCGAGGCCACGACCAACGGGACTCGCACGGCGTGGCCGTTCAAACGTCCCTTCAGCTCCGGAAAGATTTCGGCGATCGCGGTGGCCGAACCGGTTGAGGTCGGGATCAGACTCTCACCGCACGCTCGCGCCCGACGCAGGTCCTTGTGCGGGGCATCGACGATCACTTGCGTATTGGTCAGGCAGTGGATCGTGGTCAGACTGCCATGGCGAATGCCAAGCCCTTCGTGGATCGCCTTGACGACGGGTGCCAGGCAGTTGGTCGTGCACGAAGCAGCGGAGACGATGCGATGTTGGGCCGGGTCGAAGCAATGATGATTCACGCCCATCACGATGTCGAGGGCGCCGGCGGACTTGACCGGCGCGGTCACCACGACGCGCTTGACGCCCTGGTCCAGATAAGGCTGCAGCACCTCGGGCTTGCGGAACTTGCCCGAAGACTCGATCACCACATCGCAGCCGGACCAGTCGGTCGCACCGATGTCCTTGTTGCGGGTCACGGGTATCCGCACGCCGTCGATCACGAGGGTCTCACCGTCGTAACCGGCTTCGTGCTGCCAGCGGCCATGTACAGAATCGAAGTTCAACAAGTGCGCAAGCGTGGTGGCATCGCCGGCCGGATCGTTGACCTGCACAAACTGGAGAGCGGGATTGCCCCAGGCCGCACGCAGGGTGAGGCGGCCCATGCGGCCGAAGCCATTGATGCCAACGCGGATGGTCATGGAAGATTTTCGGAAGTGTAGGGAGAAGTGTGATTCGATCAGGACGATTGGCCGATCTCGCGGACACGGGTTTCGAGCACGAGACGATCCAAAGCCTCGATTTTCAAAGCCAGCAGCAGGCCGATCCGGTGTTGCAGCAGAAGGAGCGCATTGGTGAAGGCTCTCTGTACCTGTTCTGGTGTGCCAGTAACGGTTGCGGGATCTTCGACGCCCCAGTGCGCGGTGATCGGATGCCCCGGCCAGATGGGACATGATTCACCGGCGGCCTTGTCGCAGACGGTGATGATCAGATCCATTCGGGGCGCCCCGGGCACCGCAAATTCATCCCATGGTTTGCTTCGCAGTGAATCGGTCGACAGGCCAGCCTGCTGCAACACCTGCAACGTCATCGGGTGAATTTCACCACGAGGCTGACTGCCGGCACTGAAAGCCCGAAAGCGCCCCTTGCCCAATTGGTTGGCCAGCGCTTCGCCCATGATGCTGCGGGCTGAATTTCCGGTGCACAGGAACAACAGGTTGTAGGGAGCGGCCATTGACAATTCCTATGGTGAATGGGGTTCAGACTCGACTTTCGTACCAGCCCTTGCTGGCGTTGACGATCCGCACCACGGACAACATGATTGGGACCTCGACCAACACACCGACCACAGTCGCCAGCGCAGCGCCAGAGTGGACGCCGAATACACTCACTGCCGTGGCTACAGCGAGTTCGAAGAAATTGCTCGCGCCGATCAGTGCGGACGGTCCAGCGACACAGTGCGCTACGCCAAAGCGGCGGTTGAGCCAATACGACACACCAGCATTGAAATAGACCTGGATCAGGATTGGCACGGCCAGCATCGCAATGATCAGCGGCTGACCCACGATCTGCCGGCCCTGGAAGCCGAACAACAGCACGAGCGTGACCAGCAGTGCACTCAGCGACACCGGCGCAAGCCGTTTGAGCAACGCCTGCAGTGCGGCTTCACCACCGAGCCGAAGGAGCCAATGCCGCAGCGCCGCGGCGAACAGAACCGGCACGACGATGTACAGGCACACCGACAGAAGCAACGTCGACCAAGGCACTGTGATTGAGGAGATCCCCAGCAGCAGACCAACAATGGGGGCGAATGCCACCACCATGATGACGTCGTTCAGGGCCACCTGGCTGAGCGTAAAACGTGGCTCGCCGTCACACAGGTGGCTCCACACGAACACCATGGCCGTGCAGGGGGCGGCCGCCAACAGGATGAGGCCGGCAACGTACGAGTCCACTTGCTCGGCCGGCAGGTACGGCGCGAACACGTGGCGGATGAACACCCAGCCCAGCAGCGCCATCGAGAAAGGTTTGACGGCCCAGTTGACGAAGAGGGTGACGCCAATGCCTTTCCAGTGCTGCTTCACCTGCCCCATCGCGCCGAAGTCGATCTTCAGCAGCATGGGGATGATCATCAGCCAGATGAGCACTGCGACCGGGAGATTGACCTTGGACACCTCCATTGCACCCAGAGTCGCGAAGCCACCCGGAAACAGGTAACCCAGGCTGGTGCCTATGGCGATACACAGCGCCACCCACAGCGTCAGGTGCCGCTCGAAGCCGCCCATGCGCTGGGACAACGAGGCTGGGGGTGTCGCGGCGCTGTCCTCCTCCTTCATGTGCGAGCCCCTTTCGTTGCCTTGCCTGCAGGCCGTGCTGTCGCTGCTGGCGCGCATGCCGCCTCGGGCTTGCCGCCACAGCAATTTCGCGTGAGGAAGGCAATCAGGTCGTTCATCGCCGTGAAGTCGGCGCGGTAGCAAATGAAGCGGCCACATTGCTCGCCCTGGATGAGACCGGCAGAGCTCAGTTCCTTGAGGTGGAACGACAAGGTGGCGCCGGGCAACGACAGGGCTTCTGCGATATCGCCGGCCATGCGGCCTTCAGGGCCGGCTTCGACAAGCAGGCGAAACACCGAAAGCCGGGTGGCTTGGCCGAGGGCAGCCAATGCGAGGGTTGCGTCTTTGATTTCCATTTTTCTAGAATATTGGAACATACGAAGCATAACAAGCCTCCATGACAAAAGTACGACTGCCCGATGTGGCGTCTGAAGCGTTCGGCGCCCCCATGGAGGACTTGGCGACGTCTCCCCTCTTTTGAGTGGCGCTGACCTGAGACGAATCATGTAGCCGACCGGCAGGTGAGTTCTCTACTCTCGACAGACAAGGAGAACTCATGAAGAAGCGTTTCACCGACGAGCAGGTCATCGCGATCCTGCGGGAAGCCGAGGCGGGCGCGGCACCGATCAAGGCGCTGTGCAAGAAGCACAACATCAGCGAGCAGACGTTCTTCCGCTGGCGCAACCGCTTCGGCGGTATGGACGTGCCGGATGCCAGGAGGCTGAAGGATCTTGAATCGGAGA
>JAEWNA010000106.1 GCA_023392975.1 Pseudomonadota bacterium | reverse complement strand
ACGGCCTGGATCGGGGCCAGCCAGGCGGGCATCTGTCCGGCGTGGTGTTCGATCAGGATCCCGATGAAACGCTCCATCGAGCCGACGATGGCGCGGTGCAGCATCACCGGGTGGCGGCGCTGGCTGTGCTCGTCGATGTAGGTCGCCCCGAGGCGGCCGGGCATCATGAAATCGACCTGCATCGTGCCCAGCTGCCAGGTGCGGCCGATGGCATCCTGCAGGTGGTATTCGATCTTCGGGCCGTAGAAGGCGCCCTCGCCCGGCAGTTCCTCCCAGGCCACCCCGGCCGCCCGCAGCGCGGAACGCAGGGCGTCCTCGGCCTTGTCCCATGTGGCGTCGTCGCCGAGGCGAGACTCGGGGCGCAGCGCGATCTTGATCTGGACGTTCCCTTCAGAAGCCGCGCTGAACCCGAAGTGGCCGTAGACCTCCAGCGCCTGCTCGTGGAAAGCGCGGACCTCGGCCTCGATCTGGTCCTCGGTGCAGAAGATGTGGCCGTCGTCCTGGGTGAAGCCGCGCACGCGCAGGATGCCGTGCAGCGCGCCGGAGGGCTCGTTGCGGTGGCAGGCGCCGAACTCGCCGTAGCGGATCGGCAGGTCGCGGTAGCTGTGCAGGCCCTGGTTGAAGACCTGCACGTGGCCCGGGCAGTTCATCGGCTTCAGCGCATAGGTGCGCTTCTCCGATTCGGTGAAGAACATGTTGTCCTTGTAGTTGTCCCAGTGGCCGGACTTCTGCCACAGCGACACGTCGAGGATCTGCGGGCAGCGCACTTCCTGGTAGCCGCTGTCGCGGTAGACCTTGCGCATGTACTGCTCGACCACCTGCCAGATCGCCCAGCCCTTGGGATGCCAGAAGATCAGGCCCGGGCCTTCTTCCTGCAGGTGGAACAGGTCCTGCGCCTTGGCGATCTTGCGGTGGTCGCGCTTCTCGGCCTCTTCCAACTGGTGCAGGTAGGCCTTGAGATCCTTGTCGTTGAGCCACGCCGTGCCGTAGATGCGGCTGAGCATCTGGTTGTTCGAATCGCCGCGCCAGTACGCGCCGGCGACTTTCATCAGCTTGAACGCGCGCAGCTTGTCGGTGCCGGGCACGTGCGGGCCGCGGCAGAGGTCGGTGAACTCGCCCTGCGTGTAGAGCGACAGGTCCTCGTTCGCCGGGATGCTCTCGATGATCTCGGCCTTGTAGTGCTCGCCGTGGCCCTTGAAGTAGGCGACCGCGTCGTCGCGCGACTTCACGCTGCGGCTTACCGGATGCGCTTCCTTCACGATCTTCAGCATCTCCGCCTCGATCGCCGGCAGGTCTTCCGGCGTGAACGGGCGCTCGTAGGCGAAGTCGTAGTAGAAGCCGTTGTCGATCACCGGGCCGATGGTGACCTGCGCGCCGGGAAACAAGCGCTGCACGGCCTGGGCCAGCAGGTGCGCGGTGGAGTGGCGCAGGATCTCCAGCGCCTCGGGCGACTTGTCGGTGACGATGGCCAGCTCGGCATCGCGATCAATGCGGAAGCTGGTGTCGACGAGCTTGCCGTCGACCTTGCCGGCGAGCGCGGCCTTGGCGAGGCCGGCGCCGATCGAGGCGGCGACCTCGGCGACGGAGACGGGATGTTCGAATTCGCGGCGGCTGCCGTCGGGGAGGGTAATGGCGATCATGGGATGCAGGCAGAAGGATGCAGGAGCGGAATCGGAGAGATCTCAGGCGGCGCGGCAACAAAAAAGCGCCCGAGGGCGCTGCGCGGTGTCGCGGGCCTCGGCGGGGTCGTCAGGAGAGGGCGGTAGTCCTCATGTCGCACGCTCGGCGGCCGTTTCCGGGCGCCACCTTCTCTGCAGGGAACCGTCGGAACGGTAGGCGCGCACCGGCCGAAAGTCAATGAATCGCCGCCGCCCCTGCCCGCCGGACGGGCGGCGGCCTACACTCGGGCATCGCACGTCCGCGAAGTCCGCATGAAGGTCCGCATGGCGCAGAGCATCCACGATTTCCACGACGACCCGCGCAACGCCGACATCCGGATCTGGATCAACGGCGCGCTCCGGCCCCGGGCCGAGGCCACGGTGTCGGTGTTCGACAGCGGCTTCGTGCTCGGCGACGGCGTCTGGGAAGGGCTGCGGGTGGTCGACGGGCACCCCGTATTTCTCGACGCCCACCTGGACCGGCTGTTCGAGGGCGCGAAGGCCATTGCGCTGGACATCGGCCTCGACCGCGCCGCGCTGACCCGCGCGATCTACGACACGCTGGCCGCCAACGCCATGCACGACGGCGTGCACCTGCGGCTGATGGTCTCGCGCGGCGTGAAGCGCACGCCCTACCAGGACCCGCGGGTCACCGTCGGCCCGGCGACCGTGGTGATCCTCCCCGAGCACAAGGTCGCCAAGCCCGAGACCGTGGCCGCGGGCCTGACCCTGTTCACGGTGCACGTGCGCCGCGGCTACCCGGACGTGCAGGACCCCAAGCTCAACAGCCACAGCAAGCTCAACTGCATCACCGCCTGCATCCAGGCCACCGAGGCCGGCGCCGACGAGGCGCTGATGCTCGACCCGCACGGCTTCGTGGCGACCTGCAATTCGACGCACTTCTTCATCGTGCGCCGCGGCGAGGTGTGGACCTCGACCGGCGACTACTGCCTCGGCGGGATCACCCGGGCCAACGTGCTGCAGGCCTGCCGCGAGGCCGGGATCCCCTGCTTCGAGAAGAACTTCAGCCTGACCCAGGTCTATTCCGCGGACGAAGCCTTCGTCACCGGCACCTTCGCCGGGCTGGTGCCGGTGCGGCGGATCGACGGCCGCACCATCGGCGAAGCGACGCTGCCCGGGCCGATCACCGCCCGCCTGCAGGCGATCTATCGCGACCTCGTCGCCCGCGACGTCGCCTTCCGCGCGGGCGTGCGGCTGGCATGACCGTGCATGTCGCGATGTGGAGCGGGCCGCGCAACATCTCCACCGCGATGATGCGGGCCTGGGAGAACCGCGGTGACTGCGCGGTCAGCGACGAGCCGCTGTACGCCGCCTACCTCGCCGCAACCGGGCTCGACCACCCCGGCCGCGACGACGTGATCGCCGCCGGCGAGACCGACCCCGCGCGCGTCGTCGACGCCCTGCTCGGCCCCGCGCCGGGCGGCGCGCCGGTCTGGTACCAGAAGCACATGAGCCATCACCTGCTGCCCGGCATGGACACCGGCTGGGTGCTGCGGCTGCGCAACGTGCTGCTGATCCGCGACCCGGCGGAGGTCGTCGCGTCGTACATCAGGTCGCGGGCGACGGTGACGCCGGACGACATCGGCCTGCCGCAGCAGGGGCGGCTGTTCGACCTGTTGCGCGACGCCGGCGAGATGCCGCCGGTGATCGACGCCGGCGACTTCCTGCGCGCGCCCGAGGCGCATCTGCGCGCGCTGTGCGTGCGGCTGGGCGTGCCCTTCACGCCGCGCATGCTGGCGTGGCCGCCCGGGCCCCGCACGAGCGACGGCGTCTGGGCGCCGTACTGGTACGACGCCGTGTGGAAGTCCACCGGGTTCGAGCCGTGGCGCGCGCGCGAAACGGCGCTCGAAGGCGAGGCGGCCGCCGTCGCCGTCGCCTGCCGCGACGTCTACGACCGGCTGCGCGCCCACCGCATGCGGGTCTGACCCGCCGCGGGCGGCGGCGCCTCAGCCCGCCGGCAGCACCACCGCGGCGCCCATGTGCCCGTGGGCGATGCGGAAGCGGCCATGGAGGCGCTCGAACCCGCGCGGCGCGGCGCCGGGCACAAGGACATCGGCGACGAAACCGTCCTCGCCGGAGAACGCGATCTCCACCTGCTGGAAATCGAGGAAGACCCGGCACGACGGGTAGATCGCCTTGTAGACGGCTTCCTTGATCGAGAACACGAGCCGGCCGCCGATCGGCCGCAGCGACGGCGGCAGCGCGTCGAGGCGGGCGAATTCCGCCTCGCGCAGGATCATCGGCAGCAGGCGCGCCTCGAGGGGTTCGGCCGGCTCCACGTCGAGCCCCAGGCCAAGCCAGCCGGCGGCAGGCGCCACCGCGACCGCGCACAGGGTGTTGCAATGGGTGATCGAACCGACCATGCCTGCCGGCCAGAGCGGTACCCGGTTCGGATCGGGCAGCAGCGGCCCGGCGGCGATGCGGGCTTCGGCGAGCACGGCACGCGCCAGCAGCCGGCCGGCGGCGAATTCGCGCCGGCGCTTGTCCACGGCACGTTCGATCAGCGCCTGCTCTTCCGGCGGCAGCGCGGCGGGATCGGCCGCGGCCGGCGGCATTTCCGCCAGCGCCACGCCGGCCGGCAGCAGCGGCCGGAACAGCGAGGATTCCGGCGGCAGCCGCGGATCGCTCAAGCGTGCAGCGCCCACCAAGCACCCATGCCCACGGCCAGTACGCCGACGGCCAGCGCCGCGCCGAGGATGCGGTCCTGCCGGCGTGCCCGCGCCAGCGCTTCGCCGTACGGCATCGTGGTGTGCGAGACCATGGTGTAGATCGGCAGCCAGGTCCGCGGCATCAGCCGGTTGAGGAACACGTCCAGCCGCTTGCGCAGCAGGAACCACGGCGAACCGACCTTCTGCCGCAGCTCGACGAAGTTGGCCTTCGACAGCTCCATCAGCACGTCGGTGTGCGGCCTGCGCGCCTGTTCGTACGCGGCGAACGCGGCAGCGCGGTCGTCCGGGCACGCCTGCAGCGCCGACAGCAGCGCGGAGCAATCCTCGAACGCGGAGTTCATGCCCTGGCCGTAGAACGGGTACACGGCGTGGACGGCGTCGCCGACCAGCACCATCCAGTCGCGGAAGCGCCACGGTGCGGTCTTGGTGGTCAGCAACGCGCCGATCGGGCGCCGCGACCATTGCTCCACCAGCCCGGGCAGCATCGGCAGCAGGTCGGGGAAGTACTTGCGGAACAGCGCCTGGATCTCGTCCGGCGTCTTCGTGGTCTCGAAGCTGTCCGGCCCCTCGTGCGGCAGGAACAGGGTCAGCGTGTGCGAGCCGTCGCGGTTGGGATGAGACACGAACAGGCCGTGCGAACGCGGCCAGACGTGCAGCGCGGTCTGGTCGATCACCGACTTGCCGTCCGGGCCCGCGGCCAGGGTCAGCTCCTTGTAGCCCCACTCCAGGTATTCCTGGTGGTAGTCCGCGCGCAGGCCGCGCTGCATCTCCGGGCGGCAGCGCGAGAACGCGCCGTCGGCGCAGATCACCCAGTCCGGGCGCACCACCGAGGTGCCGCCGGCATGGTCGAGGTGCAGCTCGCGCGCGTCCTTGTCGATGCTCGCGAGCCGGTGCTCGAAGTGCAGGCGCACGTGGGGGTGCGCCTCGGCGCGATCGAGCAGCAGGCGGATCAGCTCGCTGCGGTCGATCGAATACAGCACCTCGCCGCGATTCTTGCCGTAGGGCTGGAAGCGGGTGCTGCCGTCGGGCGCGTGGATGACGCGGCCGCGCATGACCACCGTCAGCGGCATCACCACGTCGATCAATCCGACCTCGGTCAGCGCCTGGATCCCGCGCTTGGACAGGCCCAGGTTGATCGAGCGCCCACCCTCGGCGCCATCGGTGCGCGGATCGTCGCGGCGCTCGTACACATCCACGCGATGGCCGCGTTCGGCCAGCGCCAGCGCCAGCAGCGAGCCGGCCAGTCCGCCACCGACGATCGCGACCCGGCGCGGATCGTCTCCGGCGGCGGCCGCCGGCGTCGGCGTCGGCATCGCGGCCGTCATCGCCCGGCCTCCGCGCGCATCTCGAGTTCGGCCTGGACCAGCGCGTCCACGGCCTGGTCGAAGTAGTTGCGGCGGAGGGTGCCGCCGAGCCGACGCAGGTACGAGCGCAGGTAGGCGTTGCGCACCTGCGGCGCATCGAGATCGCGCTTGAGGAACGGCAGGTCGGATTCCACCATGTGCCGCATCACCAGCATCGGCGTGGGGCTGCGCAGCGGCCGGAAATCTGGATTGCGCAGGCCGGGCGTGTCGTTGCGGGCGTGGAACTCGCCGAGCATCAGGCCGACGTCCACGAACGCCGGCTTGAGCCGCGCCTGCATCGCATCGATCAGCGGCGCAGCGGTCTCGTCCAGGCCGCTGAACACGGCCATGAAGACCTTGTTGATCGCCATCGGCCCTTCCCGCGGCTCGGTCTCCAGGAACTGCTGGCGACACTGCTCGATGAGATCGTGGATGCGCTGGGGATCGGGTTCGGTGTCCGGGATGTCGATCAGCCAGATCGTGTCCAGCTCCAGCGCCATCGGCGTGAACGGGCAGACCGGGCCGGCGCGGCCGACATCGGGATGCGGGCGCGCGAGGAAACTGCGCACCCAGGCCACGGATGCGGCGAGCGGCGCCTCGGGGGTGTTCGCAGCCTCCACCTCGGAAGCGCGACGCAACACGAAACCGCTGTTCGCGGACTGGGCCGCATGCGGGCATCCGCCTTCGGCCCCGACCGCGCGGACTGCCATGGATTGATCACTTGCGTTCATGGGTAGGTTCCTGTGTCTGTCCTGGAATGCCGGCACCCGCGCGAAGACGAACAAACCCCGTCTCCCGCGATCCCGCGCCTGCATGCGTCCCGCAACCGCTTGTCCTGCCTTCCTGCCTTCCGACGAATCCTTTCGCACGGCCCGCGGCCCCGCCGCCGACCGCTGCCGCCCGCACGCCACCCGGCGCGCGCCGCGGGTCCCTCCCCCCTTCCCCGCCACGATCGCGGCGGGACATCACGCTTCGATCGGCGACTCCACGTCCGGCAAGTCCCGTTCGATCCGTCTCACCGGACGCAGGGCGTAGCCGGCAGCGGCCACCGCCGACATCGCCAGGCCCAGCACGATGAACATCAGCCCGAGCCCGCGCCCCTCGCCGACGCCGATCACCCGGCCGACGCTGTCCGCGAGGGGACCGCCGGGGCGCAGCGCCGGTTCGAACACGAATTCCGCCAGCGGCCCCGCCAGCAGGTAACCCAACGGCAGCGCGGCCTCGCTGCTCATGCGCACGATGGCCATGCAGCGTCCCAGCAGTTGCGACGGCACCTTGGTCTGCCACAGCGCATAGACCGCCGACTGCGCCGGCGGGATGGTCAGGAACATCACGAACCCGGCCACCACGTACAGCAGGAACGACGGCGCGAAGCCGTGGGCGAACAGCGCCAACCCGCCCAGGAACGAGAAGCCCAGCACCCCGTCGACCTTGCGACGGGGGCCGCCCCAGACGGTGATCATCACGCCGCCAACCAGCAGGCCACTGCAGGCCAGCGACATCTGCAGGCCGAGCAGGCCCTGGTCCTGGTGGACCGCGGCGAGCACCAGCGGGGTGATCGCGATGCTGGCGATGGCGAAGAAGAAGCTGTCGGCCGTGCCCACCGCCAGCAGGCCGAGCAGGCCCTTGCGTTCGGCGATGTAGCGCCAGCCCTCGCGGGCCTCGCGCAGCAGGCTCTGCTCCCCGGTCGCGTCGCGTCGCGGCCGCGGGATGCGCGCCAGCGCGATGCAGAGTGCCCCGGCCACGAAGCTGGCCGCGTCCGCCGCCAGCACGCCGACGAGGCCGGTGAACTTCATCAGCACGCCGGCCAGCACCGGGCCGCCGACCAGCGACAGGCCCTGCCCGGTCTGGATCAGGCCGTTCAGCCGCACCAGCTGGTCGCGATCGGCCAGCAAGGGCACGCTCGCGGCGTAGGCCGGCTGCAGGAAGGTGTTGGTGACCGCCGAGAGGCCCACGCCGGCGTAGATGATCGGCATCGACAGCCGGTCCGTGGCGGCCAGCAGCGCCAGCGCGCCGATCACGAGCGCAGAGGCGATCTCGCAGACGATCATCACCCGGCGCCGGTCCCAGCGGTCCACCAGGGCGCCGGCGAACGGCGACAGCACCAGCGCGGGGATCGCCATCGCCACGAACACCATCGCGAACTGCGTGGTCGAGCCGCTGGTCTGGTACACCCAGACCCCCAGCGCGAAGCTGGTCAGGCGCGAGCCCACGCCCGACACCAGCTGGCCGAACCAGATCAGCAGGAAATCGCGCAGGCCGGCCGAACGACCGGCGGCGGACACCGTCGCGCTCATGCCGCCTCCCCGGGCCGGCACGCCGCGCCCGCACCGCGCGGGGCGGCGCGGGCGGGCGTCGGTTCTGGCCAGGCGATCATGCGCATGTTCCCGATTCCGTCCCGGACGTTCAGCCGGCCAGCAAGGCCTGGAGGTCTTCGTCCGACAGCCCTTCCAGCTCGCCCAGCATGCCGGCCAGATCGTCGGCGCCGAGACTCTCCAGCCGCTGCCGCAACAGCAGGTCGGCGAACCCCGCCACAGTGGGCGCCTCGAACACCATCCGCAGGGTGATGTCCGGCCCCAGCGCCGCCTGCATGCGGGCGACGAGCTGGGTGGCGAGCAGCGAATGGCCGCCGAGGTCGAAGAAATTGTCGTGGATGCCGATCTTCGGGCGGCCGAGGAGCTCGGCCCACAGCGCCACCAGCGTCTCCTCCTCCGGGTTGCGCGGCGCGGTCTCGTCGGCCGCGCCGAACGCGTCGGCCTCCGGCGCCGGCAGCGCACGGCGGTCGACCTTGCCGTTCGGCGTCAGCGGCAGTCGCTCCAGGCCGACGAACGCGGCGGGCAGCATGTAGTCGGGCAGGCGTTCGCGCAGCCGGTTGCGCAGCGCACCGACATCGGCGGCGGCCGATGCCGGCACGAGGTACGCGACCAGGCGCTTGTCGCCCGGACGATCCTCGCGGCAGATCACCACGGCCTGCGCCACGGCGTCGCCCTGCAGCAGCACCGATTCGATCTCGCCCAGTTCGATGCGGAAGCCGCGCAGCTTGACCTGGTGGTCGATGCGGCCCAGCGCTTCGAGGCGGCCATCGCGACGCCAGCGCGCGAGGTCGCCGGTGCGGTACAGCCGTCCGCCCGGGCGCGGCCCGAACGGGTCGTCGACGAATTTCTCGGCGGTGAGCTCGGGGCGATCGAGGTAGTCGAGGGCGACGCCGAGGCCGCCGATCAGCAGTTCGCCCGGCAGGCCCGCAGGCACCGGCTGCAGCGCCTTGTCGACGACGTAGACCTCGGTGTTGGCGATCGGATGGCCGATCGGCACCGGGCCGTCGCCGGCGGTCACCCGTTCCAGCGTCGACCAGACGGTGGTCTCGGTCGGCCCGTAGACGTTCCACAGTTCCGCGCCGCAACCGAGCAGGCGGTCGGCGAGTTCCCGCGGCAGCGCCTCGCCGCCGCAGAGCATGCGCAGGCCGTCGCGCCCGCGCCAACCGGAGTCCAGCAGCATGCGCCAGGTCGCCGGCGTGGCCTGCAGCACGGTCGTGCCCGACGCCTCCAGCAGTGCGGCCAGCGCCGTGCCGTCGGCGGCGGTGGCGCGATCGGCCAGCACCACCCGCGCGCCCACCGTCAGCGGCAGCATCAGCTCCAGCAGGGCGATGTCGAACGACAGCGTGGTGATCGCGCACAGGCGGTCGTCCGCGTTCAGGCCGGGCTCGCGCGCCATCGACGCGAGGAAATTCACCGCAGCGCGATGCGGGATGCGCACGCCCTTGGGCCGTCCGGTCGAGCCGGAGGTGAAGATCACGTAGGCCGGGGCTTCGGCGTCGGCCGCGTCGCCGGTGGCGACCGCCGGGGCATCGGCGGCGAGCAGGTCGTCGACGTCCAGCGCGACATGCGCGCCGGGCGGCAATTGCGCGGCGATCGACCGTTCGGTCAGCACCACCGGCGCGGCGGCGTCCTCCAGCATGTAGCCGATGCGTTCGGCCGGGAACCCCGGGTCCAGCGGCACGTAGGCGGCACCGGCCTTGAGCACGCCCAGCAGCGCCGCGAGCATCCGCGGCGTGCGCTCGAGGTACAGCCCGACCATCCGGCCCGGCCCGGCCCCGTGCGCACGCAGGTGCGCGGCGATCCGCGTCGCCTGCGCGTCGAGCGTCGCGTAATCGAGCGCGGTCTCGCCCTGGACCACGGCGATCGCTTCCGGCGAACGCGCCACCCGGGCCTCGAACAGCGCATGCAGCGTCGTCTCCGCGGGCATCGGCGCGGCGGTGGCGTTCCAGTCGGCCAGCAGCCGCCGGCGCTCCGCCGGCGCCAGGATCTCCAGCGCACGCACGCGCGTCTCCGGCGCGGCGATCGCCGAGCGCAGCAGTTGCGCGAGGTGGTCGGCGAAGGCCTCGACGTAGTCGCGATCGAACAGGTCGGTCGCGTACTCCATCAGCATGATCAGCCCGTCTTCCTCGTCTTCCGACGCGAAGATCGAGAAATCGACGCGCGCGGTGCCGGAGTGCGCATCGGTCATGTCCACCGGCAGCATGCGCAGGCCGGGCAGGTCGACGTCGCCCCGCGGGAAGTTCTGGTAGAACAGCATCGTCTGGAACAGCGGCGCATGGCTGAGGTCGCGCTCGATGTTCAGGGTCTCGATCAACCGCTCGATCGGCAGGTCCTGGTTAGCGTAGCTGTCCAGCGTCGACGCCCGCACCTGCGCCAGCAGGTCGCGGAAGCTCGGGTCGCCGGAGAGATCCGCCCGCAGCGGCAGGGTGTTGATGAAGAAGCCCACCAGCGGTTCGAGTTCGCGCCGGGTGCGGTTGGCGTTGCCGACGCCGACGACGATGTCGTCCTGCCCCGAATACCGCGCCAGCAGCGCCTGGTAGGCGGCCAGGAAGGTCATGAACGGGGTCGCGCCTTCCTGGCGGCTGAAACGCTTCACCTCGTCGTACAGCTCGCGCGGCAGGGTGCGGGTGAGCATCGCGCCGCGGTAGCTCTGCACCGGCGGCCTCGGCCGGTCGCCGGGCAGTTCCAGTACGGTCGGCCGGTCCGGGAATCGCGACTGCCAGTAGTCGAGCTGGCGCGCCAGTTCGGCGCTGCCCAGTTCGTCCTGCTGCCAGAGGGTGTAGTCGGCGTACTGGATCGGCAGTTCCGGCAGCGGCGAGGGTTCGCCGGCGAGGAAGGCGCGATAGAGCTTCGAGAGTTCGCCGAACAGGATGCCGAACGACCAGCCGTCGACCGCGATGTGATGCGCACTGAGGGCGAGCAGGTGGTCCTGCGCGTCGATCCGCACCAGCGTGGCGCGGAGGATCGGCCCGGCGACCAGGTCGAACGGGGCCTGGGCATCGGCACGGGTCAGCGCGAACGCCTCCGCCTCGCGCGCGGCGGCCTCCCCGCGATCGGAGACGTCGAACCGCACCATCGGCACCGGCGCCGGCGGCAGGATGCGCTGGAACGGGCCGTCCTCGTCCTTGGGGAAGACCGTGCGCAGGCTTTCGTGGCGGACGAGGATGGTGTCGAGACAGCGCTGCAGCACGTCGACCTCGAGCACGCCCTGCAGCCGCACCAGCGACGTGACGTTGTAGACGCTGTTGCCCGGATCGAACTGGTCGAGGATCCACAGCCGCTGCTGGGCCGAGGACAGCGGCAGGCGCGGGGGACGCGGGCGACGCCCGATCTCCGTCTGCGGCGCGACGTTCTCCGCCGCCCGCTTCGCCAGCTGCTGCATCAGTTGCGCACGCTTCTCCGGCGAGAGGTTCGCCAGCCGCCGCTCGAGTTCGCTCATCACGCCGCTCCGGTCACGCCCGCGGCCGAAAGGCGATCCTGCAACTCGGCTTCGCTGAGGTTTTCGACATCGTCCAACAATGCCGCCAGCGCGGCCTGGTCGGCCGCCTCGCAGGCGCGCACGACGCACGCCGCAAGCTGTTCCACGGTCGGGGCCTCGAACAGCGCGCGCAGCGGCAGTTCGATCCCATAGTCGTACTCGATCCTTGCCAGCAGCCGCGTCGCCAGCAGCGAATGGCCGCCGAGGTCGAAGAAATCGGCGCGCACGTCGATCTTCGGCACCTGCAGCAGCTCGGACCACAGCGCCGCCAGCGCCAGTTCCTCCTCGGTGCGCGGCGCGATGAAGTCGTCGTCGTCGTGTGCCGCCGCCTCGGGCGCGGGCAGCGCACGGCGATCGACCTTGCCGTTCGGCGTCAGCGGGAAGGCGTCCAGCGCCACGAACGCCGACGGCACCATGTACTCCGGCAGCGCGCGCTTGAGATGGGCGCGCAGATCGGCCGGATCGGGACGCGCATCGGTGCAGGTGTAGTAGGCGACCAGGCGCAGGTCGCCGGGGCGATCCTCGCGGCAGTGCACCACCACCTGGTCCATGCCCGGATACTCGCCCAGCACCGATTCGATCTCGCCCAGCTCGATCCGGAATCCGCGCAGCTTGATCTGGTGGTCGATGCGGCCGACCACCTGCACGGTGCCGTCGGCGCGCCAGAACGCGAGATCGCCGGTGCGGTAGAGCCGCGCACCCGGCACGTCGGAGAACGGATCGGCGATGAATTTCTCGGCGGTCAGGTCCGGGCGGCCGCGATACCCGGCGGCAAGGCCCTCGCCGCCGATCAGCAGCTCGCCCGGCACGCCCACCGGCAGCGGCTGCATGTGCCGATCGACGATGTGCAGCACGGTGTTGTCGACCGGGCGGCCGACGATGATCGGGCCGTCACCCGGCGCGACCCGGCACAGCGCCGAATACACGGTGGTCTCGGTGGGGCCGTACAGATTCCACAGCTCGCGGCCCATCGGCAGCAGGCGGTCGGCCAGTTCGCGCGGCAACGCCTCGCCGGTCGAGATGATCCGCATCGACGGCTTGCCCGGCCAGCCCACGTCCAGCAGCATGCGCCAGGTCGCCGGCGTGGCCTGCATCAGGGTCAGCGGTTCGGTTTCCACCAGCCGGCGCAGGCGCAGGCCATCGCGCACGGTGTCGCGGTCGACCAGCAGGATGCGCGCGCCGACAGTAAGCGGGATCACCAGCTCGGTCAGCGCGATGTCGAACGACAGCGTGCTGATCGCGCAGATGGTGTCGCCCGGGCCCATGCCCGGCTCGCGGGCGATCGAACGGATCAGGTTGACCGCCGCCTTCTGCCGGATCTCGACGCCCTTGGGCTTGCCGGTGGAACCGGAGGTGAAGATCACGTAGGCCGGGTCGTCCGCACCCACGCCACCGCCGCGCATCGCATCGCCGACGGTTTCGGGCGCATCGGCATCGGCATCGACCACGATCACCGACGGCACCGGCGCCGGCAGACGGTCGCGCAGCGACGCCTGGGTGACGAGGATGGTGGATTGCGCGGTCTCGACCATGTACGCGAGGCGGTCGTGCGGGAACCCGGGATCCAGCGGCACGTAGGCCGCGCCGGCCTTCACGATGCCGACCAGACCGATCAGCATCTCCAGCGTACGTTCGACGTACAGCCCGACCAGCATGCCCGGCGCAGCACCGGCTTCGCGCAGCGTGCGCGCGACCGCATCGGCGCGCCGGTCGAGTTCGGCATAGGACAGGTCGCGATCGCCGAAGCGCACCGCGACCGCCTCGGGCGTCGCCGCGACCTGCGCGGCGAGCAGCGCGGCAATGGTCGGCTCCGCGGGCAGCGCGCGCGCGGTGGCGTTCCAGCCGGCGATCTCGGCGCGCTCGTCCGCGGTGAGCAGCGGCAGCGTCCAGATCGACGCCCGCGGGGACTCGACCACCGCCGCGAGCAGGGCCAGCAGGTGCCCGCTCATGCGTCGGATCGACGCCTCGTCGTACAGGTCGCGGCTGTACTCGAACATCAGCTCGCCTTCGTGATGCTGATTCACGAACAGCTGCAGGTCGGCCTGCGCCGCGCCGGGCGCGATCTCGTGCTGGCTGGCGTCTTCCACGCGCAGGCCGGAGAGCGGCTCGTCGCCCTGCGGATAGCTCTGGAAGAAGTAGGTCGCCTGCGCGTACGGCGTGTAGCCGGTCGAACGCGGCAGCCGCTGCTCTTCCAGGATCCGGTCGAACGGCACGTCCGCGTTTTCCATCGCCTGCAGCACGGCGGCGTGCGTACGCTTGAGGTAATCGACGAACGTCGGTTCGCCGGAGAGGTCGGCGCGCAGCGGGAGCAGGTTGATGAAGAAGCCGACGACCGGCTCCAGTTCGAGCCTGGACCGGCCGGCGACGCCCATCGCGGCCACGATCTCTTCCTGGCCGGTGTAGCGCGCAAGCAGGATCTGGTAGGCCGCCAGCAGCAGGCTGGACAGGGTCGCGCCATGCTCGCGCGCAAGCGATTGCAGGCGCGCGCAGGCGTCGGCCGGAAGGTCGAACGACCACAGGCCGCCGCGATGGCTGCGCACTGCCGGACGCGGACGATCGGTCGGCAGGTCGAGCACGGCCGGTGCGCCTGCGAGCGCCGTCTTCCAGAAATCGAGCTGGCCGCGCATCCGGTCGCCGGCGAATTGGGTCTGCTGCCAGAGCGCGACGTCGGCGATCTGCAGTTCGGGCATCGGCGTGTCGATGTCGAGCCCGTCGCGCAACCGATTGTAGGCGTGGCGGAACTCGCGCGAGAGCGTGCTCACCGACCAGCCGTCGATCGCGATGTGGTGGAAGGTCAGCATCAGCAGGTGCAGGTCGGGCTCGACCGCGACCAGCACGGCACGCAGCACCGGACCGGCCTGCAGGTCGAACGGCTCCGCCGCACTGGCGCGCGCGATCCGCGCGGCATCCGCGCGCCGCGACGCGGCATCGTCGCCTTCGGCGCGGGCCTCGCGCCAGGGCAGATCGAGTCGTGGCAGGATGCGCTGGCAAGGCTCGCCGTCGATGACGGGATAGACGGTCCGCAGTCCTTCGTGCCGGTCCACCAGCGACTGCAACGCACGCCGCAGGCTCGATGCCTCCAGGGCACCGTGCAGCCACATGCCCCAGCCCGAGTTGTACGCGATCTGCCCGGGATCGAGGCGATCCTGCACCCAGAGCCGGCGCTGTCCGAAGGTCAGCGGAATGCGTTCGGGACGCGGCTGCGGCCGGATGCGGGCACGTGCAGCGCGCTCCCGCGCCGAGGCCTGCCGCAGTTGCTCTCGTTGTTCCGGTGAGAGCCGGGCAAGACGTTGTTCGAGTTCGTTCATTCTGCTGGACATCCATGGAATGCGCGGGCGGACCACCCGCGCGGGTCGGACCGCACGATGTCCTCCCCAGGCCATCCATGCACGGTCTCGATTAATCCTTTCCAAGCTATCACACTGCGCTTATTCTGCAAGCCGAATGCCGGTTCAGGCGCGTCGTGACCGCGGGTCGGATTTTCGATGGCCGGCGTCTCACATCCCGAGAATCCTTCCGCACGAAAAGCATGTCCGCTTTCGCCCACTTTCCAC
>JAEWNA010000057.1 GCA_023392975.1 Pseudomonadota bacterium | reverse complement strand
CGTAGGCGTCCTGCAGGTCCTGCGCGTAGTCGCGGCGGACGAAGGCGTTCGGGAACGCCGTGCCCTGCCCGCGCAGGGCGGCGAGTTTGCCGCGACGCTCCGCGATCAGGGCGTTGTCGTCGTGCGGCGGGGTCTGGGCGTCGGTCATGGCAGTGGTCGTATTGGAATTCAGGTCAAGGGGTGCGACAGGGTGCTTCGAGCGATCTCAGGCAGCGTCGCTGCGCTTGGCGCCGGCGTCGAGGCCCGACTTGAGGCTGGCCTCGACGAATTCGTCGAGGTCGCCGTCGAGCACCTTCTGGGTGTCGCTGCGTTCGACGCCGGTGCGCAGGTCCTTGATCCGCGACTGGTCGAGCACGTAGTTGCGGATCTGGCTGCCCCAGCCGATGTCGGACTTGGTGGCTTCCAGCGCGTCGCGCTCGGCATTGCGCTTCTGGATCTCCATCTCGTACAGCTTCGCCTTCAGCATCTTCATCGCGGTGTCGCGGTTCTGGTGCTGGCTGCGGCCGTTCTGGCAGGCCACGACAATGCCGGACGGCACATGCGTGATGCGGACCGCGGATTCGGTCTTGTTCACGTGCTGGCCGCCCGCGCCCGAGGAACGGTAGACGTCGGTCCTCAGGTCGGCCGGATTGATCTCGATGTCGATGTCGTCGTCGACTTCCGGCGAGACGAACACCGAGGTAAACGAGGTGTGGCGGCGGTTGTCGGAGTCGAACGGCGACTTGCGCACCAGCCGGTGCACGCCGATCTCGGTCTTCAGCCAACCGTAGGCATAGTCGCCCTCGACCTTGACCGTTGCCGACTTGATCCCGGCCACGTCGCCGGCGCTGGCTTCCATCAGCTCGGTCTTCCAGCCGCGCGATTCGGCCCAGCGCAGGTACATGCGCAGCAGCATTTCCGCCCAGTCCTGGGCCTCGGTGCCGCCGGCGCCGGCCTGGATGTCGACGTAGGCGTTGGCCGAGTCCATCTTGCCGGAGAACATGCGCTGGAATTCGAGCTGGTCGACGCCCCGGGCGTAGCGCTCCACGTCGGCCTGGATGGCCAGCGCGGTGTCGTCGTCCTCTTCCATCTCGACGAGGTCGAGGAGTTCCTCGGCGCCGCCGAGCCCGTCCTTCAGGTCGCGGATGCCGTTGACGGTCTTGTCCAGCAGCGCGCGCTCGCGGCCCAGGGCCTGCGCGCGTTCGGCGTCGTTCCAGACGTCGGGGCTTTCCAGTTCGCGGTTGACTTCTTCGAGACGCTCGACCTTGGCGTCGTAGTCAAAGATACCCCCTCAGCGCATCGAGCCGGCCCCGGAGGTCGGCGATGCGCTGGCGGATCGGATTGAGTTCGATCATGGCAATTCTGCGGCGGAACAAAGGCCGGCGATTCTAGCAGGCCGGGGTCCGGCAGGCTCGGCCGCTTCGGCCCCCGGTCAGGCCGCGACCCGGGCCCGCAGTGCATCGCGATAGGTGCGGCTGCAGGGCACGATGGCGCCGTCGTTCAGGTGGATGCGGGCGTCGCCGCTGTCCAGCGGCTCCAGCGAGGCGATCCGCCCCAGGTTGACGATGTAGCTGCGGTGGACCCGGGCGAACCGGGTCGCGTCCAGCCGCGCCTCGATCCCCGCGATCGTGCTGCGCAGCGGGTAGTCGTGGCCGCGGACACGCAGGTTCACGTAGTTGCCGGCGGCCTGCAGCCATTCGATGTCGTCGGCGGCGACCAGGAACTCCCGGCCCAGCTTGCGGACGAGGAAGCGCTCGGGCAGGTCCACCGGCTCCAGCGGCTCGCCCTCGTCCGGCCGGCCCAGCAGGCTGGCCTCGCCCTGCAGGCGACGGATCACGAACCGGTAGCCCTCGATCGTCGAGATCAGCATCACGTAGCCACGGACGTCCTTGAGGTATTCGTAGACCAGCTCCCGCGGCCAGTCGCCGAAGTCGTAGTGGCCGCCCAGCGCGGCATAGGCCAGCTTGCGCAGCGCGACCATGCCCGCGACGTGGACCAGCGAGAACACGACGCTGCCCAGCAGGTGCAGCGCGAGCCGCCGTCCGATGCCGTCCCACTGCAGCGGCACCCGGCGGGTCCAGACGAGCAACGCCGGGATCAGCGCCAGCACCATCAGCCCGCTGGACCACTCCCAGACCGCAGGCTCCCAGTCGGCGAAGTCCAGCCCGACGCGGTGCACGTCCATGATCACGGTGGCGCTGTTCGCCACCCCGTTGGTCGCGGTCAGCAGGAGCCAGAACCCGACCTCGATCGCCCGCCGCCAGCGCCAGAACCAGGCCGGACCGGGAAGGACAACGGCGGTGGTGGCCGATGACGAAGACGCGTTCGCTGACATCCGCGCATTCTAGGGGCCACGCGGCACAGGCGTTTCCCGGGTCGTCCCCGAGGCCCCGCGGTTCGTCCCTTTCCGAGGTCGATCAGGCACTTGGGAATGGATGATGTCGCGCGGCCCCACACACTCGCCGCACCTTCCGAGGAGCGACGACCATGCAGCGCCGACACGATCTGGACTGGGTCCGGATAGCCGCCTTCTTCCTGCTCGTGCTGTACCACACCGGCATGTACTACGTGACCTGGGACTGGCACGTGAAGAGTCCCTTCGCCAGCGGGGCGCTGGAGCCGTACATGGTGTTCAGTTCGCCCTGGCGGCTGTCGCTGCTGTTCCTGGTCTCGGGGGCGGCGACGACGTTCCTGTTCGAGAAGCGTCGCACTGCCGGCAAGGGCTTCCTCGGGCCGCGGTCGTGGCGGCTGCTGGTGCCGCTGCTGTTCGGCATGTACGTGATCGTGACGCCGCAGAGCTACTACCAGGTGGTCGAGCAGTTGCCGGGCGGCTACCACGAGGGTTATCTCGCCTTCTGGGGGCGGTACGTGATGCACGACGGCAGCTTCTGCCGCGACGGCGATTGCCTGCGGCTGCCGACCTGGAACCACCTCTGGTTCGTCGCCTACCTCTGGGTCTACACGCTGCTCGCATGGGCAGCGCTGCGCTGGGCCCCGCGGGCGACGGCTGCCCTCGGCGACCGGCTCGCGCGCGGGATGCGGGGTATCGGCGTGCTCGTCGTGCCGGCGCTCTGGCTGGCGGCCGTGCGGCTGGCGCTCGTGGGCCGTTTCGAATCCACCCATGCCCTCGTCGACGACTGGTACAACCACGCCCAGTATTTCCCGGTGTTCCTGCTCGGGGTGCTGATGGCGACGCGCACGACCTTCTGGGACGCGCTGCACCGCCTGCGCTGGACATCGCTGGCCTGCGCGCTCGTCGCCTATGCCTGCCTCGTCTGGTATTTCTTCGGCAGCGGCTACGACGATGCGACGCCGCCGCCGGACGCCCTGCGGATGCTGCAGCGGGGGGGCTGGGCGGTGTTCCAGTGGACGGCGATCGCCGCGATCCTCGGCATCGCCCGCGGCATCGCCTTCCGCGACACGCCCGTGCTGCGCTACCTGCGCGAAGCCGTGTTCCCGGTGTACATCCTGCACCAGACGGTGATCGTGGTGTTGGCGCACAACGCGCAGCCGCTGGGCCTGCGGCCGGCGGTCGAGGGCCCGCTGCTGGTGCTGGCGACCTTCGCGCTGTGCTTCCTCGGCTTCGAGATCGTGCGTCGGGTGCGCTGGCTGCGGCCGCTGTTCGGGCTGAAGGCGCTGCCGAAATCCGCCGCGAATCGCCCGATCGCGCATACCGCCACCGCGGCCGACGTGCAGTAGGCTTCCGGACGATCCGCTCCCAGATGCCCGCATGATCCGCCCCTCGGCTTCGTTCCTGATCGCCGCCCTCGCCTGCGCGCTGCAGGCGGGGTGTGCGACCCCACCGCCCCGTGCAGCCGACGACACGGTCGCCCTGCTGATCCGGCAGGCCGATGCCTGGGACCGGGCCATCGTCCGCAAGGACCGCGACGCGATCGCCGCGAACATGGACGACGGCTTCCGCCAGATCGACAGCGACGGCGGCTGGCACGACAAGGCCGGCTTCCTCGCGGACATCCTCGACCCGCGGCTGACCATCGCGCCTTACACCGTCGAGGACTTCGAGGTCCGCGTCCTCGGCGACAGCGCGCTGCTCACCGGCACCACCGACCTGCACGGCACCTGGGACGGCCAGCCGTTCCGCGTGCACTACCGCTACACCGACGTCTACGCGAAGCGCAACGGCGCCTGGAAGGTGGTCAACGTGCAGACGACGCGGATCGCCGGAACGCCGTGACCGCGGCGCGCCCGGGGCCGGGCGCGCCGATGGCGGTCACTTCACCGTGAACTCGCCCACGAACACCGTCTCGCTCTTGCCGCTCAGCCGCACGGTCACCGCTTCGTCCTTCTGCCGCGGCGTGCCCCAGCCGGTGCTGAAGACCAGGTTCAGCGTGGTCGCACCGGTGACGATCTGCTGGCGGTCGCCGAAGAAGTTGGCCTCCACCTTGTATTTGCCCGGCTTGGCCTTCTTCAGCACGAATTCCTCGGGGCCGTAGCCACCGGTGAAGTCGTCGCTGAGCAGGCCGCCCTGGTACGTGTTGCGGTTGCCGTAGTAGCACTTCTCGCCGTTGGGATCGGTCACCCACAAATCCATGTCGCTGTTGTCGCTGTCCCAGGCCAGCACCACGCGCAGGTCCAGCGGCATGTTCTTCAGCAGGCGCGGATCGATGAACGACGTGTCCAGCGGCGTCGGGCTGGTGGCGATGATCGCGTTCATCTCGTTCAGCGCGACCAGTTCCACTTCGGAGAAGCGCCCGTCCCACGGCCGCGCGGCCACGTCGTACAGATGGCGAATACCCTCCTGACGATCGCCGGCCGCCGCCAGCGCCAGGCCGAGGTCGCGATGGCTCTGCGGTTCCTCGTCGGCGAGGCGCAGCACCTCGCGCAGCACGTCGACCGCATGATCGAAGTCCTTCGCCTGCATCAGCCGATAGCCGAGCACGCGCAGCACGTGGCGGTTTTCCAGATCTAGTTCGGCGAGGTTGGACAGCACGCGCAGCGCCTCGGCGCGACGGCCCGCCTTCAGCAGCAGGTCGGCGATGTCGAGATAGAACGCGGTGCTCGACGCATGGCTGTCGCGTTCGTCGAGGTACACGGCGTACAGGTCTTCCGGCTTCGCCTCACGCAGGCGACGGGCGTACGGGGAATCCGGTGCCCAGGCCTGCAACTGGATCGAGACGCCCTGACCCGCGGTGTCCTCAGCGACCTTCGCCGGCTCGGCGTGATCGGCGGCAGGCGCCGCGGCGGCGTCGGCCGCTTCGGCTCGCCGGGCGAGCCCGCCGGTCACGGCGACACTGTCAAGTTGTTCAGCTTGCGGCGCCGCCATCATCGGAGCCGGCGGCGGGGGCGGCGGCGCACCGGCCGCCATCGCGCCGGCGACCTTCGCTTCCGCCTGTGGCTTCGGCGGCGCGCCCTTGGGGAAATCGCGCTTCCACCACGCCTGGCG
>JAEWNA010000015.1 GCA_023392975.1 Pseudomonadota bacterium | reverse complement strand
GGCTATGCTCGATCACTTCCCGCGGCACCGGCGTCGGTGCGAAATCGCGGACGGTGCGGCGCCGGGACAGCCGGTCGGCGAAGTCGCGCGCGGCGGCGATGCGTTCGGCGTCGGTGCGGGCCGGCATCGGCGGCAGGGCGATGGTGGGGTACGGCGTCATGCGAGTTCTCCGGTCGCGCCGCGGAGACTGCCCGCGACGCGACGCGGGGGAACGATAGCAGGCCCGGCGCGGCGGCGAGCGCATCCGGCGCCGCATCCGGCCGCTGCTACACTCCGCCGACCGCGGCGGGGGGCCGCGACGTTTCCGCCCGGGGTCGAGCCGATGTATCCGCTGTTGTCGCTGTCCGCGCTGGTCCAGATCGCCTGCATCGTCCACGCGATCCGCACGGGCCGCGCCTACTGGTGGATCTTCATCCTGATGGCGGGGTCGTTCATCGGCGTGGCCGCCTACGTGTTCGCCGAACTGCTGCCGGACATGCGCCACAACCGCGCCGCGCGCCAGGTGCTGCGCCAGGCCCAGGACCGCATCGATCCCGACCACCGCCGGCGCGCGGCGTCGCGCCAGCTGGAGGTCGCCGACACCCTCGACAACCGCAAGCGGCTCGCCGGCGAGTGTTTCGACAGCGGCGACTACGCGCAGGCGGCCGAGATGTACCGCTCCGGCCTGCGCGGCCTGTACAGCACCGACCCCGACCTGATGCTGGGCCTCGCCCGCGCCGAATTCGCGCAGGGCCGGCATGTCGAGGCGAAACAGACGCTCGACGCCCTGATCGCGGCCAACCCCGACTTCCGCTCGCCCGAGGGCCACCTGCTCTACGCGCGCAGCCTGGAGGCGACCGGCGACATCGCGGGCGCCCTCCACGAATACGAAGCGCTGGCCGACGGCTATCCCGGCGAGGAGGCCCGCGTCCGCTACGGCCTGTTGCTGCGCCGCGAGGGCCGCAACGCCCAGGCGGCGGAGGTCCTGCGCACCTCGATCAAGCGCACCGGGCTCGCCCCGAAGTACTACCAGCGCCAGCAGCGCGAGTGGGTGGACCTGGCGAAGCGCACGCTGGCCGACCTGCCGGCCTGATCCCGTGGGCGGCCCGCCGGCCTCCGAATCCGGCCGTGCATCGCGGAACGGCACCGGCGGCAACCGCTAGCATCGTCCCATGCCCGCGGCCCCCGACCTCCCGCTGATCCCCACCGGCACCGCCGCTGAAGGCCCGGTGTGCGTGGCCTTCAGGGGCGGGCTCGATTCCGCCGTGCTGCTGCACCGGCTGGCGTCCGACCCGCTGCAGCGGGAGCGCGGCCTCCGCGCCGTCCACGTGCACCACGGGCTGCACGCCGACGCCGACGCCTGGGCGGCCCACTGTGCGGCGACCAGCGCGGCGCTGGGCGTGCCGCTCACGGTGCGTCGCGTGACCGTGGACCGCGAGGCCGGGCTGGGCCCGGAAGCCGCGGCGCGCACGTCGCGGCGCGCGGCCTTCGCCGACGTCCTCGGCGACGGCGAGGTACTGGCGCTGGCGCAGCATCGCGACGACCAGGCCGAGACCTTCCTGCTGCGGGCACTGCGCGCCTCCGGGCCCGAAGGCCTGGCGGCGATCCGGCCGTGGCGACGGTTCGCGAACGGCTGGATGTGGCGACCGCTGCTCGACACCCCGCGTGCACGGCTGCATGCCTGGGCCGAGGCGCACGGGCTGCGCTGGATCGAGGATCCGAGCAACGCCGACCTCGCCCTCGACCGCAACTTCCTCCGCCATCGCGTGCTGCCGCTGCTCCGCGAGCGCTGGCCGCAGGCGACTGCGGCCTTCGCGCAGTCCGCGGCCTTGTCGGCGGACGCCGCCGACCTGCTGGCGGCCCACGACCCGGGCCTGCTGGCGACCGTCCGCGAAGAGGTCGGCCACGGCCTGTCGGTCCAGCGCCTGCGCGCGCTGGCACCGGCGAAGCGCGCCCGCGTCCTCCGCCACTGGGTCGCGACGCTGGGCTGGCCGCCGCTGCCGGCGGACGCCACCCCGCGCATCGAGGCGGCGCTGCTGGCGGCACAGGTCGCGGCCGACCGCTGCCCGGCCCACGCCTGGCATGGCGTGGAAATCAGGCGCTGGCACGACGCCCTGCACGCGGTCGACCCGCGGCACGCACTGCCGGAAGGCTGGTCCTGCGACTGGGACGGCCGCGCACCGCTGGCGCTGCCGAACGGCGACCGCCTCGCGCTCACCGGCATCGACGGTTTCCCGAGCCCGCTGCGGGTCCAAGCCCGCGTCGGCGGCGAGCGCATCCGGCTGCCCGATCGCGGGCACCACCACACCCTCAAGCACGTGCTGCAGGACCACGGCATCCCGCCCTGGGAGCGCGCGCGGCTGCCGCTGCTCGCCACCCGCGGCGGCGACCTGCTCGCGGTCGGCGACACGATCCGATCGGATGCATTCGACCAGTGGCTGGGCGCGGTCGGCGCCGACCTGGCGTGGACCCGCGACTGACGTCGTCGGTCGCGCACGCCGCGCATGAAAAAGCGCGACGCAGGCTCTACACTTCGCGGATGGCCCGCAAAACACCCACGGACACGCCCGACAGCGCCGCCGACGCGGCGTCCCCGGTCGCGGATTTCGAGCACTCGCTGGACGCGCTGGAGCGTCTGGTGGAGAAGATGGAACAGGGACAGATGAGTCTGGAGGACTCGCTCGCCGCCTACGAGCGCGGCGTGGGCCTCTACCGCCGCTGCCAGCAGGCCTTGGAGCAGGCCGAGCTGCGCGTGCGCCTGCTCAGCGACCCGGAACAGCCCGACGCCGCGGAACCTTTCGGCGATGTTTGATGCGGGCGATGTCTGACGC
>JAEWNA010000169.1 GCA_023392975.1 Pseudomonadota bacterium | reverse complement strand
CCTGCAAGGCGGCGATGTCCGGATCGTCGGCGTCGACCAGCGCCTGCACGTCGTCGGCGTCGTCGGCGGCGTCGAGCATCTCGGCGTTGTTGCGGTTCGGCGGCACCAGCGGCCAGACGTTGGCGTTCTGGTCGATCGCGACGTGCAGCAGCGCCGGACCCGGCGCGGCCAGCAGCGCATCCAGCGCGGCGTCGACGTCCGCGGCGCGATCGACGTGCAGCGCCTGGATGCCGAACGCCTGCGCCAGCGCGAGGAAATCCGGGTTGTCGGACAGGTCGATCTCCGAGTAGCGGCGCTCGAAGAACAGCTCCTGCCACTGCCGCACCATGCCCAGCGCCTGGTTGTCGATCAGCACGATCTTGATCGGCAGCCGGTAGCGGGCAATCGTCGCCAGCTCCTGCACGTTCATCAGGAACGAGCCGTCGCCGCTGACGCAGATCACGCGCGCCGACGGGTCCTGCATCTGCGCGCCGATCGCGGCGGGCAGGCCGAAGCCCATCGCGCCGAGCGCGCCACTGGTCAGATGTTTGCGCGGATGGTCGAACGCCCAGTGCTGCGCCACCCACATCTGGTGCTGGCCCACGTCGCAGGCGACGATCGCATCGGGTGCGCGCGCCGACAGCCGCTTCAGCAGCGATGGCGCGTACACGCCGTCGCCAGGCGCGTCGTAGCGCGGCGCGGTCTTGGTCTTCACCGCCTTGCAGGCATCGCGCCACGCTAGGCGGGTGGCGCCGTGGCGCGCGTGCAGGTGCGCGGCTGCGGCGGCCTGCATGCGGCGCATGCTGATCGCGACATCGCCGCGCACCGGCGCGTCGGCGACGCGCAGCTTGCCCAGCTCGCAGGCGTCCACGTCCAGGTGCACCACGCGGGCGTTGGGCGCGAACTCGGCCAGCTTGCCGGTGGCGCGGTCGTCGAAACGCGCGCCGACCGCGAACAGCAGGTCGCAGGCCTGCACCGCGAGGTTCGCAGCACGGCTGCCGTGCATGCCGAGCATGCCCAGGTTCAGCGGATGCGCGTCCGGCAGTGCGCCCAGGCCTTTCAGCGTCAGCACGGTCGGGATCTGCGAGGCTTCGACGAACGCGCGGAACGCGTGCACCGCATCGCCCAGTGCGATGCCGCCACCGGCGTAGATCAGCGGCTTCTGCGCCAGCGCGAGCTGCGCCAGCGCCGCATGCAGCGATGCGTCGCTGGCGCCGGGCACGGGTTCGACCGGCGCCGGCGCGTGCGTGGGCAGGTGCGAGGCGTCGGCGACCTGCACGTCCTTCGGCAGGTCGATCAGCACCGGCCCCGGGCGGCCTTCGCGCGCCAGCCGGAAGGCTTCGCGCAGCACGGTCGGCAGTTCGTTGACGCTGCGCACCAGGAAGTTGTGCTTGACGATCGGCAGGGTCATGCCGAACACGTCGAGTTCCTGGAACGCATCGGTGCCCATCAGGCCGGTGGCGACCTGGCCGGTGATGCAGACCATCGGCACCGAGTCCAGCATCGCGTCGGCGATGCCGGTGACCAGATTGGACGCGCCCGGACCGGAGGTCGCGACGCAGACGCCGACCCGCCCGCTGGCCCGCGCCCAGCCGTTCGCGGCGAACGCGGCGCCCTGCTCGTGGCGCACCAGCACGTGTTTGAGGGGCGATCCATGCAGGGCGTCGTAGAAGGGCATGATCGCGCCGCCGGGATACCCGAACAGCGTGTCCACGCCCTCCGCCAGCAACGCCTGCACCAGCCAGCGGGCACCGTTCATGTCAGGCAGTCTCGGCAATGGGATTGGGTTGCACGGCCGGCGCGGTCGCGGCGGGCGGCGGCGCGGCCTGGCCCTGCTGCAGCCACTGCATCTTCGCGCGCAGTTCCTTGCCGACCTTCTCGATCGGATGGTCCTTGTCGGCCTGCTGGTAGCGCTTGTAGTTCGGCAGGCCGGCGTCGTATTCGGCCACCCACTTCTGCACGAAGGTGCCATCCTGGATCTCGCTCAGGATGTCCTTCATGCGCGCCTTGGTCTCGGCGTTGATCACGCGCGGGCCGCTGACGAAGTCGCCGTACTGCGCGGTCTCGGAGATGAACTCGAGCATGCGGGTGATGCCGCCCTCGTAGAACAGGTCGACGATCAGCTTCAGCTCGTGCAGGACTTCGTAGTAGGCGATCTCCGGCTGGTAGCCGGCCTCGACCAGCGTCTCGAAGCCGGCCTGCACCAGCGCACTGGCGCCGCCGCAGAGCACGGCCTGCTCGCCGAACAGGTCGGTCTCGGTCTCTTCCTTGAACGTGGTCCTGATCAGGTTGGCGCGCGCGCCGCCGAGGCCGCCGGCATAGGCCTTCGCCAGCGCTTCGGCGTTGCCGCTGCGATCCTGGTGCACGGCGTAGATGCAGGGCACGCCGCGGCCGATCTCGTATTCGCGGCGCACCAGCGCGCCCGGGCCCTTGGGCGCGACCAGCACCACGTCGAGGTCGGTGCGCGGCGAGATCATGCCGAAGTGCACGTTCAGGCCGTGCGCGAACAGCAGGCAGGCGCCGGGCTTCATGTTCGGCGCCAGCACGTCATGGTAGAGCTTCTTCTGCACCATGTCGGGCGTGAGCATGGCGACGAGGTCGGCCTGCGCGGCGGCTTCGGCCGGCGACTTCACGGTGAAGCCGTCGGCGAGCGCCTTGACTTCGGTGGGGCCACCCGCGCGCAGGCCGACGACGACGTCGAAGCCCGAGTCGCGAAGGTTGAGGGCATGGGCGCGGCCTTGGCTGCCGTAACCGATCACTGCGATTTGAGGCTGGGCGACCTGGGGCTTGGTGGAAGCGTTCATGGCGATGTCTCGTGGAAGGAGGAAGAGGGAGGGGAGGGAGAGGGCCGGCGTTGATGAAGCGAGGTCAGGCGGGTTCGGAGGCGACGAGTGCGGCGTCGATGCGTTTCGCGTCGGCCGCCGCGGCGTCGAGCAGGCCGGGCGAGGTCACCGCGCCGCGCGAGGCCGAGCGCACGTCGCGCGCGTACTTCGCCAGCACGCCGTGGCGCACGCGCGGGGCGATGCGCGCCGGTGTGCGCGAGGCGAGGTCGGCGGCCACGTCGAGGCGACGCGCGACGACGTCGATCGTCACGATGTCGCCGTCGCGCAGCCGCGCGATCGGGCCGCCGTGCGCGGCTTCCGGCGAGATGTGGCCGACCATGAAGCCGTGGGTGGCGCCGCTGAAGCGGCCGTCGGTGATCAGCGCCACATCGTTGCCCAGCCCCTGGCCGACCAGTGCCGCGGTCACCGCCAGCATCTCGCGCATGCCGGGGCCGCCGGCCGGGCCTTCGAAGCGGATCACCACCACGTCGCCGGCGCGGATCTGCCGCGCCTGCACCGCGGCGAACGCGGCGTCCTCGCTGTCGAACACGCGCGCCGGGCCGGTGTGCTTTTCGCGGCCGTGGCCGGCCAGCTTCACGATGCAGCCTTCCGGCGCGAGGTCGCCGTACAGGATCGAATAGCCGCCGCGCGGCTTGATGGGATCGGACACGGGACGCACGACATCCTGCGCGGGGGAGGTCGTCGCGGCGTTCGCGTCCGCAAAAAAGCTGCGGCCGGCGACCGTGGGCATGTCCTCGATCAAGCCGGCCGCGATCAGCGCCTGCGCCACCAGTGCGGTGCCGCCTTGTTGGAACATCTCCGCCGCCGTGTAGCGGCCGCCCGGTTTCAGGTCGGCGATCACCGGCGTGTTGGCGCTGGCGGCCTCGAATTCCTCCAGGTCGAACGCCACGCCGGCCTCGTGCGCGATCGCCAGCAGGTGCAGCGCGGCGTTGGTCGAGCCCGCCGTCGCCGACACCGCGCGCGCGGCGTTGCGCAGCGCGGTCGGCGTCAGCAGCTGGCGCGGCGTCGGGCCGCCGTCGCGCAGCAGCTGCATCACGCGTTCGCCGCAACGCTCGGCGGCTTTCGGCTTGTCGGGATGCACGGCCGGGATGTCGTTGTCGCCCAGCGGCGACAGGCCGAGGAAGGTCAGCACCATCGCCATCGTGTTCGCGGTGAACTGGCCGCCGCAGGCGCCGGCGCCGGGGCAGGCGCGGCGCTCGATCTCGCCCAGTTCCGCGTCATCGATGCGGCCGGCCGAATGCGCGCCCACCGCCTCGAACACGTCCTGCACCGTCAGCGCGCGCTCGCCCTCGCCGCCGTCGGCGTGCTTCGACTTGCACTTGCCCGGCAGGATCGTGCCGCCGTAGAGGATCACCGTCGGCACGTCCAGCCGTGCCGCCGCCATCGCCGCGGCCGGGATGGTCTTGTCGCAGCCCACCAGCAGCACCATCGCGTCCAGGCAGTGGCCGGACACCGCCAGCTCGATCGAATCGGCGATGGTCTCGCGCGAGGCCAGCGACGCACGCATGCCGTCGCTGCCCATCGCGATGCCGTCGGTCACGGCGATGGTGTTGAACTCGATCGGCGTGCCGCCGGCGGCGATCACGCCGCGGCGCACGTCCTGCGCCAGGTCGCGCAGGGTCAGGTTGCAGGGGGAGACGTCGGACCAGGTGTGGATCACGCCGACGAAGGGTTTGGCGATGGCGGCGTCGTCCAGCCCGGTCGCGCGCAGCATGGCGCGGGCGGGGGCGCGGGCGGGGCCGGATTTGATCGCGTCGCTGTGCATCTGGTGGTGGATCCTTCGGACGATTCGGAAATTGCGGGGCCCAGAAAGCGGAAACCCCCGCACCTGGGGAGGTGCGGGGGTTTCGTCTGAAACCGGGTTGTCTGTCGCGCAACCCTATCCCGCACCGTGTGGCGAGGTAATAAGGACGACGACAAGAACGAGGGTTGCGAGCGCGAAGCTCGCCGCCAGGAACCTGACGCGCGCCACGTCCGCACGGGCCCGCGCCGCGGCGATGGCGGTCGGTCGGGTCGGGCGATGGATGTTGCGCTGCGTCATGCCTGCAGAGAAACACGGTCTTTCGCGCAATGTCAACCCCGGGGCTCGTGACGAATCGGCATATGCAGGGCGAGGGTGCCCGTGGCCGCGTGGAATCCCATGGGAATCAATGCGCTAGAGCGGACGAAATGAGGTTCGACGAAAGTCGAATGCCGGCGGGGGCATGCGTTTTCGCCGCGCGCTGAAACCGTATGCAGCCCCGGGACTGCGCGGAATCCCGATTCGACGCGTGCGGTGCAGCCCCCCGTGACGCCTGCCCGAGTGCGGGGCTAGACTCGCCTTGGAATGCGTTGACCGACGCCCTCGGTCGGATGCCAGCATGAGGTCGCAGTGAAGCCGACCGATCTACAGGACCCGGACACCTTCCATCGGGTCGTCGACTGCCAGTGGGCCTGCCCTGCGCATACGCCCGTTCCCGAGTACATCCGCCTGATCGCCGCCGGCCGCCACGCCGATGCCTACATGGTGAACTGGCGAAGCAATGTCTTCCCCGGGATCCTCGGCCGCACCTGCGACCGTCCCTGCGAGCCGGCCTGCCGGCGTGGACGGGTCGAGGAAAACAACGGTGAGCACCCTGAACCCGTGGCAATCTGCCGGCTCAAGCGCGTCGCCGCCGACCTCAAGGGCGACGTCTCCGCGCGGATGCCGAAGCCGGCGGCGCACGCCAACGGCAAGCGCATCGCCTGCGTCGGCGCCGGCCCGTCCGCGCTGACCGTGGCCCGTGACCTCGTGCCGCTGGGCTACCGGGTGACCGTGTTCGAGGCCGATCCCAAGGCCGGCGGCTTCATGCGCACCCAGGTGCCGCGCTTCCGCCTGCCGGAGGAGGTCATCGACGAGGAGACCGGCTACGTGCTGGACCTCGGCGTCGAGTTCATCGGCAACCACCGCATCGAATCGATGCGCGACCTGCTGACGCAGGGTTACGACGCGGTGTTCGTCGGCAGCGGCGCGCCGCGCGGACGCGATCTCGACCTGCCCGGCCGGCAGGAGGCCACGGCGCAGATCCACATCGGCCTCGACTGGCTGGCGAACGTCTACTTCGGCCACGTCACCAAGGTCGGCAAGCGGGTGATCGTCCTCGGCGGCGGCAACACCGCGATGGACTGCTGCCGCTCGGCGCGCCGGCTCGGCGGCGAGGACGTGAAGGTGATCGTCCGCTCGGGCTTCGACGAGATGAAGGCCAGCCCGTGGGAGAAGGAGGACGCGATGCACGAAGGCATCCCGATCCTCGACTGCCGCGTGCCCAAGGCGTTCGTGCACGCCAGCGGCCGCCTGACCGGCATGACTTTCGAGAAGGTCCGCGCCGAATACGACGCCAAGGGGCGCCGCAAACTGGTGCCGACCGGCGAGGAGGACGAGTTCCATGCCTGCGACGAGGTGCTGATCGCTGTCGGGCAGGAGAACGCCTTTCCGTGGATCGAGCGCGACCTCGGCATCGACTTCGACGAGTGGGGCATGCCGGTCGTGGACAAGACGACCCATCAGTCGAGCCTGCCGCACGTGCTGTTCGGCGGCGACGCGGCGTTCGGGCCGAAGAACATCATCTGGGCCGTCGCGCACGGCCACGCCGCGGCGGTCAGCATCGATCGCCTGCTGCACGGCGAGGATCCGAAGCAGCGGCCGGCGCCCGACGTCAGCCTGGTCTCGCAGAAGATGGGCATCCATGAGTGGAGCTACGACAACGCGGTGTCGCCCGACGAGCGCTACAAGGTGCCGTGGTCCGAAGCCGCGAAGAAGCTCGACAGCATCCGCGTCGAGGTCGAACTGGGCTTCGACGCCGCGACCGCGCTGAAGGAAACCCAGCGCTGCCTCAACTGCGATGTGCAGACCGTCTTCACGAAGGACAAGTGCATCGAGTGCGATGCCTGCGTCGACATCTGCCCGACCGACTGCATCACCTTCACCCCGAACGGCGACGAAGCCGATCTGCGCGGTCGTCTGACCGCGCCAGCGCTCAATGCGGAACAGCCGCTATATGTGTCCGAGCCGCTGAAGACGCACCGGGTGATGGTCAAGGACGAGGACGTCTGCCTGCACTGCGGCCTGTGCGCCGAGCGCTGCCCCACCGGCGCCTGGGACATGCAGAAGTTCCTGTTGCTGGAAACCCACGCCGGCCCGCGCTGTCGCGACGCCAAGAAGAAGGAGGCGGCATGACGGCCGGCCACGCAGCACTGCAGTCGATCAACGATTTCGTCGTCAAGTTCGCCAACGTCAACGGGTCCGGTTCGGCTTCGGCCAACGAGCTGTTCGCCAAGTCGATCCTGCGCATGGGCGTGCCGGTCAGCCCGCGCAACATCTTCCCGTCGAACATCCAAGGGCTGCCGACCTGGTACGAGGTACGCGTCTGCGAGGCCGGCTGGCTGGGCCGTCGCGGCGGCGTGGACCTGATGGTGGCGATGAATCCGCAGACCTGGGACGCCGACCTCGCCGAGATCGAACCCGGCGGTTATCTGGTGTACGACAACAGCCGGCCGCTGCCGCGATCGAAGTTCCGCGAGGACGTGCAGACCATCGGCATCCCGCTCACCGAGATCTGCAACGCGACCTACAGCGACCCGCGCCAACGCCAGTTGTTCAAGAACATCATGTATGTCGGCGCGCTGAGCGCGCTGCTGGACATCGACCCGGCCGAGATCGAGCGCCTGATCGGCGAGCAGTACAAGGGCAAGGAGAAGCTGCTGAAGCCGAACGTCGAGGCGCTGCACCTCGGCCGCGACTGGGCGCTGCAGCACCTGTCCTGCCCGATCGGCCTGCGCGTGCAGCGTGCCGACAAGGTCGGCGACCGCATCTTCGTCGAGGGCAACGCCGCCGCCGCGCTGGGCTGCGTCTACGGCGGCGCGACGGTCTGCGCCTGGTATCCGATCACGCCGTCGTCGTCGCTGGCCGAAGCGTTCCAGAAGTACTGCCAGAAATACCGCCACGACGCCGACGACGCCAAGAAGTACGCCATCCTGCAGGCCGAGGACGAGATCGCGTCGATCGGCATGGTCGTCGGCGCAGGCTGGAATGGCGCGCGCGCCTTCACCGCGACCTCGGGGCCGGGCGTGTCGCTGATGAACGAGTTCATCGGCCTGGCGTACTTCGCCGAGATCCCGGTCACCATCATCGACGTGCAGCGCGGCGGCCCGTCCACCGGCATGCCCACGCGCACCCAGCAGTCGGATCTCCTTGCCGCGGCGTACGCCTCGCATGGCGACACCCGGCACGTGCTGCTGCTGCCGGAGGACCCGCACGAGTGCTTCGCGTTCGCGGCGGATGCGCTGGACCTCGCCGATCGCCTGCAGACGCCGGTGTTCGTGATGACCGACCTCGACATCGGCATGAACCAGCGCCTGTGCGCGCCGTTCGCGTGGGACGACAGCCGCGTCTACGACCGCGGCAAGGTGCTGAGCGCCGAGGATCTGGACGCGGGCCGTGAATTCGCGCGCTACAAGGACATCGACGGCGACGGCATCCCGTATCGCACCTATCCCGGCACGCATCCGGAGAAGGGCGCGTACTTCACCCGCGGCACCTCGCGCAACCCGCAGGCGCAGTATTCCGAACGCGGACCGGACTACGTCTACAACATGCAGCGGCTGCTGCTGAAGTTCGACACCGCACGCGATCTGGTGCCGCAGCCGGTGTTCGATCGCGGCGACGTGCCGGCGCGGCATGGTGCACTGTTCTTCGGCTCGACCAGCCCGGCCATGGCCGAGGCCATCGATCGCCTGCGCGGCGACGGCATCGCGCTCGATACCGTGCGCGTCCGTGCCTATCCGTTCCCGGACAGCGTGCGCGACTTCATCGCCGCCCACGAGACGGTGTTCGTGGTCGAGCAGAACCGCGACGGCCAGCTGCGCCTGCTGCTGATCGACCAGTTCGGGATCGATCCGGCGCGGTTGGTCGCGGTGCTGCACTACGACGGCACGCCGATCACGGCGCGCTTCATCGCCGACGCCATCGCCGGGCGCCTCGGCCGCGGCGACGCGCAACAGGACAAGGTGGCCTGACATGACCTACCTCGCCAAACCCAAGCTGCACCATCCCACCCTGGCCTGCAACGCGATCGGTTTCACCCGCCGCGACTACGAAGGCAAGATCAGCACGCTCTGCGCGGGCTGCGGCCACGACTCGATCTCCGCGGCGATCATCCAGGCCTGCTGGGAACTCGACATCGAGCCGCACCGCGTCGCCAAGCTGTCGGGCATCGGCTGCAGCAGCAAGACCCCGGACTACTTCCTCGGCCAGTCGCACGGCTTCAACACCGTGCACGGGCGCATGCCGTCGGTGCTCACCGGCGCCAACCTCGCCAACCGCGACTTGATCTACCTCGGCGTGTCTGGCGACGGCGATTCTGCGTCCATCGGCATCGGCCAGTTCGTGCACGCCATCCGCCGCGGCGTGAACATGGCCTACATCGTCGAGAACAACGGCGTCTACGGCCTGACCAAGGGCCAGTTCTCGGCGACCGCCGACCAGGGCTCGGTGTCGAAGAAGGGCGTGGCCAACACCAACAGCCCGCTCGACCTCGTGACGATGGCGCTGCAGCTCGGCGCGAGCTACGTCGCGCGCGGGTTCTCGGGCGACAAGAAGCAGCTGGTGCCGCTGATCAAGGGCGCGCTGTCGCATCGCGGCGCGGCGTTCATCGACGTCATCAGCCCGTGCATCGCGTTCAACAACCATGCCGGCAGCACCAAGAGCTACGACTACGTGCGCGAGCACAACGAGGCGGTCAATGCGCTGGACGTGATGCCGCACCGCACCGAGATCGTGGTCGATTACGCCGACGGCGAGACGCTGGCGATCGAGCAGCACGACGGTTCGGTGCTGCGCCTGCACAAGCTGGACGCGGGCTACGACCCGCGCGACCGGATCGCGGCGATGAACCTGATCCAGCAGCGTCATGCCCGCGGCGAGGTCGTCACCGGCCTGCTCTACGTCGACGCCGAGGCGCAGGACCTGCACGGGCACCTCGGCACCGTCGCCCGTCCGCTGAACACGCTGGAGGCCGCGGACCTCAGCCCCGGCGCCGCGGCGCTGGAGAAGCTCAACGCCGCCCTGCGCTGATGCGTTTCAGTGTTTCACGGGGTCGCGTGGCGCATCCTGCACGGTGCGCCCGGCGGCGTCCGCGCGGGGGATGCGGTTGAGTTCGTCGATCACGCGCTGCGGTGCACTCAGGCGGATCTGCACCGGGAACGATTCATAGACGACGACGTCCTTCACCACGCCGCGTGCTTCCAGTTCGCGTACGCGGTCGAGTACCGGGTCCGGCGTTTCGGCACTGCCGACGATGAGCGTGCGTTCCATCATAGGCGGATGGGCGGTCGGCGGCGCGCCGGCCATGCCGCAGCCGGTGGACAGGACAAGCACGACGGGGAACAGATGTTTCATGCGCAGGGGCTCGCTGTACGGTGTCATGGGAGAGCGCCGGGATGCGCCGCCGGCGCGGCGCATCCCAGGGTTGTGGAGCACGGGGTTGTGGAGCGCGCGGAAAGGGCCAGAGCTCAGTTGGGGTAGGTCGCGATCCAGTTCTGGAGCGTGCTGTAGACGGTGCTGGTGATCCGTGTGCCACAATTCTGCGACGAGGAACCGGTCGTGTGGATGCCGCGGACGTAGACGCCGCCACCGTCGGCGATGCCGCTGCCGCTCTGCCCGCCGGCGGTGTCGATCGTGTAGCACAGCCGGTAGGAACCGCTGGTCGACACGCTGCCGGAATGGGTCCACATCGTGCCCGTGGGCTTGTCGCCCGGATAGCCGGTGATGGTGTGGGTGCCCCCGGAATAGACGCCCCAGCCGGAATTGCCGCCGTGCGGTGCCGCGCTGAGCACGATCAGCGCGTAGTCGTAGTTCGAATCCGCGCTGTTGTGCCATGCGGTCGTGGTGACGGCGCGCGTCCACGTTTGCGTGCCCCACGGCGCGTAGCTTCCGTTCTGCGCGACCGTGAAGTTCAGGTTGGAGTACCAGGTGCCGGCGCCGTTGGAGACGCAGTGTCCGGCAGTCAGCACGTGCTTCGGCGAGATCAGCGTGCCGGTGCAGCCGACGGCGATGCGGCCGATGTGCCAGTACGGGGACGCCACGGTGTTGGTGACCTGGACGCGATTGTCGGCACCGATGACCACGCTGGGCGCGAACATCGTCTTCGCACCGGACATGGGCAGGGTCGGGGGTGTGCCGAAAGTCGTGGCGTTGCGGCCGAGGCGCTCCAGGTCCTTGATGGCCTTCTCGAAGATGGCGACGTCCTGCGGGTCCATCCTGGATTCGTAAAGGTCGCCGTTGGGCGTGACCATGACCGCGCTGAGGCCGGCGGCCTTTTCCTGCGGCGTCTGGAGGGCGGCGGGCCTGCTCGCACCGATTTCGGGCAACGCGTGCGTCACCAGATTGTCGCCGCGGAGGAAGACGGCCTTCCCGGGCAGTCGCTTGAACGAATTCCTGCTCGCATCGGTCGCGTGCACCGTCGGCACGGCGATCAGGAGCATCACACAGAGGGCACTCATGCGTTTCATGACGAACTCCTTGTCTGTCAGTGGGGTATTTCCATCGGCAGTGGCGCGCATGCGATCCGGTACGCCCTGCGAGCCCGACTCTAGGAACGACGGCCTGCGGGGTCAATCACCGCCAAGTGCATGGTTTGCCCGCGCGCGTGTGCAATCCGCGATGCGCGTGGAGGCAAGCGCGGCGCTGGCGAAAGGAATCGTCACTCGCGTATCGACAATGCACGACGCGGTCGATAGCCGTCGTCATTCGCGCGCGATGGCGCTGCGATGTCTCCCGCGAGATTCGTGAACGCGGCATCGGCAAAAGGAAGGTTCCGCGCCCTGCATCGCGATCGCGTCATTCCGATTCCGAATCGATCCCGACGCCCTCGAAGCGCCGCAGCGACGGCGTTCGAAGGGCGCCCCGTTCGTCGCCGGCGCTCGTGCATTGGGAGTGCATTCAGTCTCGCGCGGCGGAAGACGCTGGCGGCAGGGGGGGAAGAATGGTTCAATGCCGGTTCGAGAAGCGGGGGTATCGCCCGCGGCCCCGGCCGCCGGCGGTTGAGACAGACCCTTCGAACCTGGGCTGCGCGCCTTGACGGGCTGCAGCCGTCGACCGGTTCAGACCGGCGTAGGGAAGCTTCGCCACGATCGCACCCGCCGTGCATCCGACGCGCCGCCGCTTCGTCCCCATGAGCCGACCGCCAGGACGAATGCCGATGAACGCCGTGCCCTCCCCGCTGCTGCAGCAGACCGAACAGCTGTCCGAATCCGTGACCCGGCCGATCCCGGGCTCGCGCAAGATCTTCGTCGACGGCGCGCAGCCGGGCGTGCGCGTGCCGATGCGCGAGATCGCGCTGGCGCGCACACCGACGCTGTTCGGCGGCGAGGACAACCCGCCGGTCACGGTGTACGACACCTCCGGCCCGTACACCGACCCGAACGCGCGCATCGACCTGGCCGCCGGCCTCGCGCCGCTGCGTGCGGCGTGGATCGATGCCCGCGGCGACAGCGAGCAGTTGTCCGGCCTCAGCTCCGAGTTCGGCCGCGCGCGCGAGCACGATCCGAAGCTCGACGCCGTGCGCTTCCCGAACCGCACACTGCCACGACGCGCGAAGGCCGGCGCCAACGTTACCCAGATGCACTACGCCAAGCGCGGCATCGTCACCCCGGAGATGGAGTTCGTCGCGATCCGCGAGAACCAGCGGCTGGAGGCGGTGCGCGAGGCGCACCTGCTGAAGCAGCACCCGGGCGAGCACTTCGGTGCGAACATCCAGACGATCATCACGCCTGAATTCGTCCGCGACGAGATCGCCCGCGGCCGCGCGATCCTGCCGTGCAACATCAACCATCCGGAAAGCGAGCCGATGATCATCGGCCGCAACTTCCTCACCAAGATCAACGCCAACATCGGCAACAGCGCGGTGTCCTCGGGCATCGCCGAGGAAGTCGAGAAGCTGGTGTGGGCGATCCGCTGGGGCGGCGACACGGTGATGGACCTCAGCACCGGCAAGCACATCCACGAGACCCGCGAGTGGATCATCCGCAACGCGCCGGTGCCGATCGGCACCGTCCCGATCTACCAGGCGCTGGAGAAGGTCGACGGCCGTGCCGAGGCGCTGACCTGGGAGATCTTCCGCGACACGCTGATCGAGCAGGCGGAGCAGGGCGTCGACTACTTCACCATCCACGCCGGCGTGCTGCTGCGCTACGTGCCGCTGACCGCGAAGCGCACCACCGGGATTGTCTCCCGCGGCGGTTCGATCATGGCGAAGTGGTGCCTGGCGCACCACAAGGAGAATTTCCTCTACACGCACTTCGAGGACATCTGCGAGATCATGAAGGCCTACGACGTGGCCTTCTCGCTGGGCGACGGCCTGCGCCCGGGTTGCCTGGCCGACGCCAACGACGCGGCGCAGTTCGGTGAACTCGAAACGCTCGGTGAACTCACCAAGATCGCGTGGAAGCACGACGTGCAGACCATGATCGAAGGCCCCGGCCACGTGCCGATGCAGCTGATCAAGGAGAACATGGACAAGCAGCTGCGCGAGTGCGGCGAGGCGCCGTTCTACACGCTCGGCCCGCTGACCACCGACATCGCGCCGGGCTACGACCACATCACCAGCGCGATCGGCGCGGCGATGATCGGCTGGTACGGCACCGCGATGCTCTGCTACGTCACGCCGAAGGAGCACCTCGGCCTGCCCAACCGCCAGGACGTGCGCGACGGCATCATGGCGTACAAGATCGCCGCGCATGCGGCCGACCTCGCCAAGGGCCATCCCGGCGCGCAGGTGCGCGACAACGCCTTGAGCAAGGCGCGCTTCGAGTTCCGCTGGGAGGACCAGTTCCACCTCGGCCTCGACCCCGAGAAGGCCAAGGAATTCCACGACGAGACCCTGCCGAAGGACGCGCACAAGGTTGCGCACTTCTGTTCGATGTGCGGGCCGCACTTCTGCTCGATGAGGATCACCCAGGACGTGCGCGACTACGCCGCCGAGCATGGCGTCGACGAGACGCAGGCGCTCGAGGCCGGCATGGCCGAGAAGTCGCAGGAATTCCTGGCGCAGGGCGCGCAGGTTTACCACCGAGAGTGAGCGAGATAGGTCGAGCGGGTGTCAGCCCGCTCGACCCGACGTCAGGCGGGTCAGCCAGCGACGAGATCGAACGTCAGCCCGGCCTTCTCCCGCAGTCGCGCCACCAGCGGCATCCCCATCGCTGCGCCGGGCGTCCACACACCGCCGGGCGTGCGTGCGTGGTCGAGATCACGGGCGAGGCAGAGCGCCGCTTCGGTGATCATCTTCGAGGTCGAGCCGTAGCCCGGGTCGCGGTCGCCGGTCACTTCCGCGGTCAGTTTGCGGCCGTCGGCGGTCTCGCCGAAAAACAGCACGGCGTAGCGTCCCTTCTCGCGCTGCTCGGCGTTCGGCCCTTCGCCGGGCTTCGGCAGCGCGAAGCGGGCGAGCAGGGCGCGGGTGGGTGCGAACGCGAGCAGCGCGTTCTGGGTCTTCGCCTGGCGCAGCATCTTCTTCGCGCGCTTTTCGCCGGCCGGGCCGTCGCCGGTCAGCATGCGCTCGCTGTAGACGAAGTCCTTGCCCCAGGGATGACCGAGCAGGGCGTGGCTGCGGTGCACGTTCTTGGTATTGATCGTCGCCATCACGAACGGCGCGGTCCAGCCGCCGGCGAGCGCATCGCGCTCCGCGACGAAATCGTTGGGCTGGCGCGCGCCCTTGAAGCCCGGCGTCAGCGCGAACGGGTCGAACAGCACGCGCTTGAGCGACGGGTCGGCCTTCGTCGCCTCGAAGGTCGCGAGCATGCTGGCGATGGTGCCGCCGGAGAACGTGCCCTTAATCGTCTTCACGCGACCGTGCACGCGCACGAGCGGTGCGCCCAGGCGCGCCTGCGCCTCGTGCTGCGCGTACACGACGCCGAGATCGAACGGGATGGAATCGAAGCCGCAGGAGAACACGATGCGCGCGCCGCTGGCCCGTGCGATCGGTTCGAGTTCGGGGATCATCTTCGTCATCCAGCCCGGTTCGCCGCACAGATCGACGTAGTCGGTGCCGGCCGCAGCGCAGGCGCGGACCAGCGGCTCGCCGTAGCGTTGATAAGGACCGACGGTGGTGATGACGACCTTCGTGCGGCGCACGAGCGCCGCCAGCGCGTCGGCATCGGCTGCGTCGGCGACCAGCAGTGGCAGCGCGGTGTCGATCCCGAGCGCGTCGCGGACTTCGGCGAGCTTGGTCGCGCTGCGTCCAGCCATCGCCCAGCGCACGTCGCCGGAATCACCGTAAGTCTGATGGAGGTATTCGGCGACCAGCCGGCCGGTGAAGCCGGTCGCGCCGAAGAGGATGAGGTCGAAGTCGCGGTCCATGCGCCATCATGGCATGGATCCCGGAGCATGGATCGAGGAGGGCCGCACAGGCACGGGGTGCACCTGCGCGGCCCGGAGGTCACTCGGCGACGACCGAACCGCTGCGCGGATAGATGCGGTAGTTGCGGCCGTAGCCGTTGTCGCGGACGCGGATCTCGTCGCCGGCGACGCCGTCGAGGTTGGCGTAGTTCAGCAGCGACCACCACCTCCCGGCGTTGAACGTGTTGCTGCCATTGATGAGCTGCACGGTACCGGTGCGCGGGTAGATGATGTTGATGTTGCCGTCGCTGCGCGAGACCGCGATCTCGTTGCCGGAGGTGCCGTTGAAGTCGCGCACGCCGTCGGACAGGATCGCGTACTGGCTGTTGATGACGTAGTTGTTCATCGACCCGGAGACGTAGCTGTAGACGCTGATGTAGTTGGGCAGGATCAGCACGAGTTCGGCGCCGGCGGTGCCGTTCATGTCGCTGACGCAGTTGGGGATGCCCGGGTCGTTGCAGATGGCCCAACTGCCGCTGCTGACCGGCACGCTTCGCATGCTGCGCGTACGATCGTTGTAGATCCGCAACGCAGAGCCGTTGGCGATCGGGATTTCGGCGCCCGGCTGGCCGTCGAGGTCCTTGATGCCGTAGACGGCGATCGCGTAGGTGCCGGACATGGGCGTCGAGCTGACGCTGCGCGAACTGTGGTGCACGATGCGCAGCGCATCCGAGGCGACGATGGCGATCTCGGCGCCGGCGTTGCCGTCGAGATCGGTGATGCCGCCCGGCGAGGCGGCCCAGGAGCCGCTCATCGGATAGCTGTAGCTGCTGCGCGAATTGTGATTGATCACCAGCAGGGAGCCGCCGCGGTTGATCGGGATCTCGGCGCCCGGGCTGCCGTCCAGGTTCGCCACGCTGCTGAAGTTGCCGTACAGCAGGGCCCAGGAGCCGCTGCCGACCTGATAGTTGTAGCTGCTGCCGTTGGTGCTCTTGACGGTGATGTAGGAGCCGTTGTTGTAGACCGTTTCGGCGACGCCGTCGCCGTCGAGGTCGGCGCTGCCCATCAGGACGCCCTGTGCGGAAGCGGTGCCTGGCAGCCATGCGGCGGCCGCGAGGGCGAACACGAACAGCAATGCGCGGAGGGGAGGTGTCATGGGGTGCTCTCCTTGAGCAGGGTGTCGATGCGCCGGACTGACGCATGTACCGTGACGAAGCAGGCGTGTGCTCCCCGCCGTCCCCGGTGTCGCACCGCACGCGTTCCTGACGAGCGGTCCGGGGTTTGCGTGCTCCGTCACATTGCGACAGGCGAAGACGGACAGTACGGCAGGCGTCGTCGATAGGCAGTGCGAATGCAGGGCGCCCGTTCGTGTGGATGCGGGCACGGATCAGCCGGTGTAGGCGTACACGAAATACAGATGCATCACGCCGAGCGCCGCGAGCAGGCACCCGGCGCAGATGTGCAGGGCGGTGGTCCACTGGCCCCAGGTGCCCAGCCGCTTCGCGGGCAGCAGGTTGAGCAACGCGCCGGCGGCCACGACCAGCATGGTCACTGCGAAGGTCGCGTGCAGGAAACCGGCATGGGCGAAACCGGCGTGCATCACCAGCAGGAGCAGCATGGTCAGGCCAAGGAAGCGATGCGCCAGTTGCAGCGTCCGCTGCGCGCCGCTGCCGATCAGCCGGCGCTTGATCAGGGCCAGCGACAGGTCGAAGGTCAGCAGGCCGACCAGACAATAGCCGGTCACCTGCTTGTAGGCGTGCAGCCGCTGCAGCGCGGTCAGCGACTCCACGCGCGGTCCCCACAGCCAGGCGATGCAGGCGATCGAGACCCCCGTCAACGCCGTCCACGAGGCCACGACCAGTGCGGTCTGGTAGGCGGTGCGCGGGGTCTTCGGTCGTTGCGCCGGGGGGATGCCGTCGGTGGTGGCATTCATGGTGCGCTTCCGGTCTTGCCGGTGGCCGTGGCGTTGCCGTCCTTGCGCTTGTCGGCGCTTGCGTCGGCGCCCGCGACCTCGCGCCGCCCCGGCGCACGCAGGTCGAGCAGCAGGTTGAGCGAGGCGATCGAGTTCTGCGTCTCGACGCGGTCGCGGAAGGTCTTGGCATCGGGGACGAACAAGCCGTCCTTCGGCCACTGATCGCCGACCTTCGGCTTTTCCTCGTCGTCGAAGCTCGCGGTCTTCTTCAGGTAGGCATCGTAGGCGTCCAGCGCCGATGCGCGGTAGGCGGCGAGGATCGCGATCACCTCGTCGGTCGAGAGCCTGTTGCGCGGGAACGACCACGTCGTGGCGCCCATCACGTCGTCCTGCTTCCAGTCCTTGCGCGGGCTCTTCGGATGGTCGTTGTGGCAGGTGACGCAGGCCGGCGCGGAAGCGATGTCGGCGAACATCGCGGTCTGCCGGCCGGTGCTGGCGTCGAGGAAGAAGCGCGGCTCGCGGTCCTTCTCGATCTGCTCGAAGTAGGTCTGCTGCGGGCCCTTGAACTTGTTGGAGATCTCGATCGGATAGCTCGAACCGAGGAACAGGCTCAGTTCGGGAATGCGCTGCTGCAGGCGATTGGCCGTCTCGCGCAGCAGCAGCGCGGGCAGCGGACCGGCATGCACGTCCTTCTTCTTCCAGTCCTCGTGGAAGCGGAGACCGGCCTTCTGCCCCGGGGTCACGATTTCGGCGGTGTAGATCTTGCGGATCGAGGCGTTCTCGGCGTTGAGCAGCCGGAACAGCGTCTCGACCGGGACGTCGCGTGCGCCGACGCCGTCTTCGTCGAGGTCGGCCGGCGCGGTCGCGAACAGGTAGATGCCGACGACCGCCAGTGCGGCCAGCGCGATCGCGGAACGGGGAATCCTGGTGCGCGTCATGGCGAATCCTCCGGAGTGCGGGCCTTCACCACCCGCTCGCCGTAGGGCGAGGGGCCGGCCTCGAGATAGGTCGCGATCACGTCCGGCGAAATCGCGTCCTTCAGGTTGCGGGGCGGTTCGAAGTGGTGGTTGCCGTGGAAGTCGTGACAGGCGAGGCAGGTGTCCCAGCGCTTGCCGCGGATCAATGCCGCATGGGTGGGCGTGGCCGGGTCGTCCTTCACCTTCGTGTCGGCGTGGCAGCTCGCGCAGAAGCGCGCGTCGGTGCGGCTGATGCGCGTGCCGGTGTGCTCGCGATGGCAGCTCACGCAGTTCTGCGGCGCGAGCGTGCGGCGCGCGGCCTCGAAGCGCGGCTCCAGGAAGCGATGCGCGGGATGCCGGTCGTCCGGGTTGTCGTGGCAGCCGATGCAGGCGGCGTTGCCGACGGCGTGCTTGCCGAATTCGGCGCCGTCCGGGCGCAGGCCCAGCAGGTGCTTGGTCTTTGCCTGCAACTGCTGGCGGACCGTGCCCGGAGCCTCTCGGTGGCAATCGTCGCATTCGAGCGTCTCGTGGCCCGGGTTGTGGACGTCGTTCGGGACGAACGTCGCCAGCGCGGGCGCGAGCAGCAGCAGCGGCAGGAACGCCGCCGCGAGCCCCGCGGCATATGCCAGCCGGCGGATGCTGCGCGGCGGCCGCACCTTCGATTTCAGGAAGAACGCCTCCACCCGCACGTCCGCATCCGGCACGCCGGCCTTGCGCAGGCCGGCGACCACGTTGTGCGTGTAGGCCTCGGGGCCGCAGACGTAGAAGCGCGCACCGGGGAACAGCGACACGGTGTCGGCGATGTCCGCGTCGTCGATGTAGCCGTCGACGTCGTCGGCGCGCAGGTGGCAGCCGATCTCGTCGCTGCTCGCGGCGGAGGCCTCGATCCGGTCGGCGTAGACCATGTCGCCGCGGTAGGCGGCGCTGTAGTCGATGTGCAGCCGCTGCCCGGGACGACGCCCGCTGAGCAGCGACAGCGCCAGGGTCACGCCGACGCCGGCGACGAAGGCGACGACGGTGCGCCCGTCCGCGGGATCGGCCGCGCCCGCGGGCACCGCGATGCGCATGGGGATCGCGGCGAAGATCGTCTCGTCGGCATCGAGCAGGCGCGTGGTCAGTTCGCCGTAGGGCAGCCGCCGCATCGCGATGCTGACCCGGTTGCCGTCCTCGGACTGGTCGACGACCGTGTAGGTGCGCGTCACCCATTCGTCGTCGATCCACGCCTGCAGCACCACGTGCTGCGCCGGCCGCGCCTTCGGATAGGGCGGATAGCCGGCGAGCTGCAGATCGAGCTGCACGATGTTGCGCTGCGGGAACTTGCCGTCGGTGAGGACGGTGCGGGTCGCGTTCGCCACTTCGTACCACGGCGATTCGCCGAGCATTTCCTGCAGCAGCGGGCGACAGCAGCCGCAGTGCACGCCGCAGCCGAGCTGGCTGCCGAGGGATTCGAGCGTCGAGGCCGGCGCCGTGGCGATGGCGGCCTTGATCCGGGCACGGCCTACGCCGGCGCAGTGGCAGACGAGATCGTCCTGATCGGGGGCTTGTCGTTTCGGTAGTGCGTCCATGCGTCCCCTGTCGGCCCTTCGCCGCCGGTTGGGCGGCAAATCCGGTGCGGCGACGCAAGGCGCCGCCGCGATCCGTGACCGGCCGGATTCGTGCGTGAACCCGGGCCGATGTGCGGGCCTCCTGTTGATCGATGCCGCGATTCACGGCGTCGATCACCCGCGGAGATATGGTTAACCTTCCCCGCGACCTTTTTCAAGGTGGGCGTCGGGGCGCGAACATCGACTTTGGTCGCGAATCGGCATCCCGCGCCGCCGCATGAGAACCATTAGCATGGTGCGGCGCGCACTTGCGCATCCCTCGCATCGCTCCAGGACCCGTCGTGCCCAATCCGATCTTCGACCGTCTGTTCGCTCCGCTCGCGGAGAACCCTGCTCCGTTTCTGAAACAGGCCGACGGCGAGGTCGTCTCCGGCGATGCGTTCCTGGCGATGGTGCATCGCAGCGCCTGCGCATTGCGCGTGCTCGGCGTGCGCCCCGGCGACCGGGTGGCGGCGCAGGTCGCGAAGACGCCCGAGGCATTGGCGCTGTATGGCGCCAGCGTCGCCGCCGGGGCGGTGTTCCTGCCGCTCAACACCGCATACACGCCGACCGAGGTCGACTTCTTCGTCGGCGACGCCACGCCGCGCGTGCTGCTGGCCGATCCGGCGAAGGCGGCGGTCCTCGCGCCGATCGCGACGAGGCACGGTGCGGCGCTGGCCACCCTCGATCCGCAGGGCCGCGGCGACTTCCGCGCGCTGTGCGATACGCAACCGGATCATGGAGACATCGCCGATCGCGACACGGACGACCTGGCTGCGCTGCTCTACACCTCCGGCACCACCGGTCGCTCCAAGGGCGCGATGCTCAGCCATGGCAACCTGCTGTCGAACGCCGAGTCGCTGGCGGCGGAATGGCGGTTCACGGCCGATGACGTGCTGCTGCACGCGCTGCCGATCTTCCACACCCACGGCCTGTTCGTCGCCTGCAACGTGTCGCTGCTGAGCGGCGCGTCGATGCTGTTCCTGCCGGGCTTCGACCTCGAGACGATGCTGCGCCTGCTGCCGCAGGCGACGGTGCTGATGGGCGTGCCGACGTTCTACACCCGGCTGCTGGACGACGCTCGCTTCGATCGGGACCTCGCCGCGCACATGCGCCTGTTCGTTTCCGGCTCGGCGCCGCTGCTGGCCGAGACGCACGTCGCCTTCGAGGCGCGCACCGGGCATCGCATCCTCGAACGCTACGGCATGACCGAGACCAACATGATCGCGTCGAACCCTTACGAGGGCGATCGCCGCGCCGGCACGGTCGGGCGCGCGCTGCCGGGCGTGGACGTGCGCGTGTGCGACCCCGCGGGCGGTGCGCCGCTGCCCGCGGGCGAGACCGGCGTGGTCGAGGTGCGCGGCCCGAATGTGTTCCGCGGCTACTGGAACCTGCCCGAAAAGACCCGAGACGAGTTCCGCGACGACGGCTTCTTCGTCACTGGCGATCTCGGCACGCTCGGCGACGACGGCTACCTCACCCTCGTCGGCCGGCAGAAGGACCTGATCATCAGCGGCGGGTTCAACGTGTATCCGAAGGAGGTCGAGCTGCTGCTGGACGAGATGCCGGGCGTGCTCGAATCCGCCGTGGTCGGCGTGCCGCATCCGGATTTCGGCGAAGCGGTCCTCGCCGTGCTGGTGCCGCAGCCCGGTGCGGACATCGACCTCGCCGCGATCGATGTCGCGCTGCGCGAGCGGCTGGCACGCTACAAGCAGCCGAAAGCGCTCGAAGTGCTGCCGGAATTGCCGCGCAACACCATGGGCAAGGTGCAGAAGGCCCTCCTCCGCGAGCGGTTCGTGGATCGTTTCCTGGAACGTGGGTGACTTGATGCCGGGGGCGGCTGCTGTTTCGACCCGATCAAGACGGGCTGGTCGTTCCGGCGGCTGGAGTCATGGGCAGCAGGTACGCGCGTAATGCGCGGCTGCGCGCCGTCCAGATCAGCAATGCGATCGGAACCAGATAACGCACGAGATCCGTAATCGCGCCGAAGAACAACAACTCCTCGGGAAGCGATTGCGGTGGCAAATGAAGCCCCATATAGCTGACCATGTTGGAAAACGGATACGCCAGCATCGCGCACCACAGGTAGGTCTTCAGCTGCGCGGCGCCTCTGATTCGCCCACTGGATGCGGCATGGATCATCCAGCCGGAGAACACGATCATGAGGCCGTTGATCGCGACCGTTCCGAGAAAAGACAGCAGGCCGTATTGGCTGATGCTGCCAGCCGACCGGAAGACCTGCCATGCCTGGGACAGAGCGAAATAGACGGCGTAGAGGCCAGTCGCGTGGAACAGGACCGGTTTCCTCCCAGGCATCGGGGGCGGTGGCATCCGGAAACATCCTCGCATTCGTTCGATGGGGCATGTTACACGGCGGATGCTCGGGGCGCCCGAGTCATACCCGCAGCCAGGTCCGTAGGGCGGGCTCCAGGCCCGCCCTACGTAGATGCCGTGCCATACGATGGCAAGGTGCAGACGGTCCTGCTGCGCGCGGGCGGTTCGCGCATCGTTTCGCAGCAGGCTGATCGCTTCGGTAGAGCGGCCTTCAGGCCGCTGCTCCTTTTAGCGATGCAGTGAAGGCAGCGGCCTGAAGGCCGCTCTACCGGGGCCTGCGGGTCGAACGAACCGGTGGGAGCGGCGGTCCGCAGGGCGGGCCCTTGGCTCGCCATTGCGGCATTCACGATCGCACCGCCGAACGATCGAAGCGGTTTCGATCGTTGCAACCATCAGCGGATACGTTGCGACGGCGGGCCAGAGCCAGCCCTACGCAGCCGTCATCGTTGCCCAAGTCATTCCCGCAGCCACCGCAGCATCCGCGGGTACTGGATATCGACAGGTTCCGGGGTGAAGCCGCGCGCGGCGGTCATGCCGCTCTCGCACAGGCCGCGCAGGCCCGGCACGATGCCGACGGCATACATCTGCAGCACTGCCGCCGACTGGCCGTGGTAGCCGCCCTCGTGCATCAGCACCTCCGGCGGCAACCCGATCGCCTGCGCCGCGGCCCAGGCCCAGGCCATCGCTTCCTGTTCGCCGGCGTGCGGGACGTCGTGCTCCTCGGCGAGGTCGTCGCTGGCCCGCGCGCGCAGCGTCGGCGGCAACACGGCGAGATGGCCGGCTTCGTGCAGCAGGTCGCCGGGCCATTGCAGCTTGTCGGGATCGACGATCAGCCCGCCGTCGCGGATGGCGATGCCGGGGAGGAAGGTGTCGTCGGGCAGCGCGGCTTCGGTGACTGGCAGTCCGATGCCGCGCAGGAACTCGACGATGCGTGCGTGATCGGGTCCGTTCGCCATGTCGCCGATGTTACGGCAACCGCGCCAGCACGAAATCGCTGCGGCCGCTGGCCGCGGTGATCAGCGCCAGCACGCGGGTCGCTTCGCCGTCGACCATGTCCCAGGTGAAACGCCAGCTCCAGTTGTGGTCGCCGACGGTGCCGGGCACGTTCATGCGGTGCGCGCCGCCGAGGCCGAGCACGTCCTGCAACTGGCAGACGGCGAGGTTGGCGACCGAGTTGCAGCAGGCGCGGATCATCGCCCAGTGGATGTCGCCGTCGCTCGCGGGCAGGTAGCTGCCCGCGTAGGCGCGTTCGTGCGCGGAGGCGCTCTCCCACCAGC
>JAEWNA010000351.1 GCA_023392975.1 Pseudomonadota bacterium | reverse complement strand
GCCGCGGCCTGCCACAGCGCCACGCCCAGCGCCGCGAGCACGCCGGCCATCGCCAGCGCGGCGATCGTCGCCGGCAGCCGGTGGCGGCGCAGGAACTTGCGCGCGCGGTACAGCCGGTCGCCCTGCGCGATCGCGATCGGATGACCCGAGCGCCACGCGCGCAGGTCGCGCGCCAGGTCGCCGACGTCGGCGTAGCGTTCGTCGGCCTCCTTGCGCAGGCAGTGCGCGACGATCGCGTCCAGTTCGCCATGCAGCATCGCCGGGGTGATACCCGCGGCGCCCGCACCGTCGCGGCCTTCGCCGATCGCGCGCTGGCGCACGTCGCTCATCCGCGGCGGTACGCGCTCCAGGATCGCCCGCGTGCGCTCCGCCTGCGGCAGCGGCGGATGCTCGAACGGCAGTTCGCCGCAGAGCAGCTGGTGCAGCAGCGCACCCAGCGCGTAGACATCGGTGGCGACGGTCGCGGCATCGCCGCGCAGCTGTTCCGGCGCGGCGGTCATCGGCGAGAAGAACCGGTCCTGCGCCAGCGTGCCGGCCTCGTCCGCGGTCGGCGTCAGCGCCTTGGCGATGCCGAAGTCGAGCAGCTTCAGGTGCCCGGCCTCGTCGACCAGCACGTTGCCGTCCTTCAGGTCGCGGTGGATCACCAGGCTGCGATGCGCGGCCTGCACCGCATCGCACAGCTGCAGGAACAGGTCGATGCGCCCGCGCAGGTCGGTGCCGCGGTGCGCGCACCAGGCGCACAGCGGTTCGCCCGGCACGAATTCCATCGCCAGCCACGGCGTGCCGTCCTCCAGCGCATCGCCGTCGAGGACGCTGCAGATGTTGGGATGGCGCAGCCCGGCGAGGATGGCGCGCTCGCGGGCGAAGCGTTCGCGCGCCGCGGGATCGTCGGCGAAGCGCGGCAGCAGTTTGATCGCCACCCGCTGCGCGAAGCCGCTGCGGCGTTCGGCCTCGTACACCACGCCCATGCCGCCGCGGCCGACCCGCCGCACCAGCCGGAACGGGCCGACGTCGGCGAGGCCGTCGACGGGGTCGTGCAGCGGCTGCGCCATCACGTTCCGCGCGGTGTGGCCGGCGTAGGCGTCGTCGATCGCCAGCAGCCGGCGCAGGCGTGCGGCCAGCGCAGGATGCTCGGCCGCCAGCGCGCGCAGTCGCGCGTCGCAGTCGGCCGTGTCCAGTTCGCACAGCTCGCCGAAGAGCCGGCCTTCGTCGAGCGGGTCGCCGGGAACGGCGTCGGGGGCGCCGCCGGGCGTCGTCGGCTCAGTCATCCTTGGCGGGCTCCGCGCCGAAGTGGTCGATCAGCCACGCCCGCGCGTAGCGGTAGTGGCGCACGGTGGTGGCGCGCGAGATGCCCAGCGTCTCCGCCACCTGTTCGTTGGTCAGGCCGGCGAAGAACTTCAGTTCCACCACCTGCGCCGCGGCCGCGTGGCGTTCGGCCAGCACGGTCAGCGCGGCGTCGACCGCGATCCAGTCGACCTGGTCGTCGATGGTCGCCGCCGAGACATCGTTCTCGGCCTTGTCCAGCAGCTCGAACGGCAGCCCGCCGCCGCGCTTGTCGGCGCTGCGCCGGCGCAGGTAGTCGACCACGATGTTGCGCACGATCCGCGCCGCCAGCGCGTAGAAATGCTCGCGGTCGTTGAAGCGGCCGGGGAAGTCGTGCATCAGCGCGATGTACGCGTCCTGCGCCAGGTCCGACGCCTGCAGCGTCAGCCCGCTGCGGCCCTGCAGCTGGCGCGCGGCCAGGCGCTCCAGCCGCGGCCACAGTTCCGCGGCCAGCGCTTCGAGTTCGGGCTTGTCGACCGAACCGCGGCGGTTGATGAGGTCGGTGAGATTGGCGGGGGGACCCGAAGGCATCACGGAAGCTCCGAAGGACGGCCGCGGATCCTGCCGGCTGTTCGCGCCGACCGTTCCTGTCGATCGTTCGTGCCGACCGCCCGCGGCGGGCGCGACCGCCCCGCCCCGGCGGCGCACCCGTGCGGATCATACCGCGCGCGGGTGGCGGCCTCAGTCGGCGCCGAGTTCCCGCAGCAGCCCGTCGGCGTGCTCGACGTCGCGCAACATCCACAGCAGGTAGCGGATGTCGACGCTGATGTTCCGCGACACCGCCGGATCGAAGCCGAAGTCGCCGGCGACGTTTTCCCAGACGCGGTCGAAGTTCACGCCGACCAGACGGCCGCGGCCGTCCACCACCGGACTGCCGGAATTGCCGCCGCTGGTATCGCCGTCGGCGAGGAAGTTCACCCGGCGCTCCGCCGCGCCCGGTACCGACGCTGCGGCGCGTACCGCGGCCGGCAGCGCGAACGGCTCCTGCCCGGTGTCCTTCTGCAGCACGCCGGCGAGCGTGGTGAACGGCGTCGCCACCAGGCCGTCGCGCGGCGCGTAGCCCTGCACGTGGCCGAAGCTGATGCGCAGGGTGCCGTTGGCATCGGGTGCGACCGGCTTGCCCGCCTGCGCCGCGACCGCGCGCCGCCACGCAGGACGTGCCTGCGCCGCGCGCGCGTTCCAGTCGCGTTCGCGCTCGCGCAATGCGCGGAGGTCGCGATTCCAGTCGAGGCCGAGGTCGATCAACGCATCGTGGCGCGCGGCCAGCGCAGCCTCGGATGTGCCCAGCAGCGCATCGCGGCGCTCGGCATCGAGCAGCGACGTGCCCGCGTACAGCGCGGCGATCGCGGCATCGATCTGCGTCGGCGTCTTCCCGGCGAAGCGCGCGTCGACCGCAGCGATGCGCTGGTCGACCGGCAGCGCCAGCGCGCGCCGCACCAGCGCGGCGAACACCGCGCGGTCGGCGGGCTCGAAATAGCTGTGCTGCTCGCTGCGCAGGCGATCGCGCAGGCGCGCGCGATCCGCATCGGCGAAGCCGTTGCTGCGTTCGCCGTCGGGCTTCGCGCGCTCGCGCGCGTCGTGCGCCAGCGTCGCCGCGAAGTACAGCGCCTTCGGCAGCGGCGGGATGCCGCCGGCCACGCTGTCGGTGCCCATCGGGATGAGGTTGAGCAGGAAGTCGCGCTCCCACGTGCGTTCGCGTTCGGCCAGCACCGCACGCAGCGTCTCGCGCGCGGCCAGCGCGTCGGCGTGCTGCGGATGCGCGGCGGCGAACGCGGCCACGGCGTCGTCGCGTTCGCGCTGGCGCTGCACGATGCGGCCGCGGTCCAGGCCCGCGATCTGGCCCTGCGCGTTCTTCCAGCGGTTGTTGAGGCCCTTGAGGTTCGCGGCGACCAGGATCTTGCCGGTCTCGTCCTGTTCGGTGGTCTTCTCCAGCAGCCGGATCCACTCGCCGAACAGGTCGTCGCGGCGCGCGAAGTAGCGCTCGCGACGCTCGCGCATCTCCTCGGCGATCAGCGCGCGGTAGGTGACGCCGGGATAGCCCAGCACCATGACGAAGTCGCCTGCATCGAGGCTGTCGGTGGAGATCGGGAAGAAGAACTCCGGCGCGTAAGGCTTGTTGCCTTCGGCGCGATCCGCCGGGCGGCCGTCGGCGCCGACGTAGGCGCGCGCGATCGCGAAATCGCCGGTATGCCGCGGCCACGACCAGTTGTCGATCTCGCCGCCGTATTCGCCGATCGCGCGCGCCGGCGAATACACCAGGCGCACATCGCGCAGTTCGGTCGATTCGATCAGCGTGTACTGCACGCCGTCGTCGAAGGTCGCGACCTTGCACTTGGTGTCGGCCTGCTGGCGGCACTCGGCGACCAGCGCCTTCTGCGCGGCCTCGATCGCGCGCAGCCGCGCCTGCGGGTCGGCGCCGGCCGGCACTGCGGCGAGGATCTTCGCGGTCACGTCGGTGAAACGTTTCGGGATGTCCACGCGCAGCGTGCTGCCCGGCAGCTCGTCGGCGGGGGTGCGGGCGAGGTAGCCGTTCGTGATCAGGTCGCGCGCCGGCGTGCTGTGTTCCTGGACCACGCCGAACAGGCAGTGGTGGTTGGTGACGATCAGGCCGGTGTTCGACACGAACGCGCCGGAGCAGCCGCCGATGTTCACCGCGCCGCTGAGCAGCCCGGTGCCGCGCTGCGCGTCCCACAGTGCCGACGGCGGCAGCCGCAGGCCCTGCTGACGCAGCCACTTGGCATCGAGTTCGAGGACCTGTCCGGGCGTCCACTTGCCGTCGAGGGCGAGCGCGGGCATGGCGGCGAGCAGCGTGGACAGGCAGAGGACGAGGCGGGCGGTGCGGCGCGACGACGGCGCGGAGCGGGCATGGAGGTTCATCGCCGGAGTCTAGCGCGTCGCGGCGTTCGACCGCCCGTGTGGTCCGCCTGCGATCCGCGTCCCGGCGTGCATACCCTCGACGCGTGTATCCTCGACCCGCCGCGTCGGGTCATGGCGTTGTTGCACTGCACCCATACCCTCGCCCCATTGAATGGTATCGGCCGAACCGTTAGCTTGGCGGCCGGCGGGGGCGGCCCATACGCGGCCGGATGCCAGGGAAGGAACAGGAAGCATCTCGAACGTCGTCCACAGCCCTCGGGTTCCGTCGGTTCGTCCATCCTCATCACCAAGGAAACAGGTCCATGATCATCCGCAAGACCCTGCATGTGCTGGTCCCGGCCATCGCGGTGTTCGTCGCCGCCCAGGCCTACGCCAACACCCTCAACCAGAACGTGTCCTGGACGGTCGACCGTTCCGGCACCAGCACCAAGTACCGCATCGTCGCCTACGGCGACTCGATCTACGCCGGCTACAACGGCTCGATCACCAGCGCCGCCAAGTACTCCGCGCCGACCGTCGACGCCGAATACCTCTCGGCGCTGTGGAACGCGGACATCGAGAGCGTCCGCCGCGCGAAGTCCGGCGCGGTCGCGTCCGACGTCTACAACAACAAGATCGTCTCCGAACGCTCGTACATGCAGGCCACCAACACCCGCGTGGTCACCTTCGAGATGTGCGGCAACGACGGCCTGCAGGCGCGCAGCAGCTTCAAGGGCCAGACCGGCACCTGCAACTACGGCGTGCTCGACACCGCGGTCGCCAACTGCAAGACCTACGTCGCCGCGGCGATGGACTACATCAACGCCAACGCCTATTCCGGCGTGAAGCTGAAGGTCATCTCCAACCTGTACTACCCCGGCTACAACGCCGACAACGTGCAGAGCGGCTGCAACGACCCGACCACCGGCGCCAAGGTCAACCTGCGCGACAGGTTCCTGCCGTCGATCGCGAAGATGAACTACTGGATGTGCGAATACGCCCGCCAGAAGGGCTTCCAGTGCAACGACGACTTCGCCCAGTACATGGGCGCGGACTACGACAGCAACGGCGACGGCAAGATCGACTCCGAGGCGCTGAAGTTCGTGCCGGGCGAGAGCGAGTCCAGCTACGTCACCCGCATCACCACGACCCTGAAGTCGACCCTGCGCGATGCGAACACCCACTTCGTGTCCTCGTCGAGCAGCTACGACTACATCCAGTCCGACGACACCCACCCGACCTACCAGGGCAGCACGGTCACGGCCGGCCTGTTCGGCGGGTCCTCGGGCACGGGCGCGCCGCGCTACACCTCGTTCTCCGGCGGCAAGAGCCCGATCTGGAACCAGTACGGCCACGAGCGCATGGGTT
>JAEWNA010000362.1 GCA_023392975.1 Pseudomonadota bacterium | reverse complement strand
CCCGCTATCGAGCTACCTGGTCGAAAACGATGCGATCAACTTGATCGCGAACAACGGCAAGCAGGTCGTCGTGCATACGGTCATCACCGGCGGCCAGGCCTTGCTCGATACGCTCGGCGGTTTCGTGTCGCTGGCCGAGCAGCTGGCAGGCAACGTTCGCCTGGTGGTTTGGCTGAACGAGTATTTCGGCGACATCGAGGCCGACGGCAAGAGCTTCGAGGAAATGCAGGCCTACATCCGCAACAAGGATCGCGTCCACGGGATCGTGCGGATCGCACGTCAAACCAGCTCGACGTTCGGCAAGGATGTCGGCCTCATGCTCGACGCGAAACTGACCTTCGACGAAGTCGACGCCGGGTCGACCTTCGGCCTCATGGCAAAGCAGCGGCTGCGCCAGGTCAAGCGGTCGATCTTCGAGCAACTTGACGCCGTGCTGTGAGCGAGGGCGCGACGATGAGTCACGACGATCTAATCGACTCGATCAGGGCCGAAGTCGCGCGACGCCATAACGTGTTGCTGGGCCGTGACGATCCGATCTTCGTCACGGTCACGGTTAACGAACTGGTGCTGGCGCATTACGTCGACCTGGTCGCCACACGTGCGGAGGCCGCCACCGATCGCGGCGTCGCGGCATCTGCCGCTCAGGTACAGGCCTCGAAGGAGACAGCCGGCAAGCTCATCAGCGAGGCGAGCGGCTTTGTCGCCGACCAAGTGCGCCGAGCGGCCAGGAGCGCCGCTGACGACTTCAGTGAGGCGATCAAACAACGCCTGGGATCTGCCGATCGCGAGGCCCGCGACGCTCACGCGGCCCGCAGCGGCGCGATGTGGGCGGCGGTGACTGCAGGCGCCTTCGCAGTCATCGCGATCGCTTGCACTGTCATCGTTCTCATCAAGGGATGAAGCACGAAGGCCAGGAACAGAAAGGCCGCCCTCGGGCGGCCTTTCTGTTTGCGGCACTGACACCGGATTACGCCAGGGAATGTGCGGCCGGCTCGGTTCCTGGTGCTGAGGGGAACGCCAGGCGCAACGCCAGGCGCACGGCGTCAGACTTGCTGCCGGCGGCCTCGATCGCTCGACCGAAGGCCGCCAACGTCTCGGGGTCGTCGATGATGACCTCCACGCGCTGCGCTCCTTGGGTCAACCTGTTGGCTCTGCTGGCTACTGCGTGTTGCGCGCCTGACTTCATTGCGCCGCCATCGCGATTGCTGCGCGGTGGCCTCCCAGGTATGCAAACAGCCTCACTGCCAGGGCAGCGCCAAAAAGCCATGCGAGTAGCGCTGAAAAATCGCACTGAATCTTGTAGATCGATTCCCGCAAGACATGCATTTCGCTGAGTGACAGATTCCGACATGTAGGCGATTCACCGGACATTGCTTGCGTTACGACGCGCATGACGTTGTCAAAGAGATAGAAAGAAATATCCTTGAATACCGGCACGCTACAAATGGACGCCATCAAGCAGCAGAGTAGAAAAACCGTCTTTGTGAAAGTCGATATTTGAGAAATTCTCTCGACTGGCAAAAACTTCATCGCAGGCCCGAAGGTTGCCAGGACGATAAATAACCCTGTTGCGCCGAAGAATCCCCAAATCGGGACGATAACGCCAGCCTCGTGAATGGTGAGGTCGGAGTTAATCCATGAGCTGACGATTTTAAAACCTGCGTAGCTGAAAAATGCGACAACGGCAGCCGCCAGGTAATAGGCGACGAAAGCGGGAGTGCCCGGCGCGCTATGCGCGCCGGGATCGTTCATGCCGGAATTTTCGGTGTTGGTCATGGCATTACCTGCGGGGGAAGGGGGAGGGTGGTTTGCTCGGATGGCGACGTGGGGACCAGCGTAAGGTCATGCACGGCATCAAGCACCAGCCGGCATTCACTGTGCAGAAGATGCTCCGGGAGATCCAGCACTGCATCGGCCAGTGACTTGACGCCGCCGGGGATGCCGCAGCTGGCAAGCGCGGCGGTCGGGATGCCTTCGCAGGCCCGCAGGCAGGCGGCGATTCGAGCCGCGTCCGGCCGGGCCTTGGCATCGCCCTCGATGCCGTAGAACAGCCCGGCCAACTGGCCGGGCTGCATGGCGGCAAGGGTGCCCAACGGAAGGCCATCACAGGCGCGCAGGCACGCGACAACGTAGGCCTGTGCATCGCTGTCGGACAGGAACCGCCCGGCTTGCGGGTCGAGCTTGAGGAGTTCGACGCCAAGCACGCCGAACGCGGGTTGCCTCCGCTGACTGTTCATCGGCTATACCTCCCATCCTGCAGGTTGTCGACGATGCGGCCAAGGTCGTTCCACAGGGCATCCGAATCGCAGCCGGCATGCAGCTTGCGGATCTCGTCCTCGGGCGTGTCGCCGCGCTCGCGGACAACGCCGATCAGCGCCGCGAGGGCGCACCCGTTCTGCGGATGGTCGACCACGGGCGCACCGCAGTTCGGACAGGTGCCGCCGGCCGGCTTGGGTTGGTTGCTACCAATACTCACCATTTCACGCTCTCCATAGCTCCCGGGGTGGAAGCCTCTTTATAGTCCATAGTCTATAGACTTAACCGGCTAAGTCCAAGGCTGCGCAGCCTCGCCGGTTATCTAGCGTTCAGAAAACAGCGCGAATTAACGCGAAACAACGCAAAAAACCGTGCTGTCTCGTGGCGCCATGCGCGAAACAGCGCGAATCAACGCGCGAGGCCTGCGCCGACCTCCTTCCTGGCGTAAAACCTGCGGCGTAGCCGCGCCCGTTCCGTTGGATTGCCGGCCACAGGCCGGCACTGGTGAGCGGTGGGCGCATTTGCGCCCGCCGCTGGGGGATGCCGGGCGGGAGGCCGCGTAGCGGCCGGGGGCGCGCGGAGCGCGCGAGCCGGCGGGGGCGTAGCCCCCAAGAGGCGGCGGGGCCTTCCTCGCGTCATCCACAGGAACCGGCGATCTGCTACCTGTCTTAAAAGACTTGAAGGCAAATACTTGAGGCGGGCCGCTTTTTGAAAATCCTTATATAAATCAACGGCTTGCGTGCGTGTAAACACTCCCGGGCGGGAGCGATTACACGCGAGCGCGGGAGCGATTACACGTGGACAAGTCCGAATCCCGAGCGAGATCAACGAACTAGACGCGGGAGCGATTACACGTGGACAGGTGGCGATATCGACAGGCTTATGCACCGCCCGGCGAGGTTTGGAGTGTGCAATCCAATTCGCACCGGGACGCGCTCGCCTGGCAGCTTCCTCCTGGCGTCTCCTCGTCCGCTTTGCGGGCCTCTAGGGCCGCCGCCAGGCGCGAGGCAGGGCAACCCCTGTCGAACGCCAGGGAAGGGCGCTAAGGCGCCAGAAAGGGCGTGCGCAAGACAATTTCAGCGCACCCCGGCAAGACAATTTCAGCGCAGCCGCAAGACAATTTCAGCGCGACTTAGCCGGGCAAGCGGAGCGCGCAGATTGCGCAGCAATCGGAGGCAGTAGGGATCGCAGCCCGCATGGCGGGGAGAGACGCGGTCACGCGGCTCGATGCGTAGCACAAGAGCCCGGCGCCGGCGTCGCCGGCGAGCTGCCCAGGGCTTAGAACAAACGGGCCTGCTGGGCGATGTGAAGCGGGGCAGGGGTCAGCCGCAGATGGTCGGCCTGGATCTCGATGTGCTTCGTCGCCTGCGGATAGAACAGCAAAACCTCCTTGAGACGGAGGCGAAACGCTTTTTTGAAGTCCCGCAGGCCCTGTTCGGAGTCAGCGTAGTTCGAGCCAAGCTGAGGTTTCAGCGCGACCCATGGGATACGTGTCTCCTTACGGCTGGCCTTGCTCAAAACGAACATGCGGTAGGTCAACCAGGTGTAGATATCCATCGCGAGCGGCGACTTGCTCAAAGCGTGGAAGACGCGGAGATCGATAGGCACAGGAAACCGCGTGGCTTCGCTGTAAAATTCGTCGGAAAGTTGTAGCTCACTCGCCCACAGTGACAGCATTTCCGGCTGCTCGTGCCACAGGACGAAGTCGCTTTTGCTGATAAGCAGGCGTTTGCTGGATTCGACGGCGCCGTCGTCGTACTCGATCGACACGACAGCTCGGAAAAGCCGCATGCACTGCTCGCGCATACGCGCGATGTCTCGGCCGTTGCTGTTGAGGTTGAGCTTGTGTAGGAACTCCGACTGCGATCGCCCGAGCGAAAGCACGGGCGATTGCGTGCGGACAGCCTCGGTGCAGATCCACGCGAGGGTTACGCGGGGGATGGTGCCGAACGGGATGCCGTAACGCCGTGAGGTCGGAGCGATCGAGAGCGTAAACCGGCCAGTCTCACGGCTGTAGAGCGTGCCGGGGGGCAGCTTTGGATCGGTGTGGGGGAGGGTGGCTTGCGCCAGGGTGCGAGCCATGAAGCCCAGGGCGCCAGCCCGGCGCACGTCCTCGGCTTCGATGGCCAGGTACTCATCGATCAACCCCGCGTGGCGAGGCGACAGGCTCGGCACGCTCTGCAGGCTGGCCGAGTCGGTACGCGGTGGGGTAGATTGATCGGCCGCCATCGATCGGCTGTCCTTGTCAGTAGATTCGTTTGATTGTAGTAACAAGACCGACTAAAAAAGAACCAGCCTTTCAACCCGTCGCAATTTGACCGCGACCATGACCTAGTGTGAACACCGCTGTGGACGACAACAACATTCCAGAAGCGCGCAGGGTTTTCGCTCGAAATTTCCGGCGCGCTCGCCAGGCCGCAGGCCTCACACAGAACGACATACACCAGTCGTTCGGCTTCGCGCAGTCGTTCATTTCCGACGTAGAACGCTGCCGCTCGACCATCAACCTAGACAACATGGCGGACCTAGCCAAAGCGGTAGGCATCCCGCTTTGGCAGCTCCTAAAGCCCTAAAGCCCTAAGACTGTAACCCCACTCTAAGACCCAGCTAACCCTACCGATGTAGGGTTAGCTGGGTCTTTTCGTTGATGGTATCAACGAGGGTTTAGCCCGCACATAGCGCTTTAGGGCATATCGCATATGCGTCGATGACAGTTGAAGTCCCCGGGGTGCCGGGTCTATAGTGCATGGGCTATACGGCAAAAACAAGAACGAGGATGCAGGTATGGAAACGGAGGCACCCCCACCGGCAGCGCGCCCGGTGACGGAAGCGCAGCGCCGTCTTGCTGAAAAACTGCGGCGCGAACTCGGACCCGAGATCATCGCGCTCCTGGAAGATCCCACCGTCATCGAGATCATGCTCAACCCCGACGGGGAACTGTGGGTCGAACGGCTGGGCAAAGACATGGAGCGTTTCGGCTCCATGACTGCAGCGGCTGCCGAGTCGGCGATGAACACGATCGCCAGTAGCTTGCGGACGGAGATCACGCGCGAGAAACCGATCCTGGAATGCGAGCTGCCGATCGATGGCAGCCGCTTCGAGGGGATCATCCCGCCGATCGTGAGCGGCCCGACGTTCACGATCCGCAAGAAGGCCGGCAAGGTGTTCACGCTGGACGACTATGTGTCGTCCGGGATCATGACCATGCAGCAGCGCATCGCGATCGGGCGGGCTGTCGAGAAGCGCCAAAACATCCTCGTGGTCGGCGGCACGGGCACCGGCAAAACGACGCTGACCAACGCGATCATTGGCGCGATCGTCGATGCGTCGCCCGAGCATCGCCTGGTCATCATCGAGGACACCGGCGAGCTGCAATGCTCGGCCCGCAACGCCGTGACGATGCGAGCCGTCGAACACGTCTCGATGCTGTCTCTGCTCAAGGTGGCAATGCGGCTGCGCCCCGACCGCATCGTCGTCGGCGAAGTACGCGACGGCAGCGCGCTCGCGCTGCTCAAAGCCTGGAACACGGGCCACCCCGGCGGGGCGGCGACCGTGCATGCGAATTCGGCGATTGCGGGGTTGATCCGCATGGAACAGCTGGTGGGTGAAGCCACGCAAGCGCCGATGCAAGTGCTGATTGCTGAGGCTGTCGATTTGATCGTCTCGATCGAAAAGACTGCCCAGGGTCGGCGCGTCAATGAAGTCGTGGCGGTGCATCGCTACGACGGTCACAACTACATCACTCAATCCTACGAGGAATAACCCCGATGCACCTTTCCAACGTGTCACCGTCCCGGTCGCGCTTCTCGGCCGCTCTTACGCCGTCGCTGTTCTGGATGGTTCTCGCAGCCCTCGCGCTGCTGCTGTTCTCCGACATGGCTTTCGCGGCCGACGCCGGTCCCGGCGGCGGCCAGGGCCTGCAATGGGAGGGGCCGATCGCGAAGATCCGGGATTCGATCTCCGGTCCCGTGGCCTTCGCAATCGCCCTGCTCGGTATCGTGGTCTGCGGTGCGATGTTGATCTGGGGTGGTGAGATTTCGGAGTTCGTGCGCCGACTCATCATGCTCGTCATGGTCATCAGCTTGATCGTGTTCGCCAACTCGATCCTGACCGGCGCGCTGTTCAGCGGTGCGATGTTGCCGGACGCTGCGCCGCTGGTGCCGCCGGCGACGGCATCGCCGGTCGGAGGCTGACGCCATGGCGGACGGCCACGAGGAATTGCGCCGCACGCCGTTTTATCGAGCGCTCCATCGGCCGCAGCAAATCATGGGCGGCGAACGCGAACTGATGTTGTTCTCGATGCTCATCACTGGCGGCTTGATCGTCAGCGCGATGAACTGGCTTGCGACGGTCGTCGGAATCGTCATCTGGCTGGTCGCAAGCCAGCTGCTGCGCCAGATGGCAAAGGCCGATCCGACGATGTCCAAGGTGTACCTGCGCCAGCTCCGTTTTCTCGGTTACTACGCGCCGAGATCGCGCCCCTTCCGCGTGGGCACTTCGCCACGCTCCTACTGACTGAGGCACTACCAATGCAGGCGTTAAACCTTTTTCGCCAAAAGGCCGCCGGCGTCGCTGACCTGCTCAACTACGCCGCTCTCGTCGAGAGCGGCGTAGTCATGTGCAAAGACGGCTCGCTGCTGGCCGGCTTCACCTATCGCGGCGACGATGCCGGGTCCGCAACTGCGAGCGATCGCAACTGGCTGACGGCTCGCGTCAACCAAGCCATCGCGCGTTTCGGCTCCGGCTGGGTCACCTGGAACGATGCCGCCAGGCTGCCGTCGCCTGGCTACCCACCCCGTGAGGCGTCGCACTTCCCCGATCCGATCACGCGCTTGATCGAGGAGGAGCGCCGGCTCGGTTTCGAGGGCGGCGCACAGACGCATTTCGAGTCCGAATATGCGTTGATCCTGCAATACACGCCGCCGCTGCGTCGAAACACCAAGGTGACGGACATGATCTACGACGACGACGGCGGCGACGACGTGTCGCCCGCCGATCGCGTCCTCGCCTATTTCGTCAAGACGCTGGATGACCTGCAGGATGCCCTTGGCGACCTGGTCCGGCTGCGTCGCATGCGCGGCTACAGCTTCACCGACGCCCACGGCATCGAGCATCTACGCGACGAGTTGGTCAACTACCTCCGATTCGCCATGACCGGGGAGACGGTAGAGATCAACATCCCGCCGATTCCGATGTACCTCGACGCCCTGCTCGGCGCCCCCGAGCTGTTCCCTGGCGATACACCCAAGCTGGGCGACAAGTTCATCGCGGCCGTCGCGATCGAGGGCTTTCCGGCGGAGTCCTACCCGGGCATGCTGGACATGCTCGATGGCTTGGCGATTCCCTATCGCTGGTCAACGCGGTTCATCTACCTCGATCAGCACGAGGCAATCGCCCAGCTCAAGCGGTATCGCCTCAAGTGGCAGCAGAAGATTCGCGGGTTCTTCTCCCAGGTGTTCAAGACCAACAAAGGCATGGTGAACACGGATGCGGTGGAAATGACCGCGATGGCGGAAAACGCGATCAGTGAGGCCAGTTCCGGCCTGGTGACATACGGCTATTACACGCCGGTCGTCGTCCTCATGGACGAACGGCGCGACCGCCTGCAGGAGTACGCCAGGTATGTGAAGCGTGAGATTGAGCGGCTGGGCTTCGTGGCCCGGATCGAAACGGTCAATGCGATGGAAGCCTGGTTAGGCACCTTGCCAGGCCACCCGCACCCGAACGTGCGCCGGCCGCTGGTGCATACCCTGAACCTCGCGGATCTGCTCCCGCTGACGGCCGTGTGGCCTGGGCTGGCGGTCAACCCGTGCAACCTCTACCCGCCGAACTCGCCCCCGCTCCTGCAGGCCGTTACCACTGGCGCAACCCCGTTCCGGCTGAATCTTCACGTCAACGACGTGGGCCATACGCTTATTTTCGGACCCACCGGCGCCGGCAAGTCGACCCTGCTCGCAACGATCGCAGCGCAGTTCCGCCGCTACCCGCGCGCCACCATCACGGCTTTCGACAAAGGCCACTCGATGTTCGGCCTGGTCAAGTCAGTCGGCGCCGGCGCGTCGCACTACGACATCGGCGGCGAGCATGAAGCCGTGCCCGCTTTCGCACCGCTGCGCGACATCGATACGCCGATGGATCTCGCCTGGGCTGAGGAATGGATCGCCACCCTGTACGAGCTGCAGACGCGCGTCCCGCCGGGCGCACGCCAAAAGGAGGAGATCCATCGGGCAATGGCGTTGCTGCAGGCTGCCCCGCTGGATGGCCGGTCGTTGACGCACTTCGTCGCTACGGTGCAGGACCCGGATCTGCGCGGCGCGCTGAACCACTACACGGTTTCCGGTGCCGTGGGTCATCTGCTCGATGGCGAGCATGACCAGCTGCAGCTCGACACCTTCACGGTGTTCGAGATCGATGAACTCATGAAGGCCGGCGACGCCAACGCGATCCCGGTCCTGCTCTACCTGTTCCGCCGGTTCGAGCGGTCACTCCGGGGTCAGCCGGCAATGCTGATTCTGGATGAGGCCTGGGTCATGCTGGGCCATCCGGTGTTCCGCGAAAAGCTGCGCTCCTGGCTCAAGGAAATGCGGAAAAAGAACTGCCTGGTTGTCCTGGCGACACAGAGTCTTTCCGATGCCACCGCATCGGGCCTGCTCGATGTCCTCATGGAGCAATGCCCGACCAAGCTCCTGCTGCCGAACCCGGAAGCGGACAAGGGCGGGACGAAGGAACACCCGGGGCCGCGCGATCTTTACGCCCTGTTCGGCCTCAACGATCGCGAGGTGCAGCTCCTGAAATTCGCCACACCGAAACGCCAGTACTACTACACGTCGCCGCTCGGCCGGCGCGTGTTCGAGCTTGGCCTCGGTCCTGTGGCTCTGTCGTTCGTGGCGGTCGCGGACAAGGAAAGCGTCGCGAGCATTCGCGACCTTTCCACAAGGTACGGCCAGGAATGGCCGTTTGTTTGGCTCAATCAACGAGGTGTCACCTATGAAACTCTCCAGTAAGCGCCGTTGGTTCTCGCCCCTGCTCGCGACGGCAATCGCCGTCGTCGTGGGCGGGTCCTTCATGACGGCACCGCAGCCGGCGAACGCTCTGGTCTGCGGCAACTGCGCCACCGAGTGGACGCAAATCCTCAACAACATCCAGCTTGGTTCGCAGTATGCGAAGCAGCTGCAGCAGTACGCCACGCAGATTCAGGAACTGCAGACGGCGATCAACCAGTACCAGAACATGCTCAAGAACACGATGAGTCTCCCGAGCGAGATGCATCGTGCAGCGACGGCCGACCTGCAGAAGCTGGCCGACCTCTACCGCGACAGCAAGGCCCTGGCGTACTCGATGGGCAACATCGATGAGCAATTCCGGCAGGCCTACAAGCCGTTCGGCGACTATGCCGGCGGCAAAGTGGACTATGCCGCGAAGTATCGCCAGTGGGCCGAACAGGGCAGCGACAACGCCCGGTTTGCGCTCAAGGCCGCCGGCCTGCAGGCGTCGATGTTCCAGTCGGAGGATCAGCTCCTGTCCGCGATGGTCGCCCGCAGCACGTCGGCGGAAGGCCAGAAGCAGGCACTGCAGGCGGGCAACGAGATCGCGGCGGCCCAGGTGCAGCAAATCCAGAAGCTGCGCGAGCTGGTGGCGGCGCAGATGCAGATGCAGGCCAACGCTGCCGCGATCGCATCCGATCGCCAGGCGGTGGGCGATTCGGCCTGGCAGCGCTTCAACAGCGGCGAGCTGCAGCGCTCGTCCGGCAAGTCGCGATGAGCCGGCGAATCATCGCCTGCTCTGCCTTGCTGCTCCTCGCAGCGTGTGGCGGCCCCGAGTCATCGGGGCCGTCACGCGATGCCGCGTACTACGTCGCCCACCCGGACGAAGCACGCGCCCGCGTCGAGGAATGCCGCAAGGCCGAAGCCCAGGCCAAGAAACCGCACCCGGACTGCGCAGCGGCTAACGAAGCGCTGCGCACGCTCTGGAATGCCCCGCTCGAACGATCGCAAGGGAAGCCGCGTTAAGGCGGCGAGGCTGAGGATTTATGAATCGTCAATATGCTTTGCTCGGGCTGCTCGCGCTGCTGGCGCTGCTGTCTCTTGCACCCGAAGCAATGGCGCAGAACCTGAATGACCCGGATGGCACGTTCGATGGCGTGCTGGATCTCGTCCAGCAACAGGCCGCCTCATGGGGGCCGACCTTGCGCGGGTATGCCCTCGGTCTTTTTTGGGGCCTGGCCGGCATCCAGTTTGTGTGGTCGCTGTTCCCGCTCGTCATGAAGGGCGCGGATCTCGGTGAGATCGTCGGTGAGCTGATCCGGCAGGTAATGGTGATCGGCTTCTTTCTGACCCTGCTGCTGTTCTCGGTCGATTGGTCGACCGCCATCGTCGACAGCTTGCGGACGGCTGCAGGCGTCGCCGGCGGGAATGGCGGCGCCATCAATCCAGCGGACATGTTCGGCCTGGCGATCGAGCTTGGCGTCAAGATTCAAGAGACAGTCTTGCCGGCGGCCGATGCGCCAGCAGGCGACATCGTCGGCAAGCTGCTGCTCGGCGGCTTGGAACGCTTGACGCTGTTCATCGCTGGCATCCTCATCATGGTCTGTTATGCGTTCATCGCCGCATTCATGGCTGTCACCCTGGTGGAGTCTTATTTCCTCATCAACGCCGGCGTGATTTTCATGGGTTTCGGCGGTTCGCAGTGGACCCGCGACATCGCGATCAACATCATTCGCGGCGTGCTGGCCGTGGCGGCAAAGCTCTTTGTTGTGACCTTGATCGTCAGCCTCGTACAGACCTCGGCTGTTCGCTGGATGGACGCCTACCAAGCGAACCCGAGCAACACGTCGCTTTGGACGATGATCGGCCTCGCACTGGTCTGTGCGTACATGTGCAAGACGATTCCCGAACTCGTCGCCGGGATCATCAACGGCACGTCGCTCGGTGGCGGTGCGCAAATCGGCAATTTCGTCGCAAGCGGGATTGCCGCTGGTGTTGCTGCAGCGGCGGCGATCAAGACCGCCGGCGCTTCGGCTGTCGTCGCCGGCGCAGCGAAGGCCGGAGGTAGCGCGGCCCTGGGCCAAGCACTCGGCGGCGCCGGCGCTGCGGCCGGAAAGGCTGCGGGCGGTGCCGGCGCCGGCGTCAGCACGGCAGCTGGGACAGGCTCCCCGCTCGCTGGCGGCGCCGGCTCAACGGTCGCCGGCGAGGTGGGCAGCCGGACGACGCGCGGCGGCGGCGGCGCGATCGCTGGCGATCAAGCCAAGCCGGGAGCAACCGCCGGAGGCAAGCCCGAAGCCGACAAGGCGGCCAGCTCGTCGGCTGCCGGTGGCGAGAAGGGCGGCGACAAGGGCGGCGACAAGGGCGGCGACAAGGCCAGCGGCGATGCTGGCAGCGAGAAACAGCCTGCAGCGGGCAGCGGCGCCCGGCCTGGCGCACAGGCCGCCAAAGTCGGCGGAATGGCCGCTGAGGGCGTCCTACGCAGCCTGGGCAGCACGGCGGCCGTTGCCATGCCTGGCGCCGACGGTGCGCCAGGCCTGGCCGCTGGCCTCGCGACGATGTCGATGGGCGACCCGGTCGACTTCTCTGCATCGCCACCGCCAGGCGGGCAGCCTTCGGCCGCCGCCGCTCCTGGTGGCGGCGAGGACAACGTGATTCGCCCGGCGGAGCCGGCGCCTGGTGCAACGCCAGGCACAACGCCAGGTGAGGGCGTCAAGCCGGAGGCTGCGAGGCCTTCGGTAGTGGTCGACGTGAATCCGCGCCGGCCCGACTCGAACAGTTAACCCGCAGCGCTTTCGTCCACCCCAGTTCCCGGGGTGGATCGGCGCATCCCCGCTTATAGGACATGGACTATATGAACAACAAACAAGAGCCAAAAATCGTGCATGAAAACCCATACCTGGCCGGTCGTCGCGAGTGGAACGAACGGTATGGCTCGTACATCGCCCAGGCCCGCACCTGGCGACTCGTGGCTTTCAGCTCGATGGCGATCGCCGCGATCGCCGTTGCCGGCGTCGTCTATCAGGCGGGGCAATCGAAGGTGGTGCCCTACGTGGTGCAGACCAACAGTTTCGGCGATGTCGTCGGCGCCAGGCGTGCCGATGTGGCGCAGCCTGCGTCCGCCAGCCAGGTCAAGGCGCAGCTGCGCCGGTGGGTAATCGGTGCCCGCACGATCTACGTCGACCGGCGTGCCCAGGAGTCGTTGCTCAACGATGCCTACAACTCGACGCTTCCGGACAGCCCTGCGTGGCAGGCCTTGACCGGCTTGCATCGTGAGGCAAACCCGTATGAGCGGGCGACTACGGAAACCGTCGACATCGCTGTCAACTCGGTCCTTCCGCTGACGGATCAGACCTGGCGTGTCGAATGGACCGAAACGACGCGCCAGCGCAGCGGCAAGGCGACCGGCGTCAAGAACTGGCAGGCGACCGTTACGGTCGTCAACGTCACACCGACGACGGAACAGCAGCTGGCAATCAATCCGCTCGGCATTTACGTGCAGACGTTCTCCTGGGCACCGCGCATCTAAGCCCGGCACCTTCAACAACTCAACAACACAGGTGATTTCCATGTTCATGAAAACAGCGCTTCTCTCCCTCTTGCTGGCGGCGATCGCTCACGCGCCGCATGCCGCCGCGCAAGAGGTGCCTGCACTCGATGTCAGCGAGGCCAGGGCCATGATTGCCGCGGCGAAGGCCGCCAATGCAGGCCAGCCGGCGCCGGCGACGGCACCCGCTGCGGCGACCACGGCCGCGCCACCGCCCAGCGTGGCGGATCTCCCGCCGCCGCGCCTGGTGTCGCCGGCGGTGGTTCCTCTCACGCCCAAGGAGCGCGAAGCTGCACGCCTGGCGGCTGAGTGGAAGAACCGCCCGGATCTGCCGCGCCGTGGCGAGGATGGCAGCGTGCGGTTCCTGTATGGCGCCACGCTTCCCTCCGTCGTGTGCGCGCCGTTGCAGGTGTGCGCGATCAGCCTGCAGCCCGGCGAGGTCGTCCGCGATGTCCACGTCGGTGACAGCGTCCGTTGGAAGGTCGTGCCGTCGACCAGCGGCACGGCGCCGGCTGAGGTCACAAACGTGGTGGTCAAGCCGACCGACGCAGGCCTGTCGACGAATTTGCTGCTGACGACGGATCGCCGCATCTACACGATCAAGCTCGTCAGCACGCAAGCCGAGTGGATGCCTGTGGTGTCCTTCGCTTACGCCGACGACGTGCAAGCCGCCTGGGCGACCTACAACCTGGCCCGATCGCGCCAGGTCGAGGCGACGACGCTGCCAACCGGGCAGGATCTGTCGAAGCTCGATTTTGGGTTCCGCATCAGCGGCGACGCCGCGCCCTGGAAGCCGCTCCGCGTCTATTCGGACGGGACCAAGACTTACCTGCAGTTCCCGGCAGCGATGCAGTCCAGCGAGGCGCCTGCCCTGGTGTCGCTCGCGCACGACGGCACCGAACAGCTGGTGAATTACCGCGTTATCGGCGACAGGTACATCGTCGACAAGGTGCTCGATCGGGCGGCGCTGATTTCGGGCGTTGGCCGCGACCAGCTCAAGGTCAAGATCACTCGCACGACGGAGCGTTGAGCATGCGCGCCCTCGTCATGATCCTCTGCCTCCTCCTGGCGTCCTGTGCGGCAGTCAATCCCCGCGCATCGTTCGTGGCCGGGCAGTTGACGGCCAGCGATGCCGATGTCCTGGCGTCTGCGTCTGCCGAGCATTTCCGGGGCATCTTCCCGGCCGCCAAAAGCTCGATCGCGCTGGAAACGCCGGTGACGGGCCAGGAAGGCAACGCCTTCGCCCTCGCACTCGATGCGGAGTTGCGCCGATACGGCTATGCCGTGTCGGTCAACTCGCCGACTGCGCCGGCGCCGGCGGACGCGATCCGCGTCCGCTACGTCGTCTCCCCGCTCGATTCGGGCCTGGTGCTGCAGCTGCAGTACGGCGGCACGGAGGCTGCGCGGTACTTCGCCCGCGACTCGGGCGGCGCGCTGGTCCCGGCGTCGCCCTACACCGTCAAGGAGGTCAAATGAACGTCAACGATCCGAAGGCCTCGCCCGATCTGCTGGCTCCTCCGCCCAAGCGTGGCGCCGGCGTCCGTCGACTCAACAAGCTCCCGCTCATCATCGCGGGTGTGCTGGTGGCCCTGGTCATCATTTCGGTGAGCTACACATTCAACGAACGTCGCCAGGCTCAAATGAAAAAGGCCGAAGCGGCGCCCGAGCCGGTGAAGATCGCCGAAGTCCCGGAACTGCCGGTGAAGCCTGCTGGCTCGGATGCCGCGTACATCGAGGCGTCCGCTCCGCCGGTGCCGCCGGCGGGCGATCTGCCGGGTCCGCTCACGGACACGGGAGCCGGCACGCCGGCGCCGATCGCGCCGGCGCCGGTGGTGGTCGACCAAGCGGCGGAGCGCGAGCGCGAGGCCAGGCTCCAAGCGCTTCGGCGCATCGAGGAAAACAAGCTGCAAAGCCTCGAAGCCGCGTTGAACGCCGGGCCGGGCATCGAGAATTTCAAGAGGACCGGCGCCCCGGATGCAGCTGCATCGCCTGACGCGCAGCTCGCGGCCTTGGCTCGCCTGGCGGCGGTCGGTGGCGGCGGCTCGTCCGACAGCGGCACCGCCGGCGCGCTCGCCGCGTTGGCGGCGCAACAGCAGCAGCAGCCCGATCCGAACGGCCAGGCGGCGAAACGCGGGTTCAGCGATCGCGTTGCCGGCGCTGCCGGCGACGTGTATTTGCGCAACACGCGCGAGGCTGCACGGTCGCGGTACGAGGTGAAGGCCGGCAGCATCATCCCCGCTGTGCTTATCAGCGGGATCAACTCGGATCTACCTGGGCAAATCATCGCCCAGGTGCGCGAAAACGTTTATGCCAGTTCGGCCGACGCACACGCGACGGTGTTGATCCCGCAGGGTGCCCGGCTGGTTGGAACGTATGACAGTGCCGTCACGATGGGACAGCGGCGCGTCCTTGTTGCCTGGCAACGTGTCATCTATCCCGACGGGTCGTCCGTGAGCCTGGGCGCGATGCAGGGCGCGGATCAATCGGGATACGCGGGCTTCCGCGACAAGGTCGATAACCACTATCTGCGCATCTACGGCAATGCGTTCATGCTCTCGCTGTTCTCGGCAGGCATCCAGCTTTCGCAGCCGGACGGGAACGGCAGCCAGGGTTATGACAGTCAGCAGATTCTGGCGGCCGAACTCGGCCGGCAGCTCGGCCAGCTCGGGATCGAAATGACCCGCCGGAACATGGACATCGCGCCGACGTTGGAGATCCGGCCTGGCTATAACTTCGTCGTCATGGTCAACAAGGACATCATCCTCCCGGCGTTCAAGTGATACGCGACTCGGTCGCCGCCTCCCCCCGGCGATCGAGCTGCGGCAGTCCGCGCCGCCAAGGCGTGAAGGATTGACCGGCGACCTCCGCGCCTGTCGATCGAGAAGAACAAGGCGGACCATTCGCCCGCATCACCCTTCAAAGCCGGCCCCCCGAGGGTCGGCTTTTTTGTGCCCAGGCAAGGGCGCGATCGCGCGGCGTTGACGCGCGATCGGGGCCGGGCGTGCCCCTGCAGGCGCCAGCGGCGCCGGGAAGGCTCCTGGACGCTGCCAGGGCGCGTTCGCGCGGCGTCGACGCGCGATCGGGGCCAGGCATGCCCCTGCAGGCGCCAGCGGCGCCGGGAAGGCTCCTAGAGGCTGCCAGGGCGCGTTCGCGCCGCGTTGACGCGCGATCGGGGCCAGGCATGCCCGCAAACGCGCGAGGGCGCCGTTAGGCGCCCTCGCGTGGACTTCCGGCGGTGGGCCGATCAGGCGTGCACGATCGCCCCGGCGACGTGCGGCCACGCCCGATCGAGGCCCAGGCGGACAAGCCAGTGAACCGCTGCAGTGCCGGCGGTGACAGCCGCCAGGCCGCCGGCCTGGCCGCTCGTCGTCCACAGGACGAGGGCGATAACCGCGAGGAACCCGGAGACAACGACGGTGAGGCTCAGGTAAGCCCGGACGAGGCTGTAAGCCGTTGCCAGGAACCGCAGGGTGGTGCGCTGTGCGAAGGTCATCGTTGCTCTCCGGTGGTGGCTCAAGGTGAGCCGGTGGCGCCGAGACGGCGCGGGGAACAGGTCGGGTTGCACCCGTAGGGTCGCAGAACGTCGGCAGACGTTGCAACTTGACCGCCCCGCGCGACGATGTGCGCTGAGGTGAGCTTGTGCCACGCCGGGACGATGATCCTACGCATCATTTGCGCTTCCTGCGTGCTGCTGGCTTGGCGGCCGGCGGGGGTGCTTTCTCGCCGACGTGTTTGTAGTAGGTCGAGCGGCTTATCTCGAACTGCTGGCAGATGCTGGTGACGGTAATCGTCGGATCTGCAGCGAGGCTGCGCAGCTGCGCGATTTGCGTGTCGTCCAGTACGCGCGGGCGGCCTCCGTGTCGGCCGCGTGCGCGTGCCGCTTTCATGCCTTCTTTCGTGCGCTCGATCATGAGCGCACGCTCGAAATGAGCAATCACGCCCAGCATCCCAAGGAAGGCCTCACCCGTTGGGGTGCTGGTGTCGATGTTCTCGGTCAAGCTCCGCAGTGCGATTTTCCGCTCTTTGAGTTCGTCGACGATCCGAAACAGCTCGCTTAGGCTCCGGGCGAGCCGGTCCAAACGCCAGATGATGAGCGTGTCGCCGGCGCGTAGCGCCTTCAAAGCGTTGGACAGCTCCGGCCGCTCGGAGACTTTGCGGATGCCGCTTGCCTTGTCGGTGTAGATCGGGCTGCAGCCTGCCTGGCGCAGCGCGTCGACCTGGAGATCGAGGGACTGCTCGGCTGTAGAGACGCGGCCATAGCCAATCAATGCGCCGCCGGAGACTAGATCCAGCGTGCCGGGATCTTTAGGGTGTCTCACGGTTTTCGGTCTTGGTTTTGTGGTTCCGGCCATCGGTCGTTCTTGGTTTGCGGGCGGTGGTCGCCGGCGGCGGGATCTCGTCGCCAGGCGTTGCCACCAGCACCAAGACCCCGGCCTTCGCGGCGGGTTCGATCCGGCATAGTGCCGCATTTGCCACCCGCTCCGCTTCCCCGAACGCCTGGGCCGCCCGGCGGTGACACGCCCGCCGGGTTCCGGTCACGGCCGCCGCCAGGCATTCGGACTGCGTGACGCCGAGCTGTGCCAGGTGCTGCTCGGCTGCCAGGATAGCCAGGACGATGCTGCGGTCGCTGGCCGTGCTGTCTTTCATCCATAAACGCATCGTTTGATCCTCTTGAGCGATGAAGGCCTCGCCATAGTGGCGAGGCCTTCGGTCGTGCAGCAGTGTTGTACGCCCCGCGTCAGAAGCCGAAGCCGAAGCCCGCGCCGGCGGACTTCTCGCCGCCCGCGTAGCTGACGCCAAGCGTGAGGATGGCGCCGTTTCGGAACTGCTTCTGGAACCCGGCCGCGATCGCTTCCTCGCCGTTGGTGGACCCGACGCCCAGGGCGACGCGGTTATCGTCGCGAACGCCCGCAGCGCTCGATGCCATCATCGTCATTGCCGTATTCATCGCGCCCATGCGATCGAGGCGGTTGTCGATCGTCTGGAACCGATCGTCGATGATGGTCATGACGTTGTTGATCCTGTTGTCGGTGTAGCTGTTCGCCTGGTTCAAAACCTCGATGTCAGCGGCGCGCATCTGCGCGACGTTGACAGCATCCGTATCGGCGACGCCGGCGTCGACGTTTTGCACGCGGGTCGCTGCGCCGCCGCGATTGAGCGTCGCGGTACGGCGCGAGGCATCGTCATAGCAGACTGCGGTATTGCAGTCTGCGCCGCCGGTGCCTGCCGGCCCTTGCGGACCCTGCGGCCCTTGCGGACCCTGCGGACCCTGCGGACCCTGCGGACCGGGAGTCAGCGAGATCCGCGTGATTCGGCCGTCGAGGAACAAGAGCGCGTCATAGACGTTCGTGAACGTATTGCCGCCCGAAAGGGCGAAGTTCGGCGCTCCGAAAATCCCGCCGTCGAAGCTCGCACCGCCGCCGAAAGCCTGCATCAAGGCCTTGAGCTGGGCGACGTTGGCGGCATCGGTGTCGGCCGTGCCGGCGGCAACGTAGATCAACTGCCTCTGCAGGGTCGCATTCCCGAAGGAGATCGCATTGCTCCTGTCGCCGATCGAGCCGAACCCGAAGGCGCCGGCCGCTTGGGTGCCCGTGAGAATCCGCGAGTTCGCGCCGACCGTCGTGCCGTCGACTCCGTCGACGCGGGACACCGCGCCGACCGCCGTGCCGTTGGCTTCGGAAACCGACGTGAAAAAGCCGAGTCCGGTGCCGTTCGTGGCATTGGCCGAGATCCGCGTCGCGTTGCCGATGCCGACGCTGTTGAGGCCGTCGAGGCGCAATCCGCGCCCGGCGCCTACAACGTTGGCATTGTTGGCGATGATGTCGTTGCCGAGCAGGGTTGTTCCGCCGGCATTCGAGATCGACCGCGAGCCAAAAATGGTGTTGTTGCTGCCGTAGCTCTTGGACGCAGCGCCAACGACGACGTTGTCGCTGCCGAGAGCATCGGCATCGTTGCCGATCGCGATGGCGAAGTTGTCGCCCGATCGCGCATTCGCGCCGATCGCCATGCTTCCGTTGGTGCCTGCCTGGGCATTCCGGCCGCAGGCAAAGCTGTCGGACCCGGAACCACCACCGTTTGCGAGCGTGGCGCCGCCGTCAGTGCCGTCTGAAAGCTGGCACGTCGCACCGGGCTGGCTGGTACTCGGTGCCGCCGCCGGCGGCGGGTTCGCAGACTGCGCGAACGCAACGGCGGTCATCAACCCGAGCAATACCCCCGCGAGGGCACGCCCGGCTTTCGTCTTCATCATGTTCATGTCGTTTTTTCTTCCTGAGTCCGGTTATTCGGACATTGCAAAAATACGATTTTCGGACAGTTGGCGCCAGTGCCGGGAGTGTCTTTAAATCAAAACGCCGTGCGGGTTTTTCGCTCATAGATTTAAAGACGGGTTTAGAAGCATCGCGGGCCGGGTTTTCGGCCCCTAGCGCCGTCTGTCGGAAAGTGTCTGTAAAACGATCCTTTTATGGACACCCTCCCCGGGTTCCTGTATCATTGGATTGCACAATCCAAAAGACCGGAGGAGGTCGCCATGCTGTACCGCTTTTTTGACTGTGGGATCTACGACAGCAACCGCGAGGAACGGGGCGTGACGGTGTGGATCGATGCACCGAACGCGAAGGTAGCCGGCACGAAGATCTACGATCTTCTCGCGCTGACCTGGGACGTGGCGCGGGATCAGGTTTTCATCGGCGGTGCGGGCAGCTCCGAGATCGAGATCCAACACAACTCGCCGCAGCCGAACGCCGGCGATCGCTGCCTGGCAGAGTGCGGCTCTCTCGGCTTCGAGTTCCCGCTGTACGACACCAGCGATCGCCTGGTGTTTCTCGATGCCAAGGGCCGGGCGCGACTGGCTGCGGCGTTTGCCCTGGCTCGCACTCACGCGGCCGAGCTGGTGCCGGTCATGCAGGCCAAGGCCGACGAAGCCCGCGCCCAGGGCAACGCCAGCATGCAGAAGTCGTGGGAATACTCGGCGCAGGACTACGCGCGGTTCGTGGCGCTGGGAGGCTGACATGGCGACCCGCCCGACCATGGAATCCGCGACGGAACTGCAGCAGGCTTTCGATCACTTCAACGCCGTGTTGTTCGATGGTCAGCTCCCGCCCTGTCTCATCACCCTGCAGCGCAAAGCGGGGTGTTTCGGGTACTTCTCGCGCGATCGGTTCGTGCACGTCGACGGCATCAAGACGGACGAGATCGCCATGAACCCGGAGTTCTTCGCCGCCTTTCCGGTCATCGAGATTTTCCAAACGATGGTGCATGAGATGGTGCACATGTGGCAGGCGCATTTCGGCAAGCCAAGCAAACGCACCTACCACAACCAAGAGTGGGCCGACAAAATGGAAAGCCTCGGCCTCATGCCCTCGTCGACCGGTAAGCCTGGCGGAAAGAGGACGGGCGAGAAGATGGCCGACTACGCCATTCCGGGTGGCAGGTTCCTCCTGGCGTGCGATCAGCTCATGACGGCCGATTTCAAGGTGTCTTGGTATGACCGTTTCCCGGTCAAGCGACCGGCCGGCGAGGACGGCGCGGATCTGCCGATCGACGTTGAGCTACTGGCCGAATCCACGGGCGAGAAGCCGAACCGCTCCAACCGCGTCAAGTACCGCTGTGACGACTGCGGCGCGCAGCTGTGGGGCAAGCCAGGCCTCAACGTTGTCTGCGGCGACTGCGACACCGCATTTGAGGTCGCCGCCTGACGCGGACGCCGGACAAAGGAAGGGCCGCTGTGAAGCGGCCCTGAGTGGAACGATCGTCGTGCGGTCAACGACGCTCGATCGGTGCCCGCCCTTCTACGGGGGCGGTGCTGGCGCGGTGTCACCCTGCCCCGGCTCCTTCCGCTGCCCTGGCTGCCAGGCGTTCGCGGGATTCGGCGCCAGGTGCGCCGAAACTAAAGTCCTGAATCTCGAAGTCGAAGCCGTAGATATCACGCTCTCCGTCGTTGTAGTTGTTGTTGCGGATCGAGGCCTCGATAAACACCTGGTCGCCCGTTCGCAGGTTGGCAGCCATCGTTTCGGCCAGGCCGCCGAACGCGACGAACTGCACCGCGACCTTTCGGGTGCGCTTCTGGCCGCCGGCGTCGACGCCGGCATATTCGTTACGGATCACGACGAACTTGCACACGGCCGTATCGCCGTGCCGACGCAGCTCCGGTGCCGCTGCGATTCGTCCCTCGAAAAACAGCTTATTCATGGCGTTGCTCCCTTCTAGGTTGTGGGCTTTGCCGGCAGCGCCGGCGAGCCGTCGGCCGCGACGTTGTATTTCGCGTCGCAGATGGGGTAACCGCTGCACCTAAAAAAGTCGTATGGCTTTGGCGGTTTGGTCTTGGTGTTGCCCTGCAGTCGCGTCAGCGGCTTGCTGCATTTCGGACAGGCGTGGGTCGAGTCGTTCCTGGGCGGCCTAACGCCAGGCTTGCCCTGTGCGTCCGGCAGGCTGGTTTTGCACGCGGGATACCCGGTGCAGCCCCAAAACGCGCCATTGGCGCCATTGCGCTTGCGCATCGGCTTTCCGCAGTTCGGGCAGGGGTGGATCTCGATGTTCGCGGTCAGCTTCCCCAGCTCCGCCGCCAGCTGGTTATTCGCCGCAGCGACGACGCCCACGTAATCGGCTTGGCCCTCGGCGATCTCGTCCAGCTGCTGTTCGAGGCGGGACGTGTAGTCGAGATCCGCGAAGCCGAACCCGCCGGACAGCGCGTCGATGATCTTGCAGCCGCTGGGCGTCGGCGTGAGGACGCCTTTCTTGTCTTCGACGATGTAGCCACGGCTCGTGATGTTGTCGAGGATTGCGGCATAGGTCGATGGCCGCCCGATGCCTCGCGCTTCCAGCTCCTTGCCCAGTGACGGCAGCGTGAAGCGCGCCGGCGGTTTGGTCTGCTTGGTGAGGGTGCGGCCGTTCTCGGCGGTCGCAGATGTGCCGACGTCGAGGGCCGGGATCGGGTTGGTACTGGTCTGCTCCTCGTCCTCCTCGCCGTCGTCGCGATCGCTGGCGTAGACCGCTTGCCAGCCGGGATCGACCAGCGTCCGCCCGCGTGCGGTGAATTCGACCGGCTTGCCGTCGAGTTCAGCGGTCAGCTTTGCCGACCGGACGGCATAGACGGCGTCCGCGAGCTGCGAAGCGACTGCACGCGCCCATATCAGCTTGTAAAGCGCTCTCTCGTCGTCTGAGGCGCCGGCATCGAGGTCGGCACAGTGCGTCGGCCGTATCGCTTCGTGACCTTCCTGGGCGCCGTCCTTAGCCTTCCAGGTGCGCCGCTTCGGCGACAGCGGCAAGCCGGCGGCGTTCGCATACGCGGCAACGTCGGCCATGCCCTCCTCCGACATATTCGGGCTGTCGGTCCGGTGGTACACGATCGCGCCCAGCTCGTAGAGCTTTTGCGCCAGCTCCATCGTCTGTTTCGGCTTGAATTTGAGTTTCGCGCCGGCGGCCTGCTGCAGCGTCGAGGTCGTGAAGGGCGCCGGCGGTGCCTTCTTCGCTTCGGTGTTCTCGAACGTCGACACGGTGACGGCACGCAGCGCGGCAACCCGTTCGGCGAGGCCTTGATCGGTGAGGTATTCCGAACCGTCGGCGAGAAACGGGCCGGTGTCCCACTCGGCGCTCCAACCGCCCGGGAAGTCGAGGACCGCGCCGTAATGCTTCGTCGACGTAAAGGCCTGAATTGCACGCTCGCGGTCGACCACGAGGCGCACCGCTGGCGTCTGGACGCGGCCAGCGGTCAACTGCTCCTGGGCCACGTCGGACAACGCCGGGCTGACCTGGTAGCCGACGAGTCGATCGAGGACGCGGCGGGCCTCCTGGGCGCGCACGAGGGCCATGTCGATCGTTCGCGTCGACTTCATCGCGGCCTGCACCACGGGCGCGGTAATCGAGTTGAACGTCGTGCGTTCCGGTTTCTTGAGGCCCAGCGCATCGGCCAAGTGCCAGGCGATGGCCTCGCCTTCGCGATCGGGGTCCGTCGCCAGGATGACGCGATCGGCCTTGGCGATCTCGCCCTTGAGCTTGGCGAGGATCTCGCGCCCTCGCTCCGTTGGTTCGTACTTCGGCACGAAGTCGGGCGCCTGGACGCCGATTTCCCTCGTCGGAAGATCCCGCACGTGTCCAACGCTGGCGGCGATCTTGTAGCTGTCGCCCAGGATCGCGGCCAGCTTCTTAATTTTCCCTGGTGATTCGACGATTACGAGCGTCGTCATGTCTCTGTCCTATGGGCTTAGGCCCTGTTGTTGTTGAGGGCGGCAGCGGATGCCGCCGCCCTGCCCTGCTGCGCGCAGTGCTTAGCGTTCCGCCTCGGCCTCCCGGCTCCGGCGCTTTTTCGGCTTGGCCTGCTCCTGCTCCGGCTTCGGCTTGGCGGTCGCCTCGGCGTCCTTCGCACGCCTGTTCCGGGGCGCTTTAGGCTGCTCTGTGCGGTCGGCGTCGGCCTGGGCTTCCCGGGCATCGTCCCGGCTCTCTCCGCGCTCTCTGGCGGTCCTGGCGACGCTCAACGCCACTTCTGCGACCGCCAAGGCCTCCACCAGCTCGGCCCGCATGTCGTCCAAGCCCTTCGCCTGGTGTACGTCGTTCCAGTCGCTGCCCTTCGCGCCAGGCTCGAACGTCGGCAGCAGGACAGCGCCGCCGACCTTGGCGGCCGCTTCCCTGGCCTTCTCCACGCCGACGTTGCCGATCAATCGGCCGCGCTCGTCGCGTGTCCCTTCCTTGGCGTGGTCGTTGTCGCCGGCGATGAGGATGTCGCGATCGGGATACGCCTGGCGGAACCCTTCTGCGACCGCCAAGAGGTTGCCGGCGTCGAAGGCGACGACGACAGGGCGCCCGAACGCTTGGGCGAGGCTGTCGCCGGTGGCATAGCCCTCGCAAATCACGATCGGCAGCACTGAGTTCGGATTGAGCGCGGTACTGGCCGGCCCTTCGGCGCCGGCGATCGCGTGCAAGCCGGCTTTACGGCCGTCGGTCATGAACGACTTAAACCCCGGATTCACGCTCTGCAGGCTCCACAGCTTGCCGTCCATGTCGTAGGCGGGCACGAGGAGATCCCCGGTGACGAATACCTTGTCGTCCGTGCCGGCCGTCTTGATCGCCTCGCGCATTTCTTTCGCTTCGCGAAAGGTGCGCGCGATCTGTACGCCGGGGGGAAGGTCCGGGCCAGGCTCGGGGACGGTGCGAAGGCCTGGCGCCTGCTCGATGCCCTTCCGCTGCAGGTAGGCGTTATCGGCGGTGGCCAGGGGCGCGATTGCGAACAGCGATGCAGCCGTCGCCGCCGCCCTCTCCTGCTGGGCTTCCCGCTCTTTCTGCCGCTGCTGCTGCCTGCTCGCCGCTTCGGCCGCCAGCTGCGCCCGCTGCTCGGCGGACACGCTGTCGACCTTCGCCGACGATTTCCAGTTCGTTTCCTCGCCGGTCTTGTGGTTCTTGTAGTAACCGGCCGGATGGCCGTCGAGATATCCGCGATAGGCGCCGCTTTTCTCGCCGCGAGCGTCGCCGGCGACCGGCACCCGATGGTATTTGCCATCCATCACGGGCGGCCCGTCGAGGATCAGGCCGGCATCGCGCAGCGCGGCGGCAAACTCCGCACGCGGATCTGGTGCGGGCTGTGTTGCGATGACGTTGCCGCCATTCGGCAGCCACTGATTCAGGCCTGCCGCGAGATCGACGCCGGGCGGCGCGTACCACGCTTTCGCGTCCTTGTCCCACTTAGCGCCCAGCGACTTCGCCGCGTCCTTCTCGCTGTAGGGCACGGCCAGGTATGTGCGTTCTGCCACGGCTGCCTCCGGTTGTTCCATCAATACGGGCGCACGAATCCGTGCGGCCTGGGCCTCGCGCGAGGCGTCGATTTCGGCGGGCGTTCGCCATCCCGCTTCACGCTCTGCAGGCGACAGCTCGACGCCCTGCTCCTGCTCGTTCTCGCGTTCACGCTCAAGGGCGAAGATGTAGCCGGCGATCTTCTCGGCGTCAGCAGCTGCGCGGAACACCTCGCGCGGATCTTTCTGCAGCGCCTTGATCCAGCTGCCGACATAGGCGGCATGCTTGCCTGGATCATGGCCGAGGCCGAGCTTGTCGCCGACCATCAGAGACGCAATTTCGGCGCGCAGTTCTTCCTTGGCGTAACCCTCGGACCCGAACGGATGGTCGATCGAACGATTGAGCCTGCTTTCATGGCCGGTCCAGTGGCCCAGCTCGTGCATCGCCACCGCGTAATAACCCGACATCTCGTCAAACTGGTTGCGCTCCGGCAGCGTGATTTGATCGGTCGAATGCAGGTAATAGGCGCTGTCGCCGGCAACGTGGCGGATGTTCGCGCCGGACGCGGCGAGGATCGCCTCGGCTCGTGCGTGTCGCTCCGGTTCCGGGGCGAGCGTGGGCAACTCGCGGGGCGGCAGGCCGTCGATCTGTTCTGCGTTGAACACCACCGCGCGAAACACCTTGGGACGCTGCAGCTCGACAGTGACGGTTCGCTGTCTACCCTCGTCGTCGAGGACCGGCCGGCCCTGGTCGTCGGTCATCGGGATCTGGTCTCGGAATTTCCAGTATTCGACGAGGGTGCCTTTCTCGCCTTTCCGTACCTGCGCGCCGATCGCTGCTGCCTGTTTGTAGGTCATCCAGCGCGGATCGCCTCGGCCCTGAGCTTCAAGCCAAAGGCTGTTCATCCCGCGATAGCTCTTGCCCGTGGTCGGGTTCATTGGCTCCTGGCGCTCGCCAGGACGCCACGGCTTTTGCCAGGGCGCCGTCCCCTGCTCCAACTGCTCGATCAGCTTCGCCGCGACTGTCGCGGCATAGTCGTCTTTAGCCATCGCTGCGGCCCTCAACAAGATCGGCGTTGGCATCCCAGGCGTCATCGAGGGATAGCGCCGTCTCCTCGGTGGCGCCCAGGCGTTCGGCTTCGGCGGCGTCGACCTCGATCTCAACGCCCGGCGTGGCGGCGTCCGCGTAGTCGCGGGAAACGATGGGAAGGGTTCTGCTCTCGTTCGTGGTCATAGCTCTGTTGGCTCCTTTCGTTGATACACGACGGTCCCGGCCGTGTACGGGTCTGCTGCCGGCGGCGCCGGCGTTCGCTTGGGCGCGTGTCGCGCTGCAGGGGGATTCGCGAGCGGGCCGATGTACTTCTGCACGTAGCCGTTGCGGAATCCCCGGGTCATGCTCCCGGTGTTGTAGGCCGACAAGGCAGCGAGCAATGCGCCCTGCCCGTGGCCGTAATCGCGGGATGCATTCGCGTAGAACCGGCGCAGCACTTCGGCGCCGGCGGCGATGTTGGTACATGCGTCGAACATGTCGCCGACCGAGTAACCAAGCCGCGAAAGGTTCGTGCTGTTGATCTGCATGAGGCCCATATCGACGCTGTAGCCGGCGGCGATATAGCGTTTAGAGATTGCGATTGCATCTGCCTTGTTCTTTGCAGTGACGCGCGGGCCGTTGTTGACGTTGATCGCAAGCGGGTTGCCGTCGCTTTCGACTTCGATGATGTGCAGGATCGTTTCTGGCGCGACGGTCGGGGCGCAGGCTACGATCAGTTCGAGTCCGAGCATGTCAATGTCCCTCCGTGACGATGACGGGCCGGACGACGGCGCGGATCTCCGTCGCCGCGATCGGCCCGAAATAGCGGCTGTCGAAGCTCGCAGGCGCGTACACGGAGACGATCCAGACTTGACCGGCCTTGACCTGGTGCGTGCCCAGCGGCTGGGACGGTAGGTCCGGCCGCTGCAGCGCGGCACTGTTCGGGATCTCGATGCCGTTGACCCGCATGGGCTTTCCGCGCTCAATCGTGACCTGGTCGCCGGCGACAGCGACGACGGTTTTAATCAGCGCCGTCGTGCCGCTCGGGCAGTCTCCCGGCGGAATGTGCCCTGCGGCGTGCATGGCGCGCACTAGCGGGTCAGGTGGCGGGCATGCGGCGACGAGTGCGCCCCGGGCCGGTACGGCGTCCGGTAGCGTCTGCCATAGGCCTTGCGGCGCCGACGCCGACAGGTTGAGGCGATACCCGCCCGCATAGGCCACGGCACCGATGCCACCGATGCCGACCGCCAGGCTGAGACATGCACGCGCGAACCAATTAGGCGCCCTCATGACACGACGAACCCGCCGGCATCGCCAGCGGCGGACGTGGTGTCCGCGCCGGCCGGCATGGCGGCACTGCGGTTAGTGCGGATGATGTCGGACCGCTCCGGCGGCGGGATCTTCGATCGTGCCGACAGGATCGGGTCCTTGAAGTACAGGATTTGCCTGCCACGGATGACCGGCTGACCAGCGACGAAAATCAACATTTCGCCGGAGTCAATGATCTCGCCTCGCTCATCCTTGGTGGGGCCAGGCAAGCGCATGCACTCGTCGGGTGTCAGAAGCGGCCTGGACACTTCCTGATAAGTCGTCGACACGTTGTCGAGGACTGCGCCGAAGCGTTTGCCGGACGTGGTAACCGCTTCTTTCACCTCCGTCGACGTGCCGGTCATCCTGCTCAACCACTCGGCAGTTTCGATCTTGTTGGGCGCGTAGGCGGCGCGCACATGGCAATTCGAGATGATGCTTTCGTCGCGGGTGTACGCCTTATGCAGCTGCGTCACGTCCTGCATGATGAGGTAAGCCTTGAGGCCATAACCGGCGATGTACGCGAGGGCTTCCTCGAACACGTCCAGACGGCCCAAGGTCGGAAACTCGTCAAGCATCAACAGCAGTCGATGCTTGTGCGCTGTCTTGGCTCGCCCGCCGTCGAACGCCATGGAGTCACGCACCAACCCGCGCACGATCTGCGTCAACATGAGCCGCACCAGCGGCCGGAGTCTGTCCTTGTTCCCTGGCGAAACGACGAAGTAAAGCGACACGGGCGTGTCGTGGTCCATCAGGTCCGACACGGTGAAGTCGCTATGAGCGGTGTTCTTCGCGACGATTGGATCGCGATAGAGCGCCAGGCAGTTCGTCGCGGTCGAGACGATGCTCCCCAGCTCCTTCGATGGAGTGCCCAGCATCTGTTTGCCTGTGGCCTGGATGACTAGCTCCGCCTCCTGGTCCGACTCGCTATCTCCAAGGCGGACCTCTGCCATTTCCTCAAACAGCGCTTTGAGCGGCTTTTTCTCGCCCTCCTCCTCGTCGTCCACGATGTCATCGCCGGCGGCGAAGTCGCCGACGCCGGACAGCATTTCCGCGACGCTGGTCAACGAGGGTTGGCGGCCGACTGCTTCGGCCTTGTAGAGCGCGTGCAGGATGATCCCGGTGAGCATGCCGAACGACGCTTTAAGCCAGTGGTCGGTCAAGCCTTTGCCTTCGGTGTCGACCAACAGCGCGGCGACGCCCTGCGCGTCACTGACCTGGTAACGGGTCCTAAACCGCACTTCATCGAGCGGGTTGAAAGCGCAGCCGGTGCCGGGTTCCGCTGGGTCGAATCGAAGGATCTTGTTCCCGGCGTGCTCGCGTCTCCAACCGGACGTTGCGGCGCAGTTTTCGCCCTTGGTGTCGTACACGAACACCGAATCGGGCCAGGCGAGCAAGGTCGGGATCACGAGGCCGACACCCTTGCCGCTTCGCGTCGGCGCGAGTGCCGCGACGTGTTCGGGGCCATCGTGCCGCAGGTAGTGAGTCGTGCCGGTGTCGGGGTCTCGCCAGGCGCCGACATACACGCCCTTCCCTGCTTTGCCTTCCGGCGGGATCAGGCCGGTTTTTCGGATCTCCGCGCCGGTCGCGAAATGCGCTGTTCCATGCACCGACTCGTGCTTGCGGATCGAGCGAGTCACGAAGCCGACGTAAAGGACATACGCAACGAGGCCTGCGCCGACACCAAGCGCGAAGATGATGAATGCGTAATTGAACGTGTTTTTGCCGGCGTCGTAGTAGGTCGTGAGCCATCGCGCCCACTCCCACGGCAAATAGAGATTGCCGTAGGCCTTGCCGAGCGCGGGATGGTAGTTGAATCGGTGTGCGACGAACTGCGTGCACAGGCTGCTTAACGCTACGACGTACACGGCAAGCACGGCCGTGCTGATTGCTCGGACCTTCCTCGCTTTATCGGCCTTCATTGCCCTTTCCTCGGGTTGCTGTGGTTGTCTTGGTGAATCTGCCGCGCTCGTCGATGTTCACGATGCGGCCAACTGCAAATTTCTTCGCGTGGGCCACGAGTGCAGCTGTGGCCGGCTTCACAAGCATTTGATTGCCACGCTTGAAAAGCAGTATTTCGGTGCCGTCGGCGAGCCGTCGCGATCCTCGGTATTCGACGCTTCCCGCGTCGGTCGGCTGCCACCGGCGATTATAGTCTATAGACGATATGCGCTCCCTGTCACGATTGCGGCCAGCGATATACGCATCGACCGGGTCAATCGCCGGCGTCTGAGGCTTCGTGACGGTGGGTGTCGCGGCCTTCCGCGCCGCATCCATGGCGGGATCGGCGAACGTGACATCCAGGCGATGCAGGCCGGCGAGCTTTGCGACCTCGGCCCGGAATGCGGCGGTTCCTTCGACAATCAGCGGTTGGCCGCCGAAACGCTCGGCGGCAATCGTCAATGCCACATAGGCTGCGTTAGTCGTGGATCGATCGGCGCGGACCTGGGACGCGGCATCGATCACTCGCCCGCCGTCGGCGGTGCGATACAACACGGTCCCGTCCTTCCGCAGCTGCGGTTTCATGTCGGCGAAGATCCGATGACGCGATTTGGCCGGGTCGGCTGCGGTCAATAGATCCCCGGCGATCTTCTGTTGACGCTCGGCCCGCGATCGCAGGACTGCCAAGGCCTGCTCGTCGCCGGCCTGCGCCCGCTCCTGGATGAACTCCTGCCAGGTCGGCAACGGGTAAGCCGCTGCAAGCTGCTTCCGCCTCTCCGCGTCGACCGTCTGCAGCTGCAGGCGGTCGAGCTGCCGCGCGGCGGCCAGCTGCTTGCTTGCGAGCTGCCGCGCCTGCTTGCCGCCTCCGATCGCCTTGAGCGCTGCACGTTTCATCGTGTAGGCGTTTTTCAGCTTTGCTTCGGATCTCGCGCGATCCGCCTTAAGCGTCGCGCGGGCGGCCTCGCGCAATGCGAGCTGCCGATCGCGAGCGCGGTTGAACTCCGTAAACAGTTGAGCGGTGGCGGGATGCTTCTGCAACGGCTTGGGCGCATAGCCGATGCGACCGGCCGGCTTGGTCTGCCAGGCAGCCGGCTCGAACGTGCCGAGCTTGTCGGTCATTGCCTTCATGCTCAACGATCGGGCAATGCTGCTGGCCCGAACGTGCGTGTTGCTGCCTGGGTCGGAGATCACTAGACCGGCACCACGGGCGCGCAGTTCTAGGCCGTTCTCGGCGAGCGCCACATGCACGGCATGCCAGCTGCTGGCGCTCTGGATCTGCGGCAAGACTTCGCGTTTTACCCATCCCGCCAACGACTCAATGCCGGCATGGGCCTCCATGTCCCCGGCCCGACCGCCAGGCGTGCCCTGGGCGTTCAGTCGTCCGGGTTCATCAACTCCGCCAGTGCGGCCTCGCGGCCGTCGCAGCTCGTCAGCGGCTTGGGTTCCTCGCTGTCCCAGCTGTGCAGATGCATCACCCGGCAATAGCACTTGACCTGGCTTGGCGTCGTGTACCAAACCGACGCCGGACAGGTCTCGCACACGGTCGAGGGAGCGGGCCGCTTGTTTTTCGGCAAGCGTTGCACGGTGCTGCTGACGTAAAGCTCTCCGATGTCGTCCATCGGTACGGTCATATCGGGCGTATCGCTCGTCTCGGTCTGCATCGCGTTCTCCTTGGTGTTGGGCCGATCGGCCATGGTTCGTTTTGACCAGCCCGAACTCTGCTTCGAGCTGGTCGCATGCCTTCATCAACTGCCGCTGGCCGTAGTAGGCGGTGACGTTGCGCAAGGTGACGGGATGCACCTTGTTGATCGCAACATGGACGTGCAGGCAATCGGTGTCGTCGTGGATCGCGGAAATCCGCTGGTGGTCTGCATAGCCCAGGGCGGCGCAGAGGCGATCCTCGATCGCGTGCAAGACCTCTAACGGCGGACGCTCCCCGGCGGGGAACGAAAAGACAAGGTGTTCCACCTTGTCGGACTTCGATCGGGTGTTCTGTGCCTGGATCGCCTGGATCTCAAGCGCGGCCATTGCCGGATCGTCTGAATTGCAGTTCGTGACCCGGACGCCCGTGACCTTTTCCCCGGCGTGGCTCGTGTCGAGGACGTAGTCGGCTGTCCGCGCCCACGTGCGCGGATCTTCCCGGCCCTGGGCCGCCACGACGTAGCGGACCAGCCGGGCAGTGCTGGCCCGGCGTTGACTGCTCGGGATGAGCTTGGCGATCACTCGCGGCTCGCTTTCGATGCCAGCGCCAGGACGGCGCCTTGAGTCTCGCGCAGCGCCAGGATGAGGGCGGCGGCTTCCGAGCTGCCGGCGCCGGACGGGCGCGGCTTCGACAGGAACAGCTTGAGGAGTCCGGCCGACCGGCCGAGATCCGCATGCAGCTTTGCCAGGCCGGCGACGGCTCCCTGGTCGACCACGGAGCGGACGGGGAGATTCAGGCCGGCGACGCGCAGATAGGCCGACAGGGATAGCCCGGCCTGCGCGGCTCGCTCCGCGATCTCGGCGCGTTCGTCGAGCGTGACCCACACGTCGATGCGGGAGCCTCTAGGGCGCGTTCCCCGGCTGCCGCTGGCAGGGCCAGGGGCAGGGGCCTCGGCCGCGCCTTCTGGCGCGTCTGAGGCGTCCGGGCGGGTTTGCGCCAGGGGGTGAGCTGGGGGGCGTGAGCGGGCAGGCATTGGCGTCCTGGTGTTGGCTGTTGATTCGGTCGCGGCAGCGACGGTTGCCTCGCAGAGCAAGACCCGTCGAGCCCGGAGGGCGAGTAAGGGAAGGGCGTTGTACGGGTATGCGGCGGAGCCGCGTACCCGTACAACGCACATCTTGTCTGCTCTGAGTCTACGACACTCCGCGAAGTAGCGCGACGCTACTGAGGTCGGGCCTGTTTTTCGCATTTCTTCGCGTATGCTTGCGCTGTTTCGCGTTAATGCATATGATCGGCATGCGAAAGAGCGCGATTGAGCGCGAAACGCAGGCCCAGGAGACGCCAATGCCATCAACGCCAGGGAAAGTGCTACGCGGCGCAGGCCGGGTGGCTTTCCTGGCACGGATCGAGGCGATCCGGAAGGCGATCAGCGAGGGTTACACGCTCACGGCGGTCTATTCGGACCACGCGACGCACCTCGGGATCAGCTACAGCCAGTTCGCCCGGTACGTGTCGAAATTCATCAGCCATCAGGAACAGAGGACGCACCGCAATGACCACGACCAAGTCACAGGCCAGGCCGGCACGGTCGCCCCGATCGGGTGCGACGCCGGCGCCGGCGCCGACCCCGGCGCCGTTCCAGCTGTCCAACCCGGACAGCCCGCCAAGCCTGCAGCCAAGCCCAAGCCCGGACAGCGCGCCGGCTTCACCCACGACCCCGACCCGAGCAACCGCCGGGATCTCATCTGACAAAGGACATCAGGACTCTATGAACAGCGTGCATATCACCCTGCAGGGCAAGGGAGGCGTCGGCAAGAGCTTCATTTCGTCGTTGATCGCGCAGTACCTGCGGAGCCAGGACAAAGACGTGACCTGCCTGGACACCGACCCGGTCAACGCCACGTTTGCCGGTTACAAGGCCCTGGGCGTCGAGCGGGTCGAACTCATGGACGCCGGCACCCTCGATCAGCGCCGGTTCGATGAGGTCATCGAGCGGATCGTCGAGACGGACAGTCATTTCGTCCTGGACAACGGCGCATCGTCATTCCTCCCGCTATCGAGCTACCTGGTCGAAAACGATGCGATCAACTTGATCGCGAACAACGGCAAGCAGGTCGTCGTGCATACGGTCATCACCGGCGGCCAGGCCTTGCTCGATACGCTCGGCGGTTTCGTG
>JAEWNA010000161.1 GCA_023392975.1 Pseudomonadota bacterium | reverse complement strand
CGCCGGCTCGCCCACCACGGCGGCATCCTGCACTCCATGCTCCGGCAGCTCGCGAGCCATTGAGGCCTCGGGTTCCGGCGATGGGCGGAAGCCCGGCCCTCGCGCATGGCGCGAGGGCGCTCGACGGGGCGCCAACCGGTGGTTCGAGGACCGGCAACCGCCCCTCCGACCGCCCTCGCCGGACGGCTCGCGAAGGCGCCCGGATACCCGCGCAGCGGCGGCTTGCGGCCCTCGGGGGCCTATGCTCCAATCCGGGAGACCATCCAGAGCCGCACAGCGGCCGCACGCACAACTCCCCGGGAGGGAACTGAATGAATTCCGAGCGTCAGTGGCTTGCGAGCTACCCTGCAGGCGTGTCCGCCGAAGTCGATGTCGAGGCGTATGCGTCGATCGTCGCGGTCCTGCAGTCCTCCCTGGAGAAGTACCGGGACCAGATCGCCTTCAGCAACTCGCCCAGCGGCAAACCGGCCCTCGGGCGGTCGATCACGTACGCCGAGGTCGATCGCTACAGCAAGCAGTTCGCGGCCTACCTGCTCGGCGAACTGAAACTCAAGAAGGGCGATCGCGTCGCGATCATGATGCCCAACTGCCTGCAGTATCCGATCGCCATCTTCGGCGTGCTGCGCGCGGGCCTGACGGTGGTCAACGTCAACCCGATGTACACGCCGCGCGAGCTCAAGCACCAGCTGGTCGACTCCGGCGCCAGCGCGATCCTCGTGCTCGACAACTTCGGCCGCACCGTGCAGGAAGTCGTCGCCAACACCCCGCTCAAGCAGGTCATCACGACAGGCGTGGGCGACATGCTCGGGTTCCCGCGCGGCGCGATCGTCAACTTCGTCGTCAACAACATCAAGAAGGCGGTGCCGGACTACGAGATCCCGGGGGCGATCCGCTTCAAGAACGCGCTCACCCTCGGCCAGATGCACAGCCTGCCCGAAGTGCAGATCTCCTCCGGCGACATCGCCTTCCTGCAGTACACCGGCGGCACCACCGGCGTCGCCAAGGGCGCGATGCTGACCCATCGCAACCTGGTCGCGAACATGCAGCAGGCGGCGGCCTGGGTGGGCGGCATGACCCGGGAAGGCAGCGAACTCATCATCACCGCGCTGCCGCTGTACCACATCTTCGCGCTCACGGCGAACTGCCTTGTCTTCATGAAGATCGGCGCGCGCAACCACCTCATCACCAATCCGCGCGACATGCCCGGGTTCGTGAAGGAGCTGTCCGCCATCCCGTTCACCGCCATCACCGGCGTCAACACGCTGTTCAACGGCCTGCTCAATACCCCGGGTTTCGACAAGATCGATTTCTCCCACCTCCGCCTCACCCTCGGCGGCGGCATGGCCGTCCAGCGCGCGGTCGCCGAACGCTGGAAGCAGGTCACGGGCTGCACCCTGGTCGAAGCCTACGGCCTGACCGAGACGTCGCCCGCCGCCTGCATGAACCCGCTCGACCTGCCCGAATACAACGGCGCGATCGGGTTGCCGATCCCCTCGACCGACGCCTGCGTCATGGACGAGGAAGGGCGCCGCCTCGGCATGGGCGAAGTCGGCGAGCTCTGCATCAAGGGGCCGCAGGTGATGAAGGGCTACTGGCAGCGCCCGGAGGAAACCGAGAAGGTGCTCGGCGCCGACGGCTGGCTGCACACCGGCGACATGGCGAAGATGGATGAAAACGGTTTCTTCTACATCGTCGACCGCAAGAAGGACATGATCCTCGTGTCCGGCTTCAACGTGTACCCGAACGAGATCGAGGACGTCATCGCGCTCATGCCCGGCGTGCTCGAAGTGGCCGCCGTCGGCGTGCCGGACGACAAGTCGGGCGAAGCGGTCAAGGTCGTGATCGTGAAGAAGGATCCCGAGCTCACCGTCGAGCAGGTGAAGGCGCACGCGCGCGAGAATCTGACGGGTTACAAGCAGCCGAAATACATCGAATTCCGCACGGAGCTTCCCAAGACGAACGTCGGGAAAATCCTGCGGCGCGAATTGCGGGAGCAGACGAACAGCGGCTGATTAGCGACTCGTTAGCGACGAAGGTCGCATTTTCGCACCAGGGACCGGGATTCATCTCCCGGTCTTTTTTTTGCGCGCATCGCGGCTTGCAGTTTGTTCCGATTCAGCGCATACATTCGCCTGCAGAGAACGAGTATCGCGTCCATTGCGCGGAGAGTCAGGAATCGGCCAGTTCCGATGCAGGGGGAAGTTCAATGCCATCGTCCGTTTTCTCCCCTGTCGGGCAACCATGCCAGCAACAAGTGTCGATCGTGAGGCGCATCCGCCTCCGGGAAGACACCGGGTTCCCCTGACTCTGCCGTCCGGACAAGGCTCCGGCCTGCGTCCATACCAGAATCCCGTTGACATTGATGCTTCACCCTCGCCGCTCCGGTCCCTCGCCGGATCAGCCTTGAACCCAGCGCCCAGATCGAAACCGATCGCCCTACTCCAAACCCGAACGACAGGAAAAACCGCCATGAACGTCCGTGAAAACATCACCGCCATCAACGCCCAGCCCCTCGTCCGCCGCCACAGCGATGAGGCGAATCGCACCGACTGGATGTTCATGCACGCCAACACCGCCACGGGTTATCACCCCTGTTTCTCCGAGAAACTGCTCAACGAAATGAAGCGGGAGCAGAACCATCTCCGCAATCGCATCGCGACCGCGGGCAACGACGAAGGCGGCGTACACCATCTCGTGCTCGCGTCCGACTCGGATGTCTTCAATCTCGGCGGCGACCTGTCGCTGTTCGCGCACCTGATCCGTTCCGGCAATCGCGGGCGCCTGCTCGAGTACGCGCGGCTCTGCATCGAGGTCGCCTACAACCTGCATCGCCTCTACGACAACAACGTGCATTCGATTGCGGTGATCGAAGGCGACGCGCTCGGCGGCGGATTCGAGGCGGCTTTGTGCTGCCACACGATCATCGCCGAGGAAGGCACCGGGATGGGCTTCCCGGAAGTCCTGTTCGACCTGTTCCCCGGGATGGGCGCCTACACCTTCCTCAGCCGCCGCGTGCCGCCGGTCGTGGCCGAACGCATGATGCTCGATGCGCGCGTGTACCCGGTCGAGGAGCTGCTGGCGATGGGCGTGATCGACCAGGTCGTGCCGAAGGGTTGCGGGCGTCAGGCCGCGAGCGACCTCATCCGCAAGCACAAGAAGATCGGCAACGCGCTGCGTTCGATGAACGCCGTGCGCCAGGCGTCGCACCCGGTCTCGCTCGACGAATTGCTGACCGTGACGTCGGAATGGGTGGACGCGGCGATGCGCCTGAACGAGCGCGGCCTCAAGACGATGGAACGGCTGATCCGCGCGCAGCAGCGTCGCGCCGAACAGCATTCGCCGCTGGCCGCGGTGGGCTGAACGATCAGGAGGCATCCGGAGCCGGACGATGTCCGGCATCCGGGTGAACGGAGAGGATCCGGTCCAGTTCGCGCTGGACGTGCAACGTCAGCAGGGACATGCTGGCGCTGATCTCGTTGATCCATGCCGCATGCTTCTTGGCGAGCGTCGCATCGTCGCTGCGCATGATCAGCCGGCAGCGTTCGGCGATGGGCGCGGCGCCCAGGTTTTCGCTGACGCCCTTCATCGCGTGCGCCGCATCGCGGAATTCGTTCCAGTCGGCTGCGGCCGCATGCTTGCCGAGGTTGATCAGGCAGCCACCGATGTCGCGCAGGCACTGGTCCACGAAATCCTTGAGGAATTCGTCGCCCAGCCCCATCGCGGCGAGTTCGTCGAGGACGTGCGCGTTGACCGGGAACGGCGTCTGGTCGATCGGAACGCGGGCGGCCGCCGACTTCTGCTGTGGCGTGATCACCTCGACGATCGCCTCGAGCAGCTTGGACACGACCACGGGCTTGGTGAGGAATACCTGCGCACCGGCCTGCGACGCCTGTTGCGCGGCCTGCTCGGTCGCATCCGCGCTGAGCACGATCACCGGCGTGCGCTGCGGATGGCCCGCCTGCATGAAGCGGAGCTGCCGGATGACGTCCAGGCCGCTCACGTGCGGCATGTGCATGTCGAGCACGACGAAATCGAAATCCTCCGCGCTCAGCAAATCCAGCGCCTGTTCGCCGTCCGCCACCGCGACGACCCGGTGGCCGGCGCGTTCGAGCAGCTTCGCCAGCACCGTGCGATTCGCCTGGAGGTCGTCGGCCACCAGCGCGCGCAGCGACTTGGTGCGGGCCTTGTGGCGGACGAAAGGATCGTCGAAGGAGACGACGTTGCTCGGCACGGGGGCCGCCGCATGCGGCTCGGGCGCGCTTTCCGCCAGCGGGATCTCGAAATGGAAATGGCAGCCGCCGCCCGGATTGTCTTCCAGCACGAGCGTCCCGCCGAGCAGCTGCGTCAGCGTCTTGGCGATGGTGGTCCCCAGGCCGGTGCCGCCAAAACGCCGCGCCGGACCGCTGTCGACCTGCTCGAACGCATCGAAGATCTTCTTCTTGTACTCGTCGGGAATGCCGATGCCGGTATCCCTGACCGAGAAGGCCAGCCTCAACCCGCCCGCCGCGCGGTCCGAACGGCGCACGTCCAGCGACACCGAGCCGCGCTCGGTGAACTTGATGGCGTTGTGCAGCAGGTTCAGCAGGATCTGGGTGAGATGCGACGCATCGCCATGGAGCTCGTTCGGCACGTCCGGGGCGATCGTGCAGCGCAGCGCCAGGCCCTTGGCGGCAGCAGGCGGCTGGAGCATCTTCTCGAGCTTCTGCACGAGCTCGCGAAGATTGAAATCGATCGGCTTGCGCTGAAGCTTCCCGGCTTCGATGGCCGAGATGTCGAGCACTTCCTCCACGAGGAGCAGCAGCGTCTGTGCGGAGGTGTAGATGACTTCGGTGCAGTCCTTCTGCTCGGGCGTCATCTGCCCGCCCCGCAACAGCTCCGACATGCCGATGATGCCGTTGAGCGGGGACCGGAATTCGTGGCTCATGGTCGCGAGGAAGCGCGATTTCGCCTCGTTGGCCCTGCGCGCCTCCTCCGTCGTGCGGCGCAGGTTCGACAGCAGCCGCGCCAGGTAGGCCGGGATGGCGACCAGCCCGATGACCAGGCCGATCGCGAGGTACGACTGCTCGCGCCAGTAGTCCGATGCCGCGGCCACCACGCTGAACGATGCTGCGCCGATCAGCGACGCCCAGAGCAGGTACCACGTCCCGTAGCGCAGGCCGTTGCCGATCGTGACCCACAGCATGATGACGTAGAGCGGCGCCAGGTCCTTCGGCTTGATCAGCATCAGGATCAGCAGCGTCGCGTAGTCCGAAAACATGCCGATCGCGCGGCGGACATGCGAAACACCGGGCGACGCGACGATCCCGGCGAGCAGGCCGAGGCCGACCATCGCTTCGACGGACATGACCTGCAGCATCAGCGAATACGAAGGATCGATGCCGGCAGGACCCTTGCCGAGCACGTAGAGGTACGCAACGATCAGACAGGCGATGACGAGGCGGACGACCGCCTGCCCGTGCTCGCTGTCAGGGCGCCGGGACAGCCGGGCCTTCACCCACACTGCGGCGGCGTGCGCCTGGGTCACTCCATCCCCGGCCGCGGAGAACTCGTCGAATAGCGTTCGCAGATGTCTTCCAGCCGCGGGCGATTATTCACCAGCGCCTGGACGCACTGCGGGTCGAACAGCTTTCCACTCTGCTCCTGGAGGAAGTCGAGGGCGTTGTCGAAGCTCCACGGCGCCTTGTAGGGCCGCGGCGAGATCAGCGCGTCGAACACGTCGGCCACCGCGACGATGCGGGCCTCGATCGGGATCTGCTGGCCGCTGAGCCCGTCCGGGTAACCGCTGCCGTCGAAGCGCTCATGGTGGCGCAGCGCGATCAGCGCGCCGACCTGGATGAAGCGGTTCTGGCTGCCGTTGAGCAGTTCGTGGCCGATCTGCGGATGCCGGCGCATGATGCCGAGCTGCTGTTCGTCGAGCGGGCCCGGCTTGAGCAGGACCTCGTCGGGGATCGCGATCTTGCCGATGTCGTGCAGCGGCGCGGCCAGTTCGATGAGGCGGACTTCCTCTTCGGACATGCCGAGGCCTTCGGCTATCAGCCCGGCGACGTGGGCCATGCGCTCGAGATAGGCGCTGGTGCCGATGTCGCGGTATTCGATCGCCCGCGCCAATCGGGACAGGGTCTCGCGCTCGCGCTCCTCGACCTCGTGCATGCTCGACAGCAGGCGCTGCTCCAGCGAGAGCGCGCGCTGCTTGATCGATTCGGATTGCTGGCGCAGCTGCAGCAGGTTGCGGCAGCGGGCGCGCAGTTCGCGCGGACGCACCGGCTTGACCAGGAAGTCGATGACGCCGGCGTCCAGCGCCGCCTGCCGGATCGGCTCGTCGCCGACCACCGTGACCAGCACGATCGGGACGTCGCGATTGCTGAGCGAACGGCGGAAACGGCGGGCGAACTCCAGGCCGTCGATCACCGGCATGCGGTAGTCGAGCAGCAGCAGGTCCGGACGGTTGTTCTCGGACCAGCGCAGCGCCTCTTCGGAATCGCCGAAGTCGAAGACCTCAAGCTCCGGGCTGATGTCCTCCAGAATGTGCCGCAGCATCGTGCGCGCGGACGTCTGGTCGTCGACGATGACGATTTTCACGGAGTTGCCCCACATGCGGATACCGTGCGTCCTTGCGCGTAAGTGAAGATGAACGTGCTGGGTCCCAGTCCCGGAATTTAAAGCAATTTCCGCGCCTTGTCTCGTATCCCGCTGTTTCGCGGCCGGAATGCGGAAACGCAGGGGGCGGGCATATCCGGCCAACCCCCCGGCATTGCCGGACGGTTCCGGCCTGCCAGCCTCGACCCGGGGGACCCGTGTCGCACCCTGCCCGGAGAATCGCCGCTCAGCTCTCCGGCCGCATGTACGGGAACAGCAGCACGTCACGGATCGACGCCGAACCCGTGAGCAGCATCACCAGGCGGTCGATGCCCACGCCGAGGCCGCCGGTCGGCGGCAGTCCGACCTCGAGGGCGCGGATGTAGTCGGCATCGTAGTGCATGGCCTCATCGTCGCCGCCCTCCTTCGCCTCGACCTGTGCCCGGAAGCGCGCAGCCTGGTCCTCGGGATCGTTCAACTCGCTGAATCCATTCGCCATTTCCTTGCCGCCGATGAACAGCTCGAAGCGGTCGGTGATGCCCGGCTCGGTATCGGATTCGCGCGCGAGCGGCGAGACCTCGACCGGGTAGTGGGTGATGAACGTCGGCTGGATCAGGTCGGCCTCGACCGTCTTCTCGAAGATTTCCAGCAGCAGCTTGCCCCAGCCGTAGGCCGGCTTGACGTGGACCTTCAGCCGCGCGCAGTGCGCGGCGAGCGCATCGCGATCGCGGCAGTCGGCGACGGAGATCTCCGGATTGCGCTCGCGGACCGCTTCCTCCAGCTTCCAGCGCCGGAACGGCTTGCCGAGGTCGATCGCATTGCCTTCCCAGACCACCTCGTCCACGCCGACGGCTTCGCGCGCGACATCGCGGATCAGGCCTTCGGTGAGGTCCATCACTTCGTTGTACGTGGCGTAGGCCTCGTACAGTTCGAGCATGGTGAACTCGGGGTTGTGGCGGGTGCTGACGCCCTCGTTGCGGAAGTTGCGGTTGATCTCGTACACGCGCTCGAAACCGCCGACGACCAGGCGCTTGAGATACAGCTCCGGCGCGACGCGCAAGTACAGGTCGAGATCGAGCGCGTTGTGGTGCGTGGTGAACGGACGCGCGGTGGCGCCGCCTGCGATGTAATGCATCATCGGCGTCTCCACTTCCTGGAAACGCCGCGCATCCAGCCACTGCCGGATCGCCGAGACGATCTTCGAGCGCTTGCGGAACACTTCGCGCGACTCGGGCGTCACGATCAGGTCGACGTAGCGCTGGCGGTAGCGCTGCTCGACGTCGGCGAGGCCATGCCACTTGTCCGGCAGCGGCCGCAGCGACTTGGTCAGCAGGCGCAGCGCGCCCGCCTTCACCGACAACTCGCCGGTCTTCGTGCGCATCAGCGTGCCTTCTGCGCCGACGATGTCGCCGATGTCCCAGTGCTTGAACGCGTCGTAGGCCTCGCCCAGCGCGGCCGCCTGCAGGAACAGCTGGATGCCGCCGGTCATGTCCTGGATCTGCGCGAACGCGGCCTTGCCCATCACGCGCTTGGCCATCAGGCGACCGGCGACAGCGACGCTGCGACCCTCGGCCTCCAGCGCCTCACCGGTCCAGCGGT
>JAEWNA010000343.1 GCA_023392975.1 Pseudomonadota bacterium | reverse complement strand
GCGTGGCGGTGGCGGCCGTGTCGGTCGCCGGGGTCGCGTCGCCGGCCGGCTTGTCGCCACCGCAGGCGGTGAGCGCGAGGGCGGCCAGCAGGGCGAGGATCAGGGGGCTCTTCATCGGGGTGTCTCTCCAGTCGGAATCCGGGGCGGCCTCAGCGCGGCGCGGCGGCGGCGCGTTCCATGGCGATCAGCGCGTCGACCACCCGCATGCGGTCTTCCAGGCGCGGGCTGCGCACGACGTACTTGCCGTTGACCACGAGGGTCGGCGTGCCGCTGACGCGATTGGCGACCATGAAGGCCTTGGCGCGGGCCATGCGGTCGGCCACGTCCTTGGATTGCATCAGCGTGGTCATCTTCGCGGGGTTCAGGCCGTGCTGGCCGAACCAGGTCGCCAGTTCGCCGACGCTGGCGTTGCTGTGCGGCAGCGCGCCTTCCTCGTGGATGGCGTCGAACAGCGGCTGGTGCACCGTCGGCACCGCCTTGGCGAGATCGGCGGCGAAGAACGCCTTGGCGTAGGTGTCGTCGGGATCGTAGGAGGCCGCGATGTAGACCAGGTCGACATCGGCCGGCTTGGTGCGCTTCCAGGCATCGACCATCGGCTGGAAGTGGGCGCAGTGCGGGCACCAGTAGGCGAAGACCTCCGCGACCTCGATGCGGCCATCGGGCGCACGCTGCCAGCGCTGGCCTTCCTTCAGCACGTCGTAGTCGACGCCGACCTGCGGCGGACCGGCCGGCGCCTGGGCGCAGGCGGTCAGGGGAAGGATCAGCAGCAGCAACCAGGCGAAGAAACGCGGCATCGACGGTGTCCGGGACGGATGGGGGAAGAACATCGGGGGAAGGACAGGGCGGATCGGGAAAACAGAACGCCGGCCCAGAGCATGTCCGTGCCGGCGTTCGGGTTCAAGCACGAGGACGGACCGGCCGTCGCGACCGTTCAGCCCTCGCCGCCGGCCTTCGCGGTCCCCGCGGCGCGCGGGTGCAGGCCCTGCATGTAGCTGGCGAGCGCCTGGATCTCCTCGTCGGTGAGCGGCGCGGCCACGCCGGCCATCACGGCGGGCAGGCCCTTGTCCTGGTCCGACACCTGCAGGGCGCGGTATTCCTGCAGCCGGCGCGCGGTGTACCAGGCCGACTGCCCGCCGACGTGCGGGTAGGCCGGACCCGGATTGCCGGTACCGGCGGCGCCGTGGCAGGCCATGCAGGCCGGGACGCCGCGGGCGGCGTCGCCGCCGCGGAAGATCTTCTGGCCGACCTCGTAGAACTTCATGCCGTTGTACGGGCTCTTCGGGTCCGCGATGACGGTGTCGTCGGCGATGCCGGCGCCCGAGGCCTTGGTGGCGAAGTAGGCGCCGATGTCGCGCATGTCCTGGGCGCTGAGCGCGGCCGCGAACGGCTGCATGATCGGGTTCACGCGCTGGCCGCTCTTGAACATCGTCAGCTGCTGGGCGATGTAGCGCTCGCTCTGGCCGGCCAGGCGCGGGTAGATGGCCGGGTCGGTCGAATTGCCGTCGAGGCCGTGGCAGGCGGCGCAGACGCCGGCCTTGGTGGCGCCGGCCTGCGGATCGCCGCCGCTGGCCTTGGCCAGTTCCGCCGCTGCCGCCGCGGCATCCAGCGGCGCGGTCTCGACCGGCGCGGCATCGGGTGCGGGGGTGACGGTGGTCTGGGCGAGGGCGGCCGCCGCCACCGCGAAGACCGCGAGACCGGCGAGACCGTAGGCACGGGCGTGACGCATGCTCAACACTCCAAGGGACGGGGCGCGGGCCCGGCGGCTGCCGGTCGCGGGCCGAAACCGTGAAATTATCGTCGCGGCGCCGGGGTGGGTCAAACCGGGCCCGTGCGCCGGCCGTGCGATCCTATGCGCATGGCCACCCTCCCCAACCCCTTCGCCCGCGCCGACTACCTGCTCGCCGCGCACACGCCGCGCCAGCTGCCGCCCGACGACGGCGCCGAAGTCGCCTTCGCCGGCCGTTCCAACGCCGGCAAGTCCAGTGCGCTCAACGCCCTGTGCCAGCAGAACGCCCTCGCCCGGGTCTCCAAGACCCCGGGGCGCACCCAGCAGTTGGTCTTCTTCGGCCTGCCGCCGCACGAGGGCAGGTACCTCGTCGATCTCCCCGGCTACGGCTACGCCAAGGTCCCGAAGGACCTCCAGGCCCACTGGCAGGCCTTCATCGACCAGTACTTCCGCACCCGCCAGGCGCTCAAGGGCCTGGTCGTGGTGATGGACATCCGCCACCCGCTCAAGGACTACGACCGGCAGATCATCGGCTTCGCGGTCGAAAACGGCCTGCCCGTCCACGCCCTGCTGACCAAGGCCGACAAGCTCGGCCGCGGCGCCGCCGGCAACACCCTGCTGGCGGTGCGCCGGGACCTCGCCTCGGCGTTCGGCGACACCGTCAGCGCCCAGACCTTCTCGGCCGAGTCGAAGGCGGGCGTGGAGGAACTGCGGGCGGTGGTGGCGGGATGGCTGGGGCTGTAGCAGCCAGCTTGCCGATGCCCGGCGGGGGAATGAAGATGGCCGGGCACGCCCGGGAGGACTTCCGATGATCCAGGCCGCACGCTGCCTGCTCTGCCTCGCCCTGCTGGCCGCGGTCTCGCCCCAGGCACGCGCCGCGGCGCCGGCGACCACCACCGCCGCGGCGACCCCGGCGGCCGACGCGCGGGAAACCGACCGCAGCCATCGCCTCGGCGAGGCGGAGCGGATGATCCGCGACGGCGACCCCGCAGGCGCCATCGCGCTGATCGACGCGGTCCTTGCCGACTACGCGCTGCAGTATCCCGCGGGCGACACCCGCTGGTACGTGGCGCGGACATTGCCGGAGACGCTGGCCTATACCGCCCGCGCCGCGACCTCGCCCGAAGCGGGGCACAAGAATGCCTCCGTGCTCGACGTGGACTGGGCCGACGCCTACTTCCTGAAGGCCTACGCCCTGGTCGAACTGAGCGCCGGCAGCGGCGCCTACAAGACGAACAAGGGTGGCACTCCCGAGAGCGACCCGGTCTACCTCGCCCGGGCGCGCGACACCCTGGAACAGGGCCTGTCGCTGGAGCCCTATCACGCGCAGATGTTGTTGGAACTCGGCCATCTGCTGCAGGTGCAGCAGGACTGGAACGCGATGCTGCGCACCTCCATCGACGCCGAGACGGCGACGGCCTTCGCCCCGGAGCAGGTGCAGAACCGCCTGTTCGGGCGCGCCAAACGCGGCATCGGCTATGCCCTGATCGAACTGGGCCGGCTCGACGAGGCCGAGGCCAAGTTCCGCGAATGCCTGCGCATCGACCCCGACGACGCCAACGCGAAGAACGAACTGGAATACATCCGCCAACTGCGCGAGAAGCACTGAGGCGGCGGGCGCGCCGCGGCGCGCCCGCCCTGCCGATTCCGCCCGCGTCCGCAGCTACGCCGACTGCCTGCATGGCCGGCACCCGGGTACCGTCTCGTCCTAGCCCGCGACCCGCAACCGCGGATCCATCCACGCCCGCAGCGCGTCAACCAGCGCGTTGATCAGCACGATCAGCGCGCCGACCACCAGCACCACGCCCAGCACCAGCGTGTAGTCGCGGTTGAGCGCGCCCTGGACGAAGAACCGGCCCATGCCGGGCACGCCGAACACCTGCTCGACCACCGCCGAGCCGGTGACGATGTTGATCAGCGCCGGCGACAACCACGCCGCCACCGGCACCAGCGCCGGGCGCAGCGCATGCGCGAACAGCAGGCGCGCCTCCGACAGGCCGCGGGCGCGGGCGGCGGCGAGGTATTCGGCGCCGAGCACGTCAAGCATCGAGGCGCGGGTCAGGCGCGCGCAGTAGGCGAGATTGGGCAACGCCAGCGCGATCGCCGGCAAGACGATGTTGTCGGCCTCGCCCCAGCCGCCGGCCGGCAGCCAGTGCAGGGTCACCGCGAACAGCAGCACCAGCAGCGGCGCGACCACGTACTTGGGCACCGCCAGGCCGAGACCGGCCAGCAGCATCAGCGCGCGATCGGGCCACGAACCCGCCCGCAGTGCCGCCCACACGCCCAGCGGAATGCCCAACCCAAGCGCGAGCAGCAGCGCCAGCGCGCCGTTGAGCGCCGACACCGGCAGCGCCTGCGCGATCAGCTGGTTGACGGTGTAGTCGGGGTACTGGAACGACGGCCCGAGATCACCGTGGGCCACATCGCCCAGCCACGCGGCGTACTGTGCCGGCAGCGGTCGATCCAGCCGGTAGCGTGCCTCGAGCGCGGCCTGCACTTCGGGCGGCGCCGCCTTCTCGGTGTCGAACGGCCCGCCGGGCGCCGCGCGCAGCAGCACGAAGCACAGCGTGGCCAGCAGCCACAACGTCAGCAGCGCCTCGAGCGTCCGCGCGCCGAAGCGCCGGAATCCGGCGACAGTCATCCGACCTGGACGTGGAACAGGCGGCCGATCAGTGCCGCCGCGCCCATCGCGGCCACGCCCCAGAACGCGACGCGTGCGGCGCCGCGCGGGATCGAGGCACCGCCGACCCACGCCGCGAGCGCGCCAGAGGTCAGCAGCGCCACCAGGGTGACGCCGGCGGTGACCGGCTCGATCCGGCCGGCCGGCGCGAACAGCACGGCGAGGATCGGCAGCAGCGCACCGGCCGCGAACGCCGCGGCCGAGGACAGCGCCGCCTGCAGCGGGCGGGCGCGCAGCGCCTCGGTGATGCCGAGTTCGTCGCGCAGGTGCGAAGCGAGCGCATCGTGCGAGGTCAGCTGCTTCGCCACCTGTGCCGCCAGTTCGGGCGTCAGGCCGCGGCCGATGTAGATGTGGGTCAGTTCCTGCAGTTCGGAATCGGGCTCCTCGGCCAGCTCGCGGGTCTCCTTGGCGATGTCGGCGGCCTCGGTATCGGCCTGCGACTGCACCGAGACGTATTCGCCCGCCGCCATCGACATCGCGCCCGCCACGATCCCGGCGATGCCGCTGCCGAGCACCGCGCCCGGGCCGGCGCCGGTGGCCGCGACGCCCACCACCAGGCCGGCGATCGAGATGATGCCGTCGTTGGCGCCGAGCACGGCCGCGCGCAGCCAGCCGACGTGCTCGGTGCGATGGGTTTCCCGGTGGGTGCGGCGCATCGAGGTCTCCTGCAGTGGCTTGACGGTGCGGTGTCGGCACGGCGATGGCGCAGTCCGCCGCATGCCGCGCAGTGTACTGCGATCGGTTCGCGCATCGCCGCGGACGGTTCTCATTCCGGCGCGGCTTGCGCTGGACTCACTCCAGCAGCCGCAGCCAGCGCGACACGTGGCGATCGAGCGGGTTCGCCTCGTAGCCCGCCACCCGCGGCGACACCAGGTGCTTCGACGTGTAGAAATACAGCGGCACCACCGCATGCGCGTGCAGGAGCCGGGTTTCGGCGGCGCGCAGCCAGGCTTCCCGCGCCGCCTCGCTGCGCGCGGCGTCGGCCTTCGCCATCAGTGCGCGGTAGTGCGCATCGTCGTAGCCGGGCCAGTTCAGCGGGCCGTCCTCGGCGAACCCGACCAGGAAGTTGCGCGCGTCGGCGACGTCGCCGATCCAGCCGCCGCGAAACACCTGGGTGATCGCGCGCTGGCGCCGGTTCTGCACGAACACCTTCCATTCCTCGTTGCGCAGCCGCACGCGCACGCCCAGCGTCTCGCGCCACATCGCCGCCACCGCCAGCGCCAGCCGGCGATGCGGGGTCGAAGTGTTGTAGCGCAGCTCGATCGTCAGCGGGTGCGCGTCGGAATAGCCGGCCGCACGGTACAGCGCCTTCGCCCGCGCCTCGCGTCGCGCCTGGTCCCACGTCGACCAGTACAGCGACGCCTGCGCATAGCCGGGAATGCCCGGCGGCACGATGCCGTAGGCCGGGGTCTCGCCCAGGCCGGTGATCGAACGCGTCAGCCGGTTGCGATCCACCGCCAGCGACAGCGCCTCGCGCAGCCGCGGATCGTCGCGCAGCGGCGGCTTCGTCAGGTTCAGGCCCAGCCAGAACGCGCCGAGGTACGGTGCGATGCGCAGCCGCTCGCCGAAGCGTTCGCGCAGCGCGGCCAGCGGCTGCGGCGGCACGGTCTCGGTGATGTCGAGGTCGCCCGCGGCAAAGCGCTGCAGTTCGGCAGCCGCGTCCTCGGTGACGTGGAAGCGCACCTGCGGGATATGCACCGCGTCGGCATCGTGGAAGCGCGGATTCTTCTCGACGACGAGGTTCGCCTGCGGCGTCCACGCCGCGAGCCGGTACGCGCCATTGCCGACCAGATTGCCTGGTCGCGTGTGCTGCGCACCGTATCGCGCGACCGCGGGCAGATACACCGGGAACGCGATCGGCAGCGTCAGCAGCGCCGGCAGCGCGACCGCGCGCGTGGTGCGGAAACGCACGGTGCGTGCGTCGGGCGCGTCGATGCCCAGCGTCTGCGGCGGGGCGCGCCCGGCCTGCACGTCCTTCGCGCCGACCAGCGCGTCGAACTGCTCGGCGAACGGCGCCGCGGTCTCCGGCGCGAACGCACGACGGAAGCTGGCGACGATCTGCGGCGCGTCCAGCGGCTCGCCGTTGCTCCAGCGCAGCCCCGCGCGCAGGTGGAACGTCCACGTGCGGCCGTCGGCGGAGGTATCCCAGCGCTCGGCCATGCCGGGGATCAGGCGACCCGCGGCATCCTCGGTCACCAGGCCTTCGTACAGATCGCGCAGGATGTTGCCGCAGGCGACCTCCTGGCAGCGGTGCGCATCCAGCGTCGCCGGTTCCGGGCCGTTGCCCCGTTCGAGACGCGCGACCGGCCCCTGCGCCACGGCGTCGATGGAACACAGACAGAGCAGCAGGGCGACAATGCGCATGGGGCGGCGGGCACCGGGACGGCTATAGTGCGGGACCTTGCGATGGTAGGGCACCGGCCCCATCTCGCGCATCCGCCGTGCAACGGACGCCGCCTCCGGCGCCTCCCTTGCGGGTCACCTTCCGGAAGTCGCGATGTCCAGTCCCAGCCATGTCGCCGATACGCCCATCACCGACCGCGACCAGCTGGTGGCGTCGATCGCCTCCGGCGAAAAGCCGAAGGACGCCTGGCGCATCGGCACCGAGCACGAGAAGTTCGGCTTCCGCCTCGACGACCTGCGTCCCCCGACGTTCGACGGCGAGCGCGGCATCGAGGCGCTGCTCGTCGGCCTGACCCGGTTCGGCTGGGAGACCGTGCAGGAACACGGCAAGACCATCGCGCTGGTGCGCGACGGCGCCTCGGTGACGCTCGAACCCGCCGGCCAGCTGGAACTCTCCGGCGCGCCGCTGGAGACCATCCACGACACCTGCATCGAGGTCGGTTCCCACCTCGAGGAAGTGAAGGCGGTCGCGGACGAACTCGGCCTCGGCTTCCTCGGCATGGGCTTCCAGCCGAAATGGCGGCGCGACGAGATGCCGTGGATGCCGAAGGGCCGCTACAAAATCATGCGCGCCTACATGCCGAAGGTGGGCGGCCTCGGCCTCGACATGATGACGCGCACCTGCACCGTGCAGGTCAACCTCGACTACGCGAGCGAGGCCGATATGGTGAAGAAGTTCCGCGTCTCGCTGGCGCTGCAGCCGATCGCCACCGCGCTGTTCGCCGATTCGCCGTTCACCGAAGGCAAGCCCAACGGCTACCAGAGCTACCGTTCTCACATCTGGACCGACACCGATCCCGACCGCACCGGGATGCTCGACTTCGTGTTCGACGACGGCTTCGGCTACGAGCGCTACGTCGACTACCTGCTCGACGTGCCCATGTACTTCTCCTACCGCGACGGCGAGTACGTGGACGCGAGCGGCCAGAGCTTCCGCGACTTCCTCGCCGGCAAGCTGCCCGCCCTGCCCGGCGCACTGCCGACCCTGCGCGACTGGTCGGACCACACGACCACCGCCTTCCCGGAAGTGCGGCTGAAGAAATACCTCGAGATGCGCGGCGCCGACAGCGGCCCGTGGAACCGCATCTGCGCGCTGCCGGCGTTCTGGGTGGGCCTGCTGTACGACGACGCCGCGCTCGACGCCGCCTGGGACCTGGTCAAGGACTTCAGCCTCGCGGAACGCCACGTCCTGCGCGATGGCGTGCCGCAGCACGCGCTGAAGCTGCCGTTCCGCGGCGGCACCACCCGCGACCTCGCGCGCGAGGCGCTGAAGATCGCCGCCGAAGGCCTGCGCCGTCGCGCGCGCCTCAACGGCAAGGGCGTCGACGAAACCCGCTTCCTCGACCCGCTCATCGAAGTCGTCGAGGCGAACGAGACCGCCGCCGAACGCAAGCTCGCGCTGTACCACGACGCCTGGGGCGGCGACATCGACCGCGTGTTCCGCGAGTTCGCGTACTGAGGGTATTGTCGCCCGCGATTGTCCGCGGAGACGTACCATCGAGCATGTGCGCGGCCTTGATCGGCAAATGCATGCGGGTCGCGACTCACGTCGCTCCTACAGAGCAGGCAAGCGCGCTGTTCGCAGGAGCGACGTGAGTCGCGACCCGGA
>JAEWNA010000339.1 GCA_023392975.1 Pseudomonadota bacterium | reverse complement strand
GCGTTGCGGCGTGCGCCGCGGCGCGGGGTTTCCGGGACGACGAGGGCGATGTGGCCGCCGCGGCCGTCGTGCGTGCCTTCAGCCGCGATCAGGGCGACCGCGCCCTGGTCGGCCTCGCGCTGCAGGGACGAGACGCTGCCGGTACGGCGCCAGCCGAAGTGCGCGCCGAAATCGCGCAGCCAGCGGCAGAGGTCGTCGCTGCCGAGTTCGCGCACGGTGTTGCCCAGCAGGGGCGGCGGTGGCTTCGCGCCAAGCGCGATGCGCGTGAGGGTGGCGTCGGTCCACCAGACGCGCGGCAGATAGACGCCGGCGAGATGACAGTAGTCGTGGGCATAGACCGCGGCGAAGCCGGCGCCGGCGCCGTCGCGCGGCGCGTAGCGCAGGTGCGCGGGATCGTCGCAGGCCAGCCATTCGACGATCGCGGCGAGTTCGCGGCGCAACGCGGCGGGATCGTCGCCGTGGCGGTAGGGCTGCCCGGGTTCGTCCAGCGACTGCGGCCCCGCGGGCGCGTGCCGGCGGATGGCCGTGCCGGCGGGTGCGGGCAGGTGCGCGGCGACGAACCCGCGCTTCGGTGGCGTGGGTGATGGCGCGAGCAGCGGAATGCGGCGGATGCGGTCGTCGCGCACCAGGTGCTCGACCGACGCGAATCCGCGCAGGCGCGCACCGTAGAGGCTGGTTTCGACGTCGAGGAAGCCGTGCGTCGGCGTGTCGTCGAACGCGCGGACCGGATGGCCGTCCGGCAGCGCGGCGATCACGTTCGCGTGCGGCGGCTGCGAGCGTTTGGGCTGGCTGCGCAGGCGCAGCGTCCCACCGTGCGTTTCGACCCGATAGAAGCCGCCGCCGGCGTCAAGCGGCGAGGGCGGCGGCACCAGCGCCTCGCCCGGACGCGGCTGCGGCCACGCGTGCGTGCCTGCCACGGGCACCGTCTTCGCCAGGCGCAGGTACGCGAGTACCGATTCGCCGTAGTAGCGCTGGCCGTCGAAATGTCCCTGTCTCAGCCCGCGTTCCGGACGGAAGCGGCCGGTGTTGTAGACGATCGCGACCTGGGCCAGCTGCTCGTCGTCCAGCCGCGCTGCGTCGCGCACGTCGAGTATGTGCAGGCAGCGTCGCAGTTCGCGCGTGCAGTGTTCCAGCGTCTGCTCGAACCGCGCCCAGCGGCGATCGAGGAAATAATCCGGGTCGGCGGGGAAGTGCTGCAGGTCGCGCTGGAACAGCCCGAAGCCGTGGCAGAACTTGTCCGGATTCGCGACCGACCGCTCGTAGCCCGGGATGTGCGCGGCCATTTCGACCAGCGCGGCGCGTGCGATCGCGAACATCTCGGCGCCGCGCGGATGGGCCAGCAGGTCGGCGCGATGTTTCGGGAACGGTCGGCCGCTGCCGTCGGCGCGGGCGTCGATGGTGTCGCCCACGCACAGCGCGAGGAGTTCCGCTTCGGACAGACCGTCGCGACGCAGCTTCGACCAGACGAAGCCGGTTTCCTGGCAGGCCAGTGCCACGATCAGGTCGAGCGTGAGCGGCGTGCCCACGAGCGCGGGCACGATGCGTTCGGCGAAGGTCTGCTTGAACCACACCAGGTCGTCGCGGTTCGACATGCGGTCTTCCTCGTTGACGGTGGGGCACGCCGGCCGCCGGATCGTAGCGCACGGCATCGCTCAGCGCGACGATGACCCGTGGTGAATGCGTCCCTGCGCGAGGCGTCGCCGGACGCCCGGGCATCGGTCGTCGCGAGCATCGGTTGCGATGTCCGCGGACGCAGTCGGATGCGGGTATCACCCGCATCGGCGTCATTCTCCGGATGCGGGTCGCAGGACCCGAGATCCTCCGGGAGCAAGGGTTTTCCCCGGAAGAACAGTGCTTTGCGGGTGCCGGGGCAAGCCCGGGTCGCGTCCCGGGCGACGCGACCCGGCCGGGGCGCCGGCGCGGCCCGGTTGGCTCGATGCGCCGGGCGGCTCGCCGCCCTTCGCCCCACGCGGTATCGTGGCCGGTGGATGCGCCGAGGCGCGTCGGAACAAGGGGAGCGATGACCACCGCATTGTCCGTCGAGACGCGTCGGCGCATCGCGCGCGAGTGTCGCCAACTGGTGCTGAGCCAGGGGCGCGCCGGCGCGTTCGCGACGCTGGCGATCGCGGTGCTGTACCTGGCGATCCTGCGCGACGTGCATCCGCGGGCGTTGCTGTTCGGCTGGGCGGCGGCGGTGGGGTTGGCGTCGGCGTTGCGCATCTGGCTGGCGTCGCCGTCGATGTGGCGTCCGGGCGAAGACGGCGACAGTCGCGCTGGCAAGCCGCTGGTGTGCATCCTGCTCGGCGCGTTCTGCGGCGGCGTGTGGGGCGTGGGGTCGACGCTGCTGTTCCCGATGGGCCAGGGCGAGCTGTATTTCGTCGTCGCCTTCCTCCTGATCAGCATGCCCGCGGCGGCGGTCAGCAGCTTCGGCGCGTGGTGGCCGGCGCATGCGGCCTACGTGCTGTGCAACGTCGGGCCGTTCGCACTGTACTTCCTGTTTTCTGGCAAGCCGGATTTCATGATCGCCGGTTTCGCCGCCTGCCTGTTCACCGTGTTCCTGCTGCGCCAGGGCTTCGTCATCAGCCGCACGATCCGCCGCAACATCGCCCAGCGGATCGCGCTGATGGACATGACGCGCACGCTCGGCGAGGCGCTGGAT
>JAEWNA010000328.1 GCA_023392975.1 Pseudomonadota bacterium | reverse complement strand
ACCCCGCACGCGGTGCACGCGACGCGGCGCCTGCTGCTGGCGAAGCAGTTGCTCACGGAAACGTCGTTGCCGGCGACCGAGGTCGCGCTCGCCGCGGGTTACAACAGCCTGCGCCGCTTCAACGCCGCGTTCCTCGACGGCTGCGGCATGCCGCCGACCGCGATCCGCCGGCAGGCGTCCGCGGCGAAAGCGCCGGCGGGCACGCTCGCGCTGCGGCTGGGCTACCGCCCGCCGCTGGACTTCGGGCTGCTGCTGCGCTTCCTCGCGAAGCGCGCCATCCCCGGCATCGAACGCGTCGACGACGACGCCTACCTGCGCGCGATCGGCGACGGGCGTGCGTGGCTGCGGGTCAGTGCGATCGTCGGCAAGGCCGAGCTGCGGCTGGAACTGGTCGATCTCGCGCCCGGCGACACGAAGCGCATCCCCGACTTCGTGCGCCGCGTGCGGCGGATGTTCGACCTCGACGCCGACCTGCGCCCGGTGCATGCGCTGTTCGCGCAGGATCCGCTGCTGGCGCGCGCGATCACCGCGCATCCGGGCCTGCGCGTGCCCTGCGGCTGGGACAGTTTCGAACTCGCAGTCCGCGCGGTGCTGGGCCAGCAGATCAGCGTCGCCGGCGCGACCACGCTGGCGCGGCGGCTGGTCGATGCCTGGGGCGGGCATCGTATTGACGCGCCGCCGGGACTCGATCGCACCTTCCCGTCGCCGCAGGTCCTGCGCGACGCGCCGCTGGAGACCATCGGCCTGCCGAAGACCCGCGCGGCGACGATTCGCGCGCTGGCAGCGGCGGTCGTCGACGGCCGGCTGTCGTTCGACGGCGGCCAGCGGCTGGAGGAGTTCGTCACGCGCGCCACCGCGCTGCCGGGCATCGGCGACTGGACCGCGCAGTACATCGCGATGCGCGGACTCGCGCTGCCGGACGCCTTCCCCGCCGGCGATCTCGTGCTGCAGCAGCGGCTCGCGCCCTCGGGCACGGTGCGTCTGAGCGAACGCGCGACCACGGCACGCGCGGAGGCATGGCGACCGTGGCGCGGTTACGCCGTGCTGCACCTGTGGCATCTTCCGAACGACGCCACAGAGGCCGCTGCGGCATGACGACGCTCTACTTCGAACGCATGGACAGCCCGATCGGCACGCTGACGCTCGCCGCCGATGCCGCGGGCTTGCGCCACATCGAATTCCCGACGAACCGGCATCCGGTCGACCGCGCCGGCTGGGTGCCCGGAGCGCGCGGCGCGATCGCGGAGACGCTGGCGGAAGCACGCAGGCAGCTCGACGCCTATTTCGCCGGCACGCGACGCACCTTCGACCTGCCGCTGGCGCCCGAAGGCACGTCGTTCCAGCGCGCGGTGTGGGCGATGCTGGCGACGATCCCGTGGGGCGCAACCTGGAGCTACGGCCAACTGGCGAAGGCCATCGGCCAGCCCGCGGCGGTGCGCGCGGTCGGCGCCGCCAACGGTCGCAATCCGCTGCCGATCGTGCTGCCCTGCCACCGCGTGATCGGCAGCGACGGCGCGCTCACCGGCTTCGGCGGCGGCCTGCCGATCAAGGAAGCGCTGCTGCGGCTGGAAGGCGCGCTGCCGGCACCGGCGGCATCGCCGACGGGTGATCTGTTCGGCTGACGCGCACGACCCCGAAAACGAGAACGCCCGGCGCGGGGCCGGGCGTTCGGGGAAACAGTGCGGGAATCGTCAGCGGATCGAGGTGTCGAGTGCGCGCAGGGCGTCGGCGAGATCGACGTAGCCGCTGCGGTCGAGATCCTCGCGGGTGTAGACGCGGCCGGCCGCGTTGGTGCACTGCTGCGGCTTGCCTTCGCGCTGGGCGCGCAGGTTACGGGCCTCGACGATGCGGGAACCGGTGCTGCGCAGGCAGGTCTTGGACGCGACCTCCGCGGACGCAACGGTGGCCTGATCGGACGTCGCGGCCTGGTCGGGGGTCGTCGTCGGCTCGGTGCGGGCGGTTTCGGTCTGGCCGGCTTCGTTGGTGACGGTGACGGTCTGCGCGGCGGCGACGCCGGAGACGGCGACGAGCAGCAGGGTGGCGAGCGTGCGGGTCATGGCAGCGGCTCCGTGGGCGGGGTTGCGATCACCATACGCCCGACCGCGGCGATGTGCCTGAATGCGCAGCGGAAGTTCAGGGCGTCGTCATCGCGCCGTCCGCGGCCTGCGCCGGGCAGGCGTCGCGCCGGCCCGCACGGAAGGCCTCGACCTGCGCCGGGGTCGCCGGGCCGAGGTCGATCCCGTCGTCGTACAGCACGCGCCAGACGCCCTCCTCGCCGCGACGCCAGACCGAGTGGAAGCGGCCGAGGGTGAAGGCCTCGGCGTCGGTGCCGGGATGCGCGATCACCAGCGACGGCCCTTCGGACCACGCGATGCCGGGAACCCCGCCGACGGTGGTGCGCTCGGGGTACCAGGCGATGGTCAGGTCCTTGCCGGCGACGATCCCGGCCCAGCGCGCGACGACCGCCTCGCGTCCGCGCGCCTGGCGCTCGCGGCCGGCACCGAAGACTGCACCGGGATCGACATGTTCGGCGAACGCGGCGGCATCGTGCGCCGCGACCGACGCCGCGAAATCCAGTTCGCGCGCCCAGACCTCGCACTCGTCCGGGGACAGCGCGACGGCGGCCTGCGCCCCGGCCAGCGGCAGGCATGCGAGTGCGAGGGAAACGCAGGCGAGGCGGCAAGGCGACATGCGGGGCTCCGGTCGAGGGCGTCGGCAACGCGGCGACGGTATCATCGCCGGATGGCTTCCCTTTTCGCTTGGCGCGGTTTGTCCGCGCGGCCGATCCGGCACCTCATCCCCGTCGCTTGCCTCCTGCTCGCCGCCTGCGCCGGCGCGCCGCCGCTGTCGTCACCGCCTCCGACGGCCGCGTCACACGCCCGGGAGGTCGTCCTCGTCTCGATCGACGCGCTGCCCGCCTCGGTGCCCGGCAGCGGCGCGATGCCGACCCTCGATGCGATCGCCGCGACCGGCGTGCGGGCCGAGTGGATGGCCTCCAGCGTCCCCACCCTCACCTTTCCCAACCACTACACCCTCGTGACCGGGCTGTATCCGGATCATCACGGCATCGTCCACAACAACATGTCCGACCCCGAACTGGGGACGTTCGTGTCGAAGGAGGCCGCGAGCGCCGACGACGGCCACTGGTGGGGCGGCGAGCCGATCTGGGCGACCCTGCAGAAACAGGGCGGGATCGCGGCGACGATGTTCTGGCCGGGCTCGAGCGCCGAGATCGCCGGCCAGCATCCGCGCCATCGCAGGACGTTCGACAAGACGGTGACCCCCGCGGCGCGCGTCGACCAGATCCTCGCTTGGCTCGACCTGCCGCCCGGCCAGCGCCCGCAGTTGCTGACCCTGTATTTCGACCAGTACGACATCGCCGCGCACGACGCGGGCGCGTCGTCGCCGGAAGCGATCGCCGCCCTGCGCACGCTCGACGCGGCGCTCGCGCGGTTGCGCGACGGGCTGCGGGTACGCGGTCTGGACGCCACCACCGACCTGATCGTCGTGTCCGACCACGGCATGGCCGACGTGCCGCACGACCAGGTGCGCTATCTCGACGACGTGCTGCCGCCGGGCGACTACGACGTGCCGTGGTGGGGCGCCTTCGTCGGCATCGCGCCGAAGCCGGGGCTCGAGGAGGTGGTCGCGGACGCCTTCGTCGGCGCGCACGACCGCTACACCTGCTGGCGCAAGGCCGAAGTCCCGGCGGACTGGCACTTCGGCACGAACCGCCGCATTCCCGCGATCGTCTGCCAGACCGACACCGGCTGGCGGGTGCAGCCGCGCCGCGTGCCGCTGTGGCCGCAACCGGTGCGCGGCGAACACGGCTTCGCGGCGGACGCGCCGGAGATGCGCGCGAGCTTCGTCGCGGCCGGCCCCTCGTTCCGCGGGGGCGTCGTGCTGGCGCCGTTCCCGAACGTGGACCTCTATCCGCTGCTGGCGCACCTGCTGGGGG
>JAEWNA010000304.1 GCA_023392975.1 Pseudomonadota bacterium | reverse complement strand
CCAGTGCCCAGCTGCCGACCTACTTCGTCGGGGTGCAGGAGCACTTCGACCTGCGCAAGGCGATGGAGGCCAAGCTCGGCGACAAGTTCCAGCTCAAGGCCTACCACGACCAGGTGCTGTCCTACGGCGCCCCGCCGGTGCGCTTCGTCCGCGAGATGATGCTGGACGAACCGATCCGCTGACCTCGCGCCCCCCGCCCGGGTGCCCGCGCGCACCCGGACGCCTCCCGGGCCGCGGGCTTGGCCCTCCCGGGCCGGGCCGTTATGCTTCCGGCGTCCGGCCCGGGGCCGGAATACCGTTGTCGGGAAGGGGGAGACGCAGGCCGGACGCCTTTCGAGGAGAGCATCGCGCGTGAGCATTTTCGATTCGGTCAAACGCTGGCGCGACGCCATGCGCGTGCGCGAGACGTCGGTCGCGCCTCCGTCCGTCCCCGCGCCGTCCCCGCTGCCGCCGCGTCCGCCGACGCCCGCGCCCACGCCCGAGGAACTGGACGCCATCGCCGAGCGGGCGACGCCGGACGAGATCGCCGAGGCCGCCGTCGCGCCGCCGCAGGTCGACGACGCCTACATCGGTCCGGAACGCCGCGAGAAACCCCGCGCGGCGCCGCGCCCGGGCACCAAGGTGCTGATCGTCGACGACTCGACCACGATCGTGGCCGTGCTGCGCAAGATGCTGCAGCAGAACGGCTACGAGACCTACGAGGCCTACACCGCCGAGGACGCGCTCGAGTTCGCCCGGACCCTGGTCCCGGACCTGATCTTCCTCGACATCGTGCTGCCCGGCATGGACGGCTTCGCCTGCCTGCGCACGCTGCGCCGCGAGCCGGCGACCAAGCCGGTGCCGGTGATCATGATCAGCGGCAACCAGCAGGCGACCGAGCAGTTCTACGTCCAGCGCATCGGCGCCGACGACTTCATGAAGAAGCCCTTCTCGCGCGCCGAGGTCTTCGCCCGGATCGAGCGCCTGCTCGACGACGAGGGCGTGCCGCGCCGCGCCCACGCGCACACCCCGCCGGTGGCGGCCTACTGAAGCCTCAGCCGGCCTTGCGCTGGCCGAGCACCACGCTGCCGAGGATCAGCGCACCGGCGATCGCCATCGCCGGGGTCAGCGGCTCGTCCAGCAGCAGCCAGGCCCAGCCGACGCCGAACAGCGGCACGAGGTAGGTCGTGGTGGCCGCGCGCGCCGCGCCGACGCGGGCGATCAGCCGGTAGTAGGTGACGAACGCGATGCCGGTGCAGAGGATGCCTAGCGTGGCGACCGCAGCCCACGAGAGCGCCGGAACCGGCGCCGAAGGCCACTGCGCGATGGCGAACGGCAGCGACAGCAGTGCCGCGGAACCGAGGGTCGCGGCCGCCACCGCGGTCGCGGGCAGGCCGGCGAGATGCCGCCGGACCAGGTTCGCGCCGATGCCGTACAGGAACGCCGCCGCGGTGCCCGCGGCGACCGCGCCGCCGATCGAGGCACCGCCGACTTTCCCGCCCGCCAGCACGATCACGCCGGTGAATCCGGCGGCCAGCGCGACGATGCGGCGCGGGCCGATGCGTTCGCCGTAGAAGAGAAAGGCGACCAGCGCGGCGAACAGCACGGCCATCGAATTGGTGATCGCGCCCACGCCGGCCGGCGCGCGCTGCGCCGCCCAGGCGAAGAGCGCGAACGGCACCGCCGAGTTGATCGCGCCGATCAGCGCCAGCCGCGGCCACAGTCGCGCGGGGAACGCCGCCCGCGCGCGCCACAGGAACGGCAGCAGGATCAGCGCCCCCAGGCCGAGCCGGATCGCCACCAGCGGCGCGGCGCCGAAATGCGGCGCGGCCACGCGCATGAACAGGAACGAGGCGCCCCAGATCGCGCCGAGCACGCCGATCTCCAGCGGCGTCAGCCACGCGGGCGAGGGACGACAGGACGAGGACTCGACGACGATCGCGCTCAAGGGTCGCTCCGGTGACGGGGAGAGGAAGCCGCGCCGGCTCAGCCGTGCGGCAGGTGCAGTTCGCCGGACACGCAGGCGGGATCGCCCCCCGCACCGAGGAAGGCGGCATCGGTCAGGTGGACGCCGAACAGCCGCGCGCCGGTTTCGCTGCGCGGGCGATGCCGGCTGCCGGGCGGGAAGCAGACGTGCGTCCCGGCGGGATGCCGCGCCTCGCCCTCGATCACCTCGCCTTCCAGCACGAAGTAGACCTCGCCGGTGTCGTGGCGATCGACCCGCGGCCAGCGGCTGCCCGGCGCCATTTCGACCAGCCAGGCGCGGACGCCGGGCGGTGCGGGCAGGTCGCGGCGCAGGCAACCGGGGCCGACCTCGATCGCGGGTGCGTCCGTCGCCGGCCCCGCCCAGGCGGGGGAGAAGGCGGCGGCATGGAGGACTTTGGGGACTGCGCTCATGCGGGCTTCCTCGGCAGGTCGCCGGGATCGCGTCCCGGCCGATCTCGGCCAGGCCATCATTCGGCGAAGGTCAGAGCGAGCATTATCGAGCGCCGTCGAGGGCCGACAAGCGCATACTTTCGACCCCAGCCACAAACAAGACTTGAGGCTCGACATGGCACTGCGAGGAGACTGGCTGCCGGCGCTCGCCGCGTTCGAGGCCGCCGCCCGCCACCAGAATTTCGCCCACGCCGCGGCGGAGCTGCACCTCACCGCGAGCGCGGTCAGCCACCACGTGCGCAAGCTGGAGGAACGTCTGGGCGTGAGCCTGTTCCGGCGCCATGCCCGCGGGGTGCAGCTCACCCCCGAGGGGCGCCGGCTCGCCGATGCCGCGGGCTCGGCGCTGACCGACATCGAAGGCACGCTGCGCGAGCTTCGCAACGATGCCGACGATCGCGACCGGGTCCGGATCAGCACCCTGCATTCGCTGCTGCACGCGTGGCTGATGCCGCGCCTGCCGGCGTTCGCCGAGGCATTCCCGGACATCCGCCTGGAGTTCGACACCGGCATCGCCCTCGCCCGCTTCGAGGCCGGCGGCCCAGACCTGGCGATCCGCCACGGCCCCGGCCACTGGCCCGGGCTCGCCGCCTACCACGTGATGGACGATGCGCTGGTGCCGCTGGCGCCGCCGTCGCTCGCCGCGGGCGTCGAGACGCCGGCGGACATCGCGCGCCTGCCGCTGGTCACCGACCTGGCCCGCCAGGGCTGGCCCGACTGGTTCCGGGCCGCGGGCGTCCCCGGCGCGCGACTCGACTTCCGCCACAGCTTCAGCGACAGCACCGACGCGATGGAGGCCTCGGCGCTCGGGCTGGGCGCGGCGCTGGGGCGGGAGAAGATCCTCGCGCCCTGGGTCGACGGCGGCCGGCTGCAGCGGCTGCCGGGCCCGTACGTGCCGGCGCGCTGGCAGTACCACAT
>JAEWNA010000300.1 GCA_023392975.1 Pseudomonadota bacterium | reverse complement strand
CCTGGGCCTGCCGCAGGCGCACGCGCAGGCCCGTGGGCGTACGGCCGCCGGTTTCATCGATCTGCCGATGCCGGAGGCCTGCTGGGGGTACGCGGTCGAGCGCGCCTGCGGCAAGGACACGCCGTCCGGCCACTGGGAAAGCATGGGCGTGGTGCTGGAGCGCCCGTTCGGCCTGTTCCCGGCGCACGAACATTCGTTCCCGCCGGAGCTGCTGCGCGCGCTGATCGAACAGGGCGACCTGCCCGGCGTGCTCGGCGACTGCCACGCCTCGGGCACCGAGATCATCGCCCGGCTCGGCGCCGAGCACATGGCCAGCGGCAAACCGATCGTCTATACCTCCGCCGATTCGGTGCTGCAGATCGCCGCGCACGAGGACAGTTTCGGCCTGCAGCGGCTGCACGCGCTGTGCGAACTCGCGCGCTTCCTGCTGGGGCCGTACGACATCGGCCGGGTGATCGCGCGGCCCTTCCTCGGCACACCGGAGACCGGCTTCACGCGCACCGGCCATCGCCGCGACTACGCGCTGCCGCCGCCGGCGCCGACGCTGTTCGACGCCGTGGAAGCGGCGGGGAACGACGTGATCGCGGTCGGCAAGATCGGCGACATCTTCGCCCACCGCGGCGTGTCGTCGGTGCGGCCCGCCAGCGGCCACGATGCGCTGTTCGACACGACGTTGGCCGCGCTCGCCGGCGCGGGCGATGGTGCGCTGGTCGCGGTCAACTTCGTCGACTTCGACAGCGTGTACGGCCATCGCCGCGATGCGCTCGGCTACGGCGCCGCGCTGGAAGCCTTCGATGCGCGCCTGCCGTCGCTGCTCGCCGCGCTGCGCCCCGGTGACCTGCTGGTGCTCAGCGCCGACCACGGCTGCGACCCGACCTGGCCCGGCAGCGACCACACCCGCGAGACCGTGCCGCTGCTCGCGTACGGCCCGGGGCTGGCGCCGCGCGCGCTGGGCCGGCGGGAGTCGTTCGCCGACCTCGGCCAGGGGCTCGCCACCCATCTCGGCCTGCCGCCGCTGGCGGCGGGCCGCTGCTTCCTTACCGACCGCGTGCCGCCGGACGGCGCGCCGACCCGGACGCCTTCCGCATGAGCACGCCGCATCTCGACGCCGAACCCGGCGCCATCGCCGACACCGTCCTCTTTCCCGGCGATCCGCTGCGCGCGCGGCACATCGCCCGCGAATTCCTCGATGCACCGGTCGAGTTCAACGCACGCCGCAACATGCTCGGCTACACCGGCACGTGGCGCGGCCGGCCGGTGTCGGTGATGGGCAGCGGCATGGGCATCCCGTCGTCGGCGATCTATGCCACCGAACTGGCGCGGGTCCACGGCGTACGCCGGATCGTGCGCCTCGGCACCTGTGGCGGCGTCGGCGACGTCGCGCTGGGCGACCTGCTGATCGCGCAGGGCGCCAGCACTGACTCGCGCTTCAACCGCCTGCACTTCGGCGACCACGACCTCGCCGCCTGCGCCGATTTCGCGCTGCTGCGCGCGGTCGTCGACACCGCCGAGCGGCAGTCCGTCGCGGTGCGCGTCGCCCACGTCTTCAGCACCGACTGCTTCTACGACGGCGACCCGGACCTCGTCGCGCGCCTGCGCCGGCACGGCATCCTCGGCATCGACATGGAATCGGCCGGGCTGTACGGGCTGGCGATGCGCGAAGGCATCGCCGCGCTGTCGCTGCTCACCGTCAGCGACCATCTGGAGGAAGGCCGCCACATGCCCGCGGACGAACGCGAACGCGGGCTGGCGCGCATGACCACGCTGGCGCTCGACAGTCTCTGCGGCGCGGCGGCATGAGCGCCGATCCCGCGCTGTATCCCTGCTTCCTCGGCCCGTACGCCGAGAACGACGATCTGCTGGAATCGCTGGTCGTCGGGTTCCTGCGCGACCACGTCTACTGGCGCCGCAACCTGCATCCCGAGGACGCGCCGGCGATCCCCACCGGCGCCAACCGTCGCGCGGATTACGTCGACTTCGAATCACGGCTGCGCCGCGAACTGCACCAGCTGTCGGCAGCGCTCAAGCGCAGCGTGCCGTTCCACAGCCCGCGCTACATCGGCCACATGGTCAGCGACCTGCTGCTGCCGGGGCTGGTCGCGCAGATGCTGGCGCTGCCGTACAACCCGAACAACGTCAGCGCCGACGCCGCGCCGGTCACGATCGATCTGGAACTGAAGGCCGGGCTGCAACTGGCGGCGATGGTCGGCTACGTCGCCGATCCCGCACGCGTCGACTGCGCGTTCGGTCATCTCACCTCCGGCGGCACGCTGGCGAACGTGCAGGGCCTGCGCCTGGCGCTGGCGCTGAAGGCGTTCCCGGTGGCGCTGCGCGCGGCGAACGCGCCGCTCGCCGACCTGCCCGACGACGACTGGGTCGCGTTCAACCTGCTGCCGGCCGAATCGACGACGCTGTACGCGCGCTGGTGCGATGCGCTGGCGGCGATGCCCGGCGACGAACGCGCACGCTGGGCGCGCCGGGTCGAGGACGCGCGGCTGGAGACGCTGGGTCTCGCCGGATTCCTTGCACGACATCCGACGCTGTCGACGCCGCTGGTGTTTGCGCCGGCCACCGCGCACTACTCGTGGAGCAAGGGTGCGAAGCTGCTCGGGCTCGGCCGCGCACAATTGCGGTTGATCCCGGGCAAGGCGATGCGGCTGGATCTCGGCGCGCTCGCTGAACAGCTCGACGCCTGCCGCCGCGCGCGCCAGCCGGTGCTGATGACCGTCGGCGTGCTCGGCAGCACCGAGTTCGGCACCATCGATCCGCTCGACGGCCTCGCCGACCTGCGCGATCGCCTGCATCGCGACGGCCTCGGCATGGCGCTGCATCTCGACGCGGCATGGGGCGGCTATCTCGCGACGCTGTTCCGCGATGCCGACGGCGCGCTGCGCAGCGCGGACGCGATCGGCGCGGAATTCGCCGCTTTCCCGAGCACTGCGGTGCACGCCGCGGTCGCCGCGATGCCGCGGATGGATGCCATTACCATCGACCCGCACAAGCTCGGCTACCTGCCATACGGCGCCGGCGCGTTCCTGTGCCGCGACCAGCGCGCGATCGGCTTGCTGGCCGAAGGCGCGGACTACGTGTTCGACCAGGCCGCCGACGGCGACTATTTCCAGCGCCATCGCCAGCTGGGCCGCTACATTCCCGAAGGTTCGAAGCCAGGCGCGATGGCGGCGGCGGTGTACGTCACCCATCGCGTGATGCCGCTCGACCACGCGCGCTTCGGCCGGCTGCCGGCGCAGAGCATCCGCAACACCGAGGCCTTCCTCGCCGCCGCCGATCGCTTCATCGCGCGCATCGCGCCGCTGGCGCAGGCGACGGTGCCGTTCGCGCCGGACAGCAATCTCGTCTGCCTCGCGCTCAACCCGCACGGCAATCGCGACATCGCGGCGATGAACCGCTTCGTCCGCGACCTGCATCGCGCACTCAGCGCTGATCCGTCGAAACCGCTGCAGCTGGGCGAACATTTCGGTTCGATCACCACGCTGCGGCGCGAGACCATGGGCGCCGCCGACACCGCGCGCGTGCTCGACGCGCTGGGCCTGCCGGCGGAGGCGCTGGACGATGCCGATCCCGAGCGCGACCGGCTGGTGATCCTGCGCCACACGCTGATGAATCCGTTCCTGCTCGACGGCAACGGCGAGAGCGCCTACATCGACGGCTATTTCGACTTCCTGGCGCGCCTGATCGCGGCGCAGGCCGCTCGCGGCTGATCCCGACGGCGATGCGGCAGCGTGCCGCGATTGCTCACTGCGCCATCGCCGGGCGTTCCTGCGTGCGCGCCGCGGGTGCCGGTTCGGGCGTCTGCTCGCGGGCGGCCAGCAGCTCGGCGCTGGTGCGCTCGATCGGCGGCACCGGCTGCGAGAGGTCGACCATCGTCCGGAAGCCCGGCACGCTGCCCATCAGCCAGACCCGGTTCTGGTCGTTCGGATCGGCCGCCACCCGCTCCAGCCGGTCGGGGGTGATGCCTTCCTGCCGCGCCCGCGCGGTGGCGACGGCGACCTGGTCGTCCGTGGCGCCCGGCGGCATGCGCTCGCGCAGCGTGCTGAACATCGCGTGGTCGGGATGTGCGGGATCGGTGAGCAGCGGGCCCGCAGCGGCAGGCGCCGACGCGGGGGCGGGTGCCGTCGGCGTCGGTGCCGCAGCGGCGGGGTCGCGCGTGGCGGCAT
>JAEWNA010000074.1 GCA_023392975.1 Pseudomonadota bacterium | reverse complement strand
GCCGTGCCCGCCCTGCGTGCGCTCGACGACGCCCAGCGCGCCGAGGCGCTGGTGGCCGCGACGGCCGGCGCCTGCAATCTCGAATCGGTCGACGGCCAGGCCTTCGCCGGCGCCGACGTCACGCTGTCGGTCCCGAACGCCGGCAAGGCGACCGGCTGGCTGAAGGGCGAGGGCAGCGTCGCGCCGGAGACGCCGGTGCTGCGCATCGAGTCCGAGGACAAGTCGAAGGTCTGGGACATCGCGGTGACGCCGGACATGGCCCGCGACGATCTCGGCGCCGACGGCGGCACGCCGGGCTTCCAGGTCGAATTCGACGCCGGCGCGCTGCCGTCGGGACGCTACCACCTGTACCTCGCCTACCGCTCCGGCGGCGCACTGCACGGCTGCGACAACGGTCGCCACATCCAGGTGCTCTGATTCCACATCGCGGGCCGCGTCGCAAGCGTCCGGTCCGCGGGACGGGCGACCACCCCGACAAACGAAAAAGGGCCGCCGACGCGCGTCGGCGGCCCTTTCCGTTCGCCCGGCGGGCGGAGCAGCTTACTTCACCACGCTCCAGCCGGTGCCGTACTGGCCGATGTTCGACTGGGTGAAGCTGGTGCCGTTGCTGCGCCACAGCCGCATGCTGCGGTCGCTGGCGCGGCTCACCACCACGTCGTCGATGCTGTCGCCGTCGAAGTCGCCGGTGGTGAGCACGTCGTAGTCGGACGCCAGGCCGAAGGCCGAGGCGCTGACGAACACCGCGCCATTCATCTTCCAATAGGCCAGGTACACCTTGGCGTTGTCGCGCAGGAGGATGTCGGCCTTGCCGTCGCCGGTCACGTCGGCCACGCCGACCATGTTCCAGGTCGTGCCGTACTGGCCAATCTGCGACACGGTGAAGCCGTTGCCGGTGCTCAGCCAGACGCTGGCGTTGCGGGTGCCCGGGTCGTTCCACAGCAGGTCGGCGCGGCCGTCGCCGTTGAAGTCGCCCACGCCGGCGATGACGTAGGTGACCGGCGGCGCGTAGGTCTGCGCGCTGACGAAGACCGTGCCGTTCATGATCCAGTACGCGAACTGGCCGGTGGCCGGGTTGCGCCACAGCAGGTCGTCGCTGCCGTCGCCGTTGATGTCGGCCAGCGCGACCAGGTTCCAGCCTGCCGGGTAACCACCGACGTTGTTGAGGGCGAAGGCGCTGTTGGTGGTGTTCCAGATGTACGAGGACAGCTTGACGGTGGTCGGATTGCGGACCACCAGCGACGCGTGCGCTTCGGTGGAATGCATGAAGCCGCTGGCCGCGGGCTCGTTGCCGGAGGCGACGCCGAAGCCGGCCGAGCCGGTGTACACCGAACCGTTCATGATCCAGTAGCCGAGGTAGGTCAGCGACGGGTTCCACAGCACGATGTCGCTCTTGCCGTCGCCGCTGAAATCGTTGTGCGGACGCTTGCCGAACGAGACCACGGCCGCGCGGAACTGTGCCACCACCGGCATCGAGAGGTTCAGGCTCGCCGCGTTGTTGGCGTTGGCGGTGCCGGTCGGGCGGCCGGTGTCGGCGTAGGTGACGTTCGGGTTGCCGAAGTAGGCGATGTTGAACTGGCTGCTGTTCGGCAGGCGGTAGGCCATGACCGTGTAGAAGCCGGTCGAGGTCGCTTCGCGATAGCCGTACGAGTACGAGTGGGTGCCGGAATCGCCGCCGCTGTCCTCGACGTTGTGCTGCTGGCCCATGTTGTGGCCCAGCTCGTGCGCGAAGGCAGTCTCGACGCAGCTGTAGGTCTTGCCGTCGGTCTCGTCGACGTCGGTGCCGTCGCTGACGACGGAGTAGCCGAAGTCGGCGTCGGTGTTGTCGATCGGGAAGCCGCCGCCGCCGAGCAGCCAGGCGATGCCGCAACCGCCCTGCTCGGGCGACTTCAGCGGACGCAGGAGGGCGACCAGGTCGCCGCCGTACTGGTCGCGGGCGGTGCGGAGCGGCACCAGCTCGGTCGGGACCGTCTGCGGGCTACAGCTGGTGGTGGTGCAGGTCACGCCGGTCACGGCTTCCAGCGCCACTTCGTTGCTGTTGGTGTCGGTGTAGGCGACCTGCAGCGCCTTGACGAGGCGGACCCGGGGGGTCACCTGGCTGTTGGCGTAGGCCTGGTTGGTCAGGGCGACGAGGTTGGCGACGCGGGTCTCGGCGGCCGAGGCGCTGCCGAGGCGGGACACCATGCCGTTGGTGTAACCGACGACCACGTCGACCGTTTCGGCCGGGCCGGCCTTGGTCGGGATCGTGGAGGACGTCGCGGTGGAGGCGGCGGTGGTGCGCTTGGCGGCGACGGCCGCGGCGGCGGCCGTCGGCCGGATCAGCATGTCGTTGTCGCGGGCGCCGGGCATGCGATTGGCGTCGATCACGCGGCTCGGATCGGTCTCGACCAGCCAGGCACGACCGCCGGCGGTGGTCACGCGCAGCGCTTCGGTGCCGCGCTGGCCGATGCGGCCGAAGACCGCCTTCTCGCCGAAGGTGATGACCGCGTCCTGGCCGTCGGCGGTGCGGCCGATCCAGGACCAGTTGCCGTCCAGGCCTTCCTCGACCCGCTGGAAGCCGATCCGCACGGTTTCGCCGGAGGGCGTGGGCAGCTCGATCGAACGGCCGCGCGCGGCGGCGTTCAGGGCGTGGGCCTCGCTCAGCTGCACCGCGCGGTAGGTTTCCGCACCGCGCTGGATCGTCTCGCGGCCGGGTGTGTAGGCCAGCAGGGCGCCATGATCGGGCAGCGACGCGAATGCGGCATGCCGGGTGGCGTCGGCCAGCGCGGTGGTGCGAAGCGTCTGCTGCGCCGCGGTGGCCCGCGAGGCGGTGGAGGACGAATCGGCATCCTGCCGGTCGGCGGCGGCGCACCCGGCGAGCGCCAGGGCTGCGGTCACGCTGAAGAAGAGATGGCGCATGAGGACTCTCGGCAGTGGGCTCCGGCGACCGGAGCAGGGGGGGTCTAGGATACGCTCAAGCGGTGTTGGCCCGCATCCGCCGGCACGGCCCGGGCGGGCCCGGACATGAGAGGGGCGGTGCATCCCGATCGCAACCGGGTTCACAGTCCCGGCAAGACGGTCGGATCGGGGCCTCCCGGATTCTAGAGGGTGTCCTGCGCTTTTTCATGCGTCGCCGCGGCGAGGGCGTTCAGGGTCCCGGCCTTCAGCGCCCGGGGATCCGGCAACAGCGCCAGCCGGCCTTCAACGTGGCCGTCGTGCCGCCGTTGTTCTTCGCTGCGCAGATGCTGCCGGAGGCATAGACCAGCGGCATGTCCCAGCCGTCGGATTCGCAGTTCACCGACGCGGCACCGTAGCCGGTCGGGCAGGCGGCCGTCGCCACGACGCTGGCGGTCGCGCCCGCGTCGACGACGACGTTGTTGGTCGCGCTGTCGAGGCATTCCACCGGCGAGGACCGCGGGGTGTCGAAATAGCCCACCAGGTCGACCACGTAGTGGGCCTGGGCGTAGCTGTAGACGGTGAAATCGAAGGAGGCGACCGGCGTGGGCACGGCGGCGACGATGGCGTTGTTGACGATCGCGCCGGCCGCGTAGTTGACGCTGGCCGTGGTCGGCCGGGCGGTGCCGTACGGGAACACCGTCGTGTAGCCGGCGATGGTCGGCGAGACCACCGTGACGTTCAGCGCCAGCGCGGTCGGCGCTTCCAGCGCCATGCCGCAGTTGCCGTTGGTCCCGCCCTGCTGCAGGTATTCACTGACGCCTGCGGCCACGAAGCTGCGGCTGCCGTTGGCGGGAATCGCGCCGAGCGCCGTGTTGCGGGTGTCGACGATGCGGCACGGCGTGATCGGGGTATAGACGAGGTCGCGTGTGGTGTCGCCCAGCGCCTTGGCGATCGCCGTGCGGCGAGCGTCGATCGGCCCGGGCGGCAGCGCGGCCAGCACGGACGACACGCGGTCGTCGGACAGGCGCCGACCGACGCCGTCCAGGGCCGCCATCGCGCCTTCGAAGGTGGTGCGGGAGAGCGCTTCACGGAGGTTGGCCGGATCGCCCTTGGCGAACTGCGGCACCAGGCGCATCGCCCAGGCGTGGAGGTCGACACCGTACGTCGCGCGGACGTGGGGCGCCCACTTCAGCACGAAATCCCGGATCGCCTCGCCGCGGGCCTGCGGCGTGAGCGCCGGCCGGACGACGGATCCCGCGGGCGTCGGTACGGGGGCCGCTGCGACGGCGCAGGCGGACAGGGCGAGGAGCAGGAACGTCGCGGCGACGGTCGGCGACGGGGAGCGCGTGCGAATCGGCATGTGCGATCTGGAAAGGCTGCGGGCGGAATCCCGATCATCAGCGTACCGCAGGCCGGCGTCGTTGCTGCAGGGCAGCATCCGGCGGCGTCCGGATGATGCCCGAGACTCCGTTATAGTGCCGTCGGGCAAACCACTGCCCTTGAGCCGGGGAAACCAAACATGCCTCATGCACTCCGCGTCACGACGCTCGCCCTGTCGATGGCCATCGGCGCCTTCGCCATGGACGCTGCAGCCCGTCCTGCCGTCACCGGGACCACACGCTCCACCGCGCGGACCGCGCCCGTCGCGTCCGCCGCGCCTGCCACCGCGCTCACGCCGAAGGCGCGCGGCGAGATGACCCGACAATTCGTGCTGCGCTGGGGGGGATACGTGCAGCGCGTCTATCGCGTTCCGGTGGGCGTCTGGTCCAAGCGCATGGTGCCGACCTTCGCGTCGGTGGATCCGACGAACTTCCGCACCGCACTGTCCCGCAACACCTTCGAAGGCGCGATGGCGGCGCTTTCGGGCAGCGGTCATCGCCTCGGCGACGAAGCGGTGATCACCAAGCTGGCGATGACCCGCGGCAAGGCCTCGCCGGTGCTGGGCGCCGCCGCCGCGGACCTGGTCTACACGCCGATCCAGCCCTGCCGCATCGTCGACACCCGCAACACCGTCGACGGGCCGATCGCGGCCGATGGCACGCGCGACTTCGTCGCCATCAACCAGGCGAACTACACCGCACAGGGCGGCAGCGCCACGGATTGCGGTCTGCTCGGGGTGACCGCCGCCGCCGTCGCCGTCAACCTGACCGCAGTCGCGCCGGACCGCCCGGGTTACGCCACCGCTTATCCGTTCGGCACCGCGAAGCCGCTGGCGGCCAGCGTCAACTACGCCACCGGGCAGTTCATCAACAACGGCATCATCATGCCGGTGCCCAGCCCGCTGACGACGTCCGATTTCTCGCTCTACAGCTACGGCCAGTCGCACTACGTGGTCGACATCGTCGGCTACTTCGCCACGCCGGAGGCCACGGAGCTCGAGTGCACGAGCACCTTCGTGACCCAGAACGTCGCCGCTAACGACATCTTCGACATGGAAATCCCGAGCTGCCCGACCGGCTACCACGTCACCGGCGCCGGCTGCCGCACGCAGGGCTTCGACGAGGCGAGCTGGGGCATCAATGGCCTGTACCGGGCGTCCGCCAGCGATCCGCTGGGCGCGTTCTGCTCGGGCAGGAACAACACCAACGGCATCATCTCGGTGCAGGGCACCGCGGAGTGCTGTCGCGTACCGGGGCGTTGAGCAAGGATGCGGCCTCACGCCCGGGCGCCGTTCGATCGGCGCCCGGGTCCGTCTTATGATCGATCCGCTTCCATCCGTCATCGCACTCCGGAGAACTTCATGTCCAACTCCCGCCCCGGCCTGATCGCGGCGCTGTCGCTCGCGTTCGTCCCCGCCCTGTCCGTGTCCGCCGCGCCCGCACAGTCGACCGGCGTCACCGGTCGTGCCATCGTCGCCGCCGACGCGCCCATGCAGGTCTCCGCCGCCGCGCTGTCGCCGCGCGAACGTGGCGCGCTGACCCGGCAGTTCGTGGCCAAGTGGGGCGAATACGTGCAGCGCGTCTACGCGGTCCCGGTCGGCGTGTGGGCGCAGCGCATGGTCCCCAGCTTCGTGGCCGTGGATGCCGCCAACTTCCGCCGCGCGCTGCTGCGCGACACGTTCGAGGGCGCCATGGCCGAACTCGGCGGCGGCGGACAGAAGCTCACCGACGCCGCGGTGATCGACCGCATGGCGCGGGCGGGTTCGAAGCGCACCGCGGCGCTCGCCGCGGCCGGCCAGAAGACCCTCGGCGGCCTCTCCGGCGACCTGGTCTACACCCCGATCCAGCCCTGCCGCATCGCCGACACCCGCAATGTCCCGGCCGGCCCGATCGCGGCCAACGGCACCCGCAGCTTCAAGGCGGTGAACTCGGCCAACTTCACCACCCAGGGCGGCAGCGCCACCAACTGTGGCACCCTGGGACTCAGCGCCAGCGCGGTCGCGCTGAACATCACCGCGGTCACGCCGTCGATCGCCGGCTACGCCACGGTGTTTCCGTTCGGCACCAGCCAGCCGCTGGCCTCCAGCGTGAACTACACCGCGGGCGCGATCGTCAACAACGCGATCGTCACCCAGATCCCGAACCCGCTGCAGGCGTCGGATTTCACGGTCTACAGCTATGCGTCCTCGCACTACGTGATCGACATCGTCGGCTACTTCGCGCCGCCGGTGGCGACGGCGCTGGAATGTACCGACACCTACACGACCCAGACGGTCACCGCCGCGGTGCCGACGTTCGACATCCAGATCCCCAACTGTCCGACGGGCTACACGATCACCGGCTCCGGCTGCCGCACCGCGGGCTTCAACGACGCCGACTGGTCGATCAACGGCCTGTACAAGCATCCGTCGCTCGGCATGCTGGGGTTCTGCTCCGGCATCAACAAGACCGCCGGCAGCATCACCGTCGAAGGCACGAATCGCTGCTGTCGCATCCCCGGGCGCTGAGCCCCGCGCCCGTGTCCAACAGCGGCGGTACCGGTCATCGGTGCCGCCGTTTTGCTTTGTGGCAGGCGATGCCGTCGCGATCGCCCCGCAAGCGTGTCCGCGGCAGTCCGGCCAATGCGTTTCCGCCATCGTCCGCTCGACCATCGCCATGGGGGTTTCGATGAACCGTCCGTCCCGCGTCGCCCGCATTCCGCTGTCGCTCGCCTGTTTGCTGTCCGTGTGCGCGGTGTCCGCGCAGACCCGCGAATTGCCTCGCGATGCGCCGCTCACCGCCCAGGCGCTGCAGGCCGGCGCCTCGGCCGGCGAGCGCGCCTCGCCGAAGGAACGTCGCGAGCTGACCCGCCAGTTCGTCGCCAAGTGGGGCGGCTACGTGCAGCGGGTCTACCGCACCCCGGTCGGTACGTGGGCGAAGCGGATGACGGGCACGTTCGCGAAGGCCGACGGCGAGAACTTCCGGCGCGCGCTGCAGCGCGAGACCTTCGAGGGCGCACTGGCCGAACTCTCCGGCACCGGCCAGCGCCTCGCCGATGCGCAGGTCATCGATGCCTACGCGAAGACGTCGTCCGCGGCCTCGGGAAACCCGAAGGCGGTCGCGATGGTCGCCGAGAAGACGCTCGGTTCGACCACCGGCGACCTCGTGTTCACGCCGGTGACGCCGTGCCGCATCTTCGACACGCGCGTCGTCGGCGGACCGATCGCCGCGGGCGGCAACCGCAGCTTCCTGGCGCTGTCGGCGAGCGCGGGAGTCGACTTCGCTTTCCAGGGCGGCAGCAACACCGACTGCGGCGTGGCCGGGGTCGGGGCCAGCGCCGTGGCCGTGAACGTGACCGCGGTGACACCCGCCGGTGCCGGTTACGCGACCGTCTACCCCTACAGCACCAGCACCCCGCTGGCGGCGAGCATCAACTACACCGCCGGCGCGATCGTCAACAACACCGTGATCGTCCGGGTGCCCAACCCGCTGACGATCAAGGACTTCACGATCTTCAGCTACGCCCAGTCCCACTACGTCGCCGACATCGTGGGTTACTTCTCGCCGCCGGAGGCGACGCAGTTCGACTGCACCAACTCGATCGTGGGCAACAACAGCATCAGCGCCAACACCGTCGCCTTCTTCAACAATCCCGCCTGCCCCGCCGGCTACAAGGCGACCACGCCGTATTGCTGGACGTCGGCCGCCGGCGTCTACAGCCAGGGCAGCGGTTACAACAGCAACGTCCCCGCCAGTTCCACCTTCTGCGCCTGGAACAACACCACCGCCAGCAGCCAGACGGTGTACGGCGGCAACGTGTGCTGTCGCGTGCCGGGACGCTGAGCGACCCGAAGCGGACGCACATCCACCTCGATGAACGAAGCGCCGGCCTCGTCCGGCGCTTTTTTTCGCGCGGTCGTTCGGGTTCGCCGACCTCACGGCACGTCTTTTCCCGTTCGAGGTGGGGACGGCGTAGGCTGAACCCGCGTCGCCCCGTTCATGCCCGACCTGCTCATCGCCACCCCGATCCTCGTCCGCTGCCTTCCTTCCGGAGAATCCGACATGTCCCGTTCTTCTCGTACGACCGCATGCGTCCTCAGCCTCACGCTCGTCGCGAGCGCGCTGTCCGTTTCCGCCCAATCCGCCTCCGGCCAGCCCGGTGCATTTATCCGCGCGTCCGTCCCGGTCGCGCCCATCGCGGCAGGCGCGCAGGCCTCGCCGAAGGAGCGCGCCGCACTCACGAAGCAGCTGGTGAACAAGTGGGGCGCCTATGTCCAGCGCGTCTACAACGTGCCGGTCGGCGTCTGGGCGCAGCGCATGGCGCCGATGCTGGGGAAGGCGGACGGCGACAATCTCCGCAACGCGCTGCAGCGCGACACCTTCGAAGGCGCGATGGCCGAACTGGGCGGCACCGGCGACCGGCTCAGCGACGACCAGATGATCACCCGTTTCGCGGCCAAGACCGCGTCGGCCGGGAGCATCGGCACCAAGACCCTGGGCGCCCTCGGCAACGACCTGGTCTACACGCCCGTCGCGCCCTGCCGCATCCTCGACACCCGCAGCACCGCGGCCGGCGCCATCGCCGCCAACAGCACCCGCAACTTCATCGCGATCAATGCCAGCAACTTCACCAGTCAGGGCGGCAGTTCCACGAATTGCGGGACGCTCGGCCTGAACGCCACGGCGGTCGCGATCAACCTGACCGCCGTCACCCCGTCCGGCGCAGGTTACGCCACGGCATATCCCTACGGCACCAGCCAGCCGCTCGCCGCCAGCGTGAACTACACGGCCGGCGCCATCGTCAACAATGCGCTGATCGTCCAGATCCCGAATCCGCTGTCCTCCTTCGACTTCACGCTCTACACCTTCGCCCAGTCGCACTACGTGGCCGACATCGTCGGCTACTTCGCGCCGCCGCAGGCCACCGCGCTGCAGTGCGTGGACACCGCGAACACCACCGTCGCCGGCGTCGCGTCGGGCGGTACCGCCAACGCGGTCGCGCCGGTCTGTGCGTCCGGTTACACCCAGACGGCGACCAACTGCGAGACCACGAGCTGGCTGATGCCGATCGTGTACATCCACAGCGGCGTCTGCTCGGCGCGCAACAACGACGGCTCGCCGCAGGATCTGCGCGCCTCGCGGACCTGCTGCCGCGTGCCGGGTCGCTGATCCCGCCTCTCGTCCGATGAAAGGAGCCGGGACCCTCCGGCTCTTTTCATGTCCGCCTCGGTCGACACCCGCCGGGCCGCTTTCCCTTCCGTTCCGGAGGTCTTCGTGAAACCTGCCTTCTGCGCCATCTCCACAGTCGCGAGCCTGCTCGTCGCGGCCTGCTTTCTGCCGGCCGCTTCCGCCGCCCCCCGGAAGCCGGTGACGGTCGACGTCGCCGCCGTCCCGATGAGTCCCGCCGAACGCGGTGCCCTGACCCGGGCCTACGTGCTGAAGTGGGGCGGCTACGTGCAGCGGGTGTACCGCGTCCCCGTGCGCGTCTGGGCCGACCGCATGGTGCCGACCTTCGTCCACGCCGATCCGGACAATTTCCGCAGCGCGCTCAAGCGCACGACCTACGAAGGCGCTTCGGCGATGCTCAGCGGCACCGGTGCGCAGCTGTCGGACGATCGGGTGATCGACACCATGGCGCGCGCCAGCCTCGCGCCGCCGTCGGTGCGGCCGGAGATGCTGGCGAAAGCCCTCGGCGCCGCGGCCTCCGATCTGGTCTACACCCCGATCACGCCGTGCCGCATCCTCGACACCCGCGTCGCCGGCGGCACGCTGGCCGGCGGCTTCACCCGCGACTTCAACGCGGTCGTGGGATCGGGCGGCAACTTCGGCAGCCAGGGCGGCAGCGCGACCGACTGCGGCGTCGTGGCCGCGGGACAGGCTGCGGTGGTGATCAACCTCACCGCGGTGACGCCGACCGGCGCGGGCTACGCGACGGTTTATCCCTATGGCGCGACGCGGCCGCTGGCGTCCAGCGTGAACTACTCCGCCGGCGCGATCGTCAACAACACCGTGGTGGTGAAGTTGCCGAGCCCGCTGACCACGAAGGACTTCACGCTGTTCACCTATGCCTCGTCCGACTACGTGGCCGACATCGTCGGCACCTACGCGGCGCCGCAGGCGACCGCGCTGGAATGCGTCACGGTGAGCGGGACCGCGGTGAGCGTGCCGGCCAACACCTACGGCTACGGCTTCGGCGTGTCCTGCCCAGTGGGCTACGGGTCCACCAACGTCGGCTTCCAGGCCGCGCAGAAGGTGGTGATGGCCGACGGCTACATGGGCCCGACCTCCGGCAATTTCTTCGTGTGGAACCAGGACAGCAGCGCGCAGGTGGTGACCCCGTGGGTCCACTGCTGCCGCGTGCCGGGGCGCTGAGCGCATCCTTCATCGCCGACGCAAAGAGCCGGGGAAACCCGGCTCTTTGCGTTGTACATGCTCGCATCCGATCCGTGACGCTAGCATGCCGAAGTGAGCGGCTTGCTCACGTTGAATCGGGTGATGAACATGAAAAGGAAGACTGTCCACTCGGGCCTGCTCGCGGCAGGTCTTGTACTCTCGTGTCCTGCAGGGATCGCATCCGCATCCGGCAGCGATGGGGTGGGATTGTCGCCGGCCCAGCGCGGTGTGCTGGCGGGGAATTTCGTGCGGAAATGGGGCGCGTACGTCGAACGCGTGTATGCGATGCCGGTCGCCGACTGGGCGATGCGGATGGTGCCGACCTTCGTGCATGCGGAACCGGAGCGTTTCCGGCATGCGCTGATTGCGCCGACCTTTGATGCGGCGCTCGCCGATCTCGACCGCGGCATGCCACGGCCTTCCGGTGGCGCGAGCCCGACGAAGGTTCTGGGCGCCGGTGGTTCCGACCTGGTCTATACGCCGGTGGCGCCGTGCCGGATCGTCGATACCCGCGTGGCGGGAGGCCCGATCGCCGCCGGGCAGAGCCGCGCGTTCAACGCGAGCGCCGCTGCCGGCGGCGGTTATGCCGCGCAGGGCGGCAGCGCCGGGGATTGCGGGTCGTTGACTTCCAACCTTGCCGGCGCCGTCGTGCTGAACGTCACGACGGTGGGGCCGTCCCTCGCCGGCTACGCCACGGTCTATCCCTACGGAGACCCGCGACCGGCGACCGCGAGCGTGAACTACGGTGCCGGCGGTATCGTCAACAACACCGTGGTCACGCGCATTCCCAGTCCGCCGCAGAACAAGGACTTCAACCTCTATTCGCTGGCGACATCCGACTACGTGATCGACATCGTGGGGTACTACGCGGCGCCGGTGGCGAGCGAGTTGTCGTGCGTGGCGTCAAAACTTCAGTTGACGGTCAATCCGACATCCGATTTCCGGATCTTTCCAGGTGTTTGTCCCACCGGATATACGTTCGTTTCCGGTAGTTGTCGTGCTGAAAACATCGTGGTTGACAGGATCGACTGGACGATCACGGGGATGTTCATGGACGACACAACCTTGAAGATGCGGCCGGCATGTACCGGCATCAATCGTTCGGATACGTCAGTGATCATCTCGTCCTACTCGCAGTGCTGCCGTATTCCCGGGCGCTGAATGCAACGTGGAAATCAACGAAAAGAGCCGGGTCTCCCCGGCTCTTTTCATGTCCGCTGCGGACGGCAGGCTCAGACCGCGGCCTGCAGCTCCGGCAGGATCTGGAACAGGTCGCCGACCAGGCCGATGTCGGCGATCTCGAAGATCGGCGCGTCGGCATCCTTGTTGATGGCGACGATCGTGCCGGCGTCCTTGATGCCGGTGAGGTGCTGGATCGCGCCGCTGATACCGACGGCGATGTACAACTCCGGCGCGATGATCTTGCCGGTCTGGCCGACCTGCAGTTCGTTCGGCACGTAGCCGGCGTCGACCGCCGCGCGCGAGGCGCCGACGGCGGCGCCGAGCTTGTCGGCGAGGTCGTACACGATCCGGAAGTTCTCGGCCGAACCCACGCCGCGGCCGCCGGAGACCACCTTCGACGCGCTCTGCAGGTCGGGGCGGTCCGACTTGCCGGCCGCGAGGCCGACGTAGCGGGTGTGGGTCGGCAGCGCGGCATCGACGCTCGCTGCTTCGATCGCGGCACTGCCGCCGCGCGCGGCTTCCGGCCACGACGCGGTGCGCACGGTGGCGACGACGGCGCGGTCGGCGGCGGCTTCGACGGTGATGATCGCGTTGCCGGCGTAGATCGGGCGCTTGAAGACGTGCGCGCCGTCGACGGCCATCACGTCCGACACCTGCGACACGCCCAGCAGCGCGGCGACGCAGGGCATCAGGTCCTTGCCGAAGGTGGTGCTGGGGCCGAAGACGTGGGTGTAGCCGGCGGCGACCTGCGCGATCTGCGGCGCCAGCACCTGGGCGATGGCGTGGGCGTTCGCGGCGTTGGCGACGGTCACCACCTTCGTGACGCCGGCGATCTCCGCGGCCTGGGCGGCGACGGCGGCCGGGTCGGCGGCGAGCACGACAATGTCGATGCCGGCGGGGTTCATCGCCTGCGCGGCGGAGACGCAGCGCGCGGTGGAACCGTTGAGCTTGCCGTCGAGATGTTCGGCAACGATGAGAACCTTGGACATTGCGTTGTTCCTCGTAGGGCGGGCTTCAGCCCGCCATTGCGGAATTTCGGTTTGCGATGCACGTGGGCCGAAGCGGTTTCGATCATCGCGACCCGCTGCGGAGCGGTTGCGATGGCGGGCCAGGGCCCGCCTACGCTTGCATCACAGCAGACCCTTCGCCTTCAGCGCCGCGACCAGTTCGGCCGCATCCTTCACCATCACGCCCTTGCTGCGCTTGGCCGGCGGGGCGTAGTGGGTGGTCTTGAGGGTGTCGCCGGAGTCGACGCCGAGGTCGGCCAGCTGCAGCGTTTCCAGCGGCTTGCTCTTGGCCTTCATGATGTCCGGCAGCTTGATGAAGCGCGGTTCGTTCAGGCGCAGGTCGCTGGTGACGACGGCCGGCAGGTCGACTTCGAGGGTTTCGAGGCCGGCGTCGACCTCGCGCACCACGGTGGCCTTGCCGTCGGCGATGTCGAGCTTGCCGGCGAACGTCGCCTGCGGGCGGCCCCACAGCGTCGCCAGCATCTGGCCGGTCTGGTTGGCGTCGTCGTCGATCGCCTGCTTGCCGAGGATCACGAGGTCGGGCTGTTCCTTCTCCACCAGCTTCAGCAGCGCGCGGGCCGCGGTCAGCGGCTGGATCGCCTGGTCGGTGACGACGTGGATGGCGCGGTTGGCGCCCATCGCCAGGCCGTTGCGCAGGTGCGGCTGGGCGTCGGCCGGGGCGATCGTGGCGACCACGACCTCGGTCGCGATGCCCTTGTCGCGCAGGCGCAGCGCTTCTTCCAGCGCGATGTCGTCGAAGGGGTTGGGCGAGAGCTTGACGCCGTCGGTGACGACACCCGAGCCGTCCGGTTTGACCTGGATGCGGACGTTGTAGTCCACCACGCGCTTGTAGCCGACGAGGATCTTCATCGTGCGGGAGTCCTTGTATCGAAAAGGCCTGGAACGAAAGGGCTTGGAGCGGAAGGGAAGGCCCGGGGTCGCGGAAAACCCGGGCGAAGACCGTGAATTTTAGCGGTTCGGGCCGGGCGCCGCGACCTCGCGGGCCGCCCCGCCCGGGCCGCGGGTCAGGCGGCCCGGCCGAGGATCAGGTCGGCGGCGCGTTCGGCGATCATGATCGTCGGCGCGTTGGTGTTGCCGCCGATCAGGCTGGGCATCACCGAGGCGTCGACCACGCGCAGGCCTTCGACCCCGCGCACCCGCAGCTGCGGGTCGACCACGGCGCCGGCGTCGCTGCCCATGCGGCAGGTGCCGACCGGGTGGTAGACGGTCTCGGCCTTGGCGCGGATGAAGTCGACCAGCTCCGCGTCGCTCAGGTCGGTGCGGGCCGGATGGATCGGCGCGCCGCGGTAGGCGTCGAAGGCCTTCTGGGCGAGGATCTCGCGCGAGATCTTCGCGCACTCGACCATCATCTTCAGGTCGAACCCGTCCTCGTCGCCGAGGTAATTGGCGCGGATCCGCGGCTTGTCGCCGGCACGGTCGCTGCCCAGCGTGATCCGGCCGCGGCTGCGCGGGCGCAGGAAGCAGGCATGCAGGGTGTAGCCGTCGCCGGGCAGGCGGTGGCGGCCGTGGTCGTCCAGCATCGCCGGCACGAAGTGGAACTGGATGTCGGCGCGGTCGTCCGGCGCCAGCGCCGAGCGCGCGAAGCCGCCGGCCTCGGCGACGTTGCTGCTGCCCGGGCCGCGGTGGCCGCGCAGGTAGTAGTCGAAGGCGATCTTCAGGTCGCCGACGCGGTCGTAGGTGATCCGCTGGATCGAGTGGAACAGGGTGCAGATGTCGAGGTGGTCCTGCAGGTTGCCGCCGACGCCGTCGAGGTCGGCGATGACGTCGATGCCCTGTTTCCGGAGGTCGTCGGCCGGGCCGATGCCCGAGAGCATCAGCAGCTGCGGCGAGTTGATCGCGCCGCCGCAGACCAGCACCTCGCGCGCGGCGGGCTGGTAGTGGCCCTGGCCGCCCATCGCGTAGGTCACGCCGTTGGCGCGGCGGCCGTCGAACGTGATGCGGCTGACTTGCGCGCCGGTGTGCACGGTGAGGTTCGGCCGGTCGCGCACCGGGTGCAGGTAGGCCACTGCCGACGAGCAGCGGGCGCCGTCGCGCTGGGTCACCTGGTAGAAGCCGACGCCGTGCTGCACGGCGCCGTTGAAGTCCTGGTTGAGCGGCAGCCCGGTCTGCCGCGCGGCGTCGATGAACACCTGCGACAGCGGATTGGTGTAGCGCAGGTCGGACACGCCCAGCGGGCCGTCGCCGCCGTGCAGCGCATCGGCGCCGCGGGTGTTGCCTTCGGACTTGCGGAAGTAGGGCAGCACGTTGTCCCAGTGCCAGCCGGCGGCGCCCTGCGCGGCCCAGTCGTCGTAGTCGGCGGGCACGCCGCGGATGTAGCACATCGCGTTGATCGAGCTGGAGCCACCGAGGACCTTGCCGCGCGGCCACCACAGCGTCCGATGGTCGAGGTGGGGTTCGGCGAGGGTGTCGTAATCCCAGTTCACGCCCTTCTTGTTCACCAGCTTGGCGATGCCGGCGGGCATGTGGATGAAGGGGTGCCAGTCGCGGGGTCCGGCTTCGAGCAGCAGCACCTTGACGGCGGGGTCCTCGCTGAGCCGGTGGGCGAGCACGCAACCCGCCGAGCCGGCGCCGATGATGATGTAGTCGAACACGCGCCACCCCTGAAAACGTATGCGGGCGACACTATGCCCCGTGTCTAGAGCAAATGCTCTGCGCGAACCGTCGATGCCATCACGCCCTTGCGGCGCGTCTGCGGCGGACTGGCGACGTCCGGCGCCATCCGCTACCGTGCGCGCTGTGCCCCCGACCGCGCCCCGGACCGATCCATGACCGTCGAGCAGCATCCCAGCGGGCGCCGCGTGCAGGCGGGCGAAGGGCGCGCCGTCGCCATCTCGTTCGTCTACTTCTTCTGCGTCCTGGCGGCCTACTACGTGATCCGCCCGGTGCGCGAGCAATTGTCGGCCGCGGTCGGATCGACCCAGTTGCCGTGGTTCTACGCCGCGACCTTCCTCACCACGCTGGTGCTGACCCCGGTGTTCGCGGCGCTGGCCTCGCGCTGGCCCCGCCGGCGGCTGGTGCCGGTCGTGTACATGTTCTTCATCGCCTGCCTGCTGGTCTTCATCCCGGCCTTCACCGTCGAGGGGCTGCTCAGCCCGCGCGCGCTGGGCATGGTCTTCTTCGTCTGGGTCAGCGTGTTCAACCTGATCGTGGTGTCGGTGTTCTGGATCTTCATGTCCGACATCTGGAGCCTGGAGCAGTCGAAGCGCCTGTTCCCGGTCATCGCGGTCGCCGGCACGCTGGGCGCGCTGGCCGGGCCGGCGCTGACCCGCTCGCTGGTCGACGTGATCGGCGTGGCGCCGCTGCTGGTGGTCTCGGCCGGCCTGCTGGGCGTCGCGACCGTCTGCGTGGTGCTGCTCGGCCGCTGGGCGCGCATGCACGGCGCGCGCCGCCACGAAGCCGGCCACGAGGACGCCGTCGGCGGCGGCATGTGGGACGGGCTGAAGCAGATCTTCTCCGACCCCTTCATCCGCGGCATGGCCGTGCTGCTGCTGCTGGCCGACGGCATCGGCACGGTCAACTACGCGCTGATGATCGACTACTCCGGGGCGACCTTCGCCGATGCCGCGGCGCGCACGCGTTTCCATGCCGACGTGGACCTGGTCGCGAACCTGCTCACCGTGACCGTGCAGGTCGCCCTGACCCGCTGGCTGCTGCCGCGCAGTGGCCCGGGGGCGGTGATCATGCTGTGGGCGCTGGTCAGCATCGCCGTGCTGCTCGTCGTGGTGTTCTCGGCAGACCCGCACGCGCCGCTGTTCACGCTGCCCTGGCTGCTGGGGCCGGTGGCGCCGACGGTGCTGGCGCTCATCGTCAGCCGCGGCCTGGCCTACGGCATGGCCGAGCCGGCCCGGCACAGTCTCTACACCCGCGTGCCGCGCAACGTGCGCTACAAGGGCCAGGATGCGGTCGACACCGCGGTCTGGCGTTTCGGCGACGTGGCCATCGCCACCGGCATGAACGGCCTGAAGACGCTGGGCATGACGATCGGGGGCTTCGCCGGATTGAGCGCGCTGGCCGCGTTCGCCGCCGCCGGCATCGGCTGGCGGCTGTGGAAGCGGGTGGAGACGGTCGGGGAAGCCCCCGCGGACGCCGCCGCGGCGCATCGTTGAACCATCAAGGAACCGAGGAAGCCCTCATGCCGTTGCTCGCATACATCCTGGTCGCAGTGGTCGCCCTGCTGCACGTCTATTTCCTCGTCCTGGAGATGTTCCTGTGGACGAAGCCGCTGGGGCTGAAGACCTTCCGCAACACGCCGGAGAAGGCCGAGACCACGCGCGTATTGGCCGCCAACCAGGGGCTCTACAACGGCTTCCTCGCCGCCGGCCTGGGCTGGTCGGCCGCGACCGGCCGCCACGACGTCGTGCTGTTCTTCCTCGGCTGCGTGGTGGTCGCTGCACTGTACGGCGCGTACAGCGTCAGCAGGCGCATCTTCTTCGTGCAGGGCGTGCCGGCGATCGCGGCGATCGCGGCGGTGCTGCTGCCGGGTTGAGATCGCGAACGCTCAGCGCAGCAACGGCCACGCGAACAGCACGGCACCCAGCGCGAACACGACGCTGAGCGCGTGCACCAGCGGGTGGTTCACGCGCAGGAACACGGCCTGCTGGATCAGCCGGACGACCCAGAAGCCGGACATCCCGACGAGCACCGCGCGTCCGAGTGGCGTGCCGCGGAGTTCCGCCGGGAACCACAGGCACAGCGCTGCCACGCCGAGGAACAGCCAGATCAACTGGACGTTCGCGATCTGCAGGATCGCGCGGTTGGCGAGCGTGGTCGCCTGCAGCGTCGCCGGCCAGCGGAACAGGCGCCAGAACGCGAGATGGAACAGCGCGAGCGCAAGGCTGTGCAGGGCGCAGAGCGCGAGGACGGGGTCGGCGGGCATGCCGGTGCGGCTCAGCCGCGCGCCGGCTTCGGCGACAGCCACATCGCGATCGTCGCCCGGAATACCACGTCGCCGCCGGGGTCGGTGACGTCGATGACGACCGGCAATTCGTAGCCTTCCGTCGCCGCCACGACCGGGATCGCCGGCGTCGCCACGGCGTGCATCGTGCCGACCGCCTTCTTGCGGTATTCGACGGTCATGCCCTTGGGGATCCAGCGCATGCCGGCGGGCAGGCTGGCCTCGGTCATCATGCCGCCGGCGAGTTCGGCGAGGTTGCACAGCGCGATGGCGTGGACGGTGCCGAGATGGTTGGTCACCGCGCGGCGATGGCGCAGTGTGGCTTCGCAGCGACCGGGTTCAAGCACGGTGATCCGCGGCCGGATGCTGGCGAAGTAGGGCGCCTTGAAGCAGATCGCGCGGGTGAACAGCCACTGCCCGGCGGGCCAGCGGCGGAAACGGTCGTAGAGGGCGAGGGTCTTGTTGACCATGGCGTCGTCGGTGTCGGGGGCGTGGTCAGGCGAGCAGGGCGAGCAGGCCAGCGAGGCCGAGCCCGACCCAGCCGGGATGGCGACCGCGGGTGGCGATCAGCACGAGCGCGGCGCTGGCGAGTGCGGCGATGGCGCAGGCGCGCACGGCGAAACCGTCGATCGGTACGGTCGGTGCCGTGGCGAGCCGGTAGACGATCGCCGCCAGGGCCCAGCCGAACACGCTGGCGATGTGCCAGCTCGCCCAGAGGATGCGGACGTGGCGGCCGCGCAGCGGCGGGGCGTCGTCGGTGGGCAGGACGCCGGCGCGACGCACGTGGCGGAAGATCATCGTCTCGCCGAGGACCGAATGGCCCACGCCCACGCAGGCGAGGACGATCGCGGCGGCCGACAACAGCGTCGTGGACATGCGGGATTCCTGTGCCGGGAAGTGTCCGGGCGAAGCGCCGGGGAACGAAGGCCGGAAACGCGAACGGCGGGAAGCCCCGCCGTTCGTGATCGCATCATGGTGTGTCGCGGGTGGCCCGGTCAGGCTGCCGCGCGCTGCGACTTGCCCTGCGGGCCGGTTTCGGCGGCGTAGCCGGCCGAGCGCAGCTCCCACGGCTCGAAGTCGTCGACCATGATCGTGTCGAGCGTCATCTCGCGCAGTTCTTCCAGCTGCTTGCGCTCGTCCGCGGTGATCCAGCCTTCGCGCACGCCCTCGTCGAGCTGGGCGGGGAAGTCCAGCGCCTCGATGTCGCTGTTTTTCAGCGCCTTGAGGAACTTCCGCTCCACCGGCTCGGCCAGGATCATCTTCGGCAGGTAGCTGTTCACGCGGCCCGCCGGGTTGTTCGCGCAGGGTTCGAGGAACAGGTCCGCGGCGAGGCGGTCGCGCGCCTCGCACGGGGTCATCAGCAGGCTGGCGGCGCGGTGGCCCAGGCGGTCGCTCGGTGCCTCGGCGCGGCGGCCCCACGGGAAGATCACCGCCCACAGCAGCCAGCCGACCGGACGGATCGGGAAGTTGCGCAGCGCGCCGGACAGCGCCAGTTCGATCTTGTGGATCGCGTCGTGGAAGGCCCAGGCCAGCAGCGGGTGGTCCGCGACCGGACGGCCCTGGTCCTCGTAGCGCTTGAGCATCGCGCTGACGATGTAGAGCTGGCTGAGCACGTCGCCGAGGCGGCCGGACAGCGATTCCTTGAACTTGAGCTTGCCGCCGAGCAGCAGCATCGAGGTGTCCGCCATCACCGCCAGCGCCGCCGAGTAGCGGTTGAGCTTGCGATAGCAGCGGCGCGTGTACTCGCCGCCCGGCGCGCTGCCGATGCGGGTACCGGTGAAGCCGAACCACCAGGCGCGCACGGCATTGGAGATCGCGTAGCTGATGTGACCGAACAGCGCGGCGTCGAACTGGGCGATCCGCTCCTTCGGGTTCTCCAGCTGCGCGGCCTTCATCTCCTTCATCACCCACGGATGGCAGAGGATCGCGCCCTGCCCGAAGATCATCAGACTGCGGGTCATGATGTTGGCGCCTTCGACCGTGATCGCGATCGGCACCGACTGCCAGTTGCGGCCGGCGTAGTTGCGCGGGCCGAGGATGATCCCCTTGCCGCCATGGATGTCCATCACGTCGCGGGCGACTTCACGGCCCATCTCGGTGCAGTGGTACTTGGCGATGGTGGACGGCACGGCAGGATTCTCGCCGCGCGCGACCGCGGCGGCGGTCGCCTCGGACAGTGCGCTGCAGGCGTAGGCGCGGCCACCGATGCGGGCCAGCGCTTCCTCCACGCCCTCGAAGCGGCCGACCGACAGGCCGAACTGCTTGCGGATGCGGGCGTAGGCGCCGGTGACGACCGCGCCCATCTTGGTGCCGCCGCTGGCGGTGGAGGGCAGGGTGATCGAGCGGCCGATCGACAGGCACTCCATCAGCATGCGCCAGCCCTGGCCGGCGTAGTCCTCGCCGCCGATCAGCTGGCTCAGCGGCACGAACACGTCCTTGCCGCGGATCGGGCCGTTCTGGAACGGCGAGTTCAGCGGGAAGTGGCGTCGGCCGATCTCCAGCCCCGGTGTTTCGCGCGGCACCAGCGCCAGCGAGATGCCGATGTCGCGCTTGTCGCCGAGCAGGCCGTCCGGGTCGTACATGCGGAAGGCGACGCCGATGAGCGTCGCGACCGGCGCCAGGGTGATGTAGCGCTTGTTGAGGGTGAGGCGGATGCCCAGCACCTGGGCGCCGTTCCACTCGCCCTTGCAGACGATGCCGTAGTCGGGGATGGAGGTGGCGTCGGAACCGGCGAACGGGCCGGTCAGCGCGAAGCACGGGACCTCGCGGCCGTCGGCCAGGCGCGGCAGGTAGTGGCGCTTCTGCTCGTCGGTGCCGTAGTGCATCAGCAGCTCGGCCGGGCCCAGCGAGTTCGGCACGCCGACGGTGGAGCTGACCACGCTCGACACCGCGGCCAGCTTCTGGATGACCTTGTGGTTCATCAGCGCCGAGAAGCCGAGGCCGCCGTACTCCTTCGGGATGTTCAGACCGAAGAACTTGTTCTGCTTGATGTAGTCCCACAGTTCCGGCGGCAGGTCGGCGCGGACATGGGTGATGTCCCAGTCGTCGACCCGGCGGCACAGCTCCTCGCAGGGACCGTCGAGGAAGGCACGCTCCTCGGCGGTCAGCTCGGGCTTGGGCAGCGACAGCAGCTTGTCCCAGTCGGGCTTGCCGGAGAACAGCTCGCCCTCGAAGCCGACCGTGCCGGACTCCAGCGCGGTGCGCTCGGTGTCGGACAGCGGGGGCAGCAGCTTGGTGTAGAACTTCAGCAGCGGCGCGGTGATCACCGCCTTGCGCAGCGGCGCGATCAGCATCGGCACCGCGACCAGCGCGGCCAGGCCGGAGGCGACCAGCGTGGCGGTGTGGTTCGCGCCGAGCAGCCAGCAGGCGACCAGCAGGGTGGCGGCGATCGCGGCCCAGATCGCCAGGCGCAGGCGATGGTAGGCGCAGAAGGCCGTGGCGAGGAGGAGGGCGAGGAACGGCAGGACGAGGCTCATGGGGAACTCCGGCGTGCGACGGCGCGGGGTGGCGTGGGAGTCGCGACGGAAGGTCGCGGCCCGGATCGGAGGCGGGCATCGTCGCGGCGGCGCCGGCGCTCCGTTTCCATACGCCGAAGTATGGACGTGCCGTTTCGCTGCTGTCAATGTGCCGCGAAATCCCGGAAATCCGGATTGCAATCGTAGTCAAACGATACTTCTGCAGACGCTTCCGTATGGTTACACTGTTGCCATGAACGCACCCGCCCTCAAGACCGAACGCAGCGGCCGCCTGAGTGCCGAAGACTGGGCGCAGGCCGCCCTTGACCTGATCGCCGAACAGGGCGTGGCCGCGGTGGCGGTCGAACCGCTGGCCCGCCGCCTGGGCGTGACCAAGGGCAGCTTCTACTGGCATTTCCCGTCTAGGGACGCCCTGCTGTCGGCCGCGCTGGAGCGCTGGGAGTCGGTCGAGCAGGAAACGGTGTTCGGCCAGCTGGAAGCGGTGGGCGACCCCCGCCAGCGCCTGCGTGCGCTGTTCCAGCTCGTCGCCCACGAGGTCAAGCCGCACAAGATCTACAGCGAGCTGCTCAAGGCCTTCGATCATCCCGCGGTCGGGCCGGTGATCGGCCGCGTGTCGCAGCGTCGCCTCGACTACCTCGCCGCGTCCTTCCGCCAGGCGGGGCTGCCGCGCGCGGACGCGCAGCACCGCGCGCGCCTGGCCTACGCGGCCTACGTCGGCTTCCTGCAGCTGAGCCTGCAGCTGCATCCGCGCCTGGCCCACGACGAGTTCGAGGCCTACGTCGAGCACGTGATGGCCACGCTCATCCCGCCGGTCGTGCCCGTGCGCTGAGCGCCAGCCGCGGGTGCGGCCAGCCGCACGCATCCCTGTCTTTTTCCTGCCGAGTCTCCGCATGAACGCCCAAGCCAAGCCGACGCATCCGCACACCCGCCTGGAGGCGTTGCAGCGCTGGGTCGACGACGTCGCCCGCCTGACCCGTCCCGGCGCCGTGCACTGGTGCGACGGCAGCGATGCAGAGAACGCCGCGCTGGCCTCGACGATGGAGGCCGACGGCACTCTCATCCGCCTCGACGAGACAACGAACCCGGGCAGCTGGCTGCATCGCTCGCATCCGGACGACGTCGCCCGCGTCGAGCACCTCACCTTCGTATGCACCACCGAAGCCGAGGACGCCGGCCCGAACAACCACTGGATGGCGCCGGCCGAGGCGCACGCGAAGATGGATGCGCTGTTCGATGGCTGCATGCGCGGGCGCACGCTGTACGTGATCCCGTACTGCATGGGCCCGATCGATTCGCCGCTTTCGCGCTGCGGCGTGGAGATCACCGACTCGCCGTACGTGGTCGCGAACATGCGCATCATGACCCGCATGGGCGCCGCGGCGCTGGCGCGGATCGAGCGGGAAGCGACGTTCGTGAAAGGCCTGCACTCGATCGGCGAGCTCGACCCGGACCGCCGCTTCATCATGCATTTCCCCGAGGAACTCGCGATCCAGTCCTACGGGTCCGGCTACGGCGGCAACGCGCTGCTCGGCAAGAAGTGCCATGCGCTGCGCATCGCCTCGCACCAGGCCCGCAGCGAGGGCTGGCTGGCCGAGCACATGCTGATCCTCGGCGTGGAGAACCCGCAGGGCGAGACGCGCTACATCGCCGCGGCGTTCCCGTCGGCCTGCGGCAAGACCAACCTCGCCATGCTGATCCCGCCGGAGGGCTATCGCGAGGCGGGCTGGAAGATCTGGACCATCGGCGACGACATCTGCTGGATGCGTCCGGGCGCCGACGGCCGGCTGTATGCCATCAATCCGGAAGCCGGCTTCTTCGGCGTCGCGCCGGGCACGTCCAGCAAGTCGAATCCGAACGCGCTGGCGACGATCCGCAGGAACACCATCTTCACCAACGTCGGCCTGACCGCCGACGGGCAGCCGTGGTGGGAAGGGCTGGACGGCGGCGAGCCCGCCTTCGATTGGCGCGGTCGTGAATACGATTCCACAAACGGCCCGGCCGCCCATCCGAATGCGCGCTTCACCGTCAGCGCGAAGCAATGTCCGTCGTACTCGCCACACGCCGAGGACGCGCAGGGCGTGCCGATCAGCGCGATCGTCTTCGGCGGGCGCCGCGCCTCGCTGGTGCCGCTGGTGTTCGAGGCCCGCGACTGGACGCACGGCGTGCTGGTCGGCGCCGCGATGGGCTCGGAGACCACCGCGGCGGCCGCCGGCGCGGTCGGCGTGATGCGCCGCGACCCGATGGCGATGAAGCCGTTCTGCGGCTACAACTTCGCCGACTACTTCGCGCACTGGCTGGGCTTCGACCGCGACGGCGTGAAGCTGCCCAAGGTCTTCCACGTCAACTGGTTCCGCAAGGGCGCCGACGGCAAGTTCCTGTGGCCGGGCTTCGGCGACAACCTGCGCGTGCTGGAGTGGATGCTGCGTCGTGCGGACGGCGGTGTGGATGCGGTCGAGACGCCGATCGGCGCGCTGCCGCGCATCGAGGACATGAACCTCGAGGGCGTGTCGCTGACCGACGAGGCCCGCGACCTGCTGTTCGGCTTCGACCGCGACGGCTGGCGCGCCGAGTTCGATGCCCTCGGCGCCTACCTCGACGAGTACGGCCCGCGCATGCCGCCGCGCTTGCGCGAGGAATGCGACAGCATCCGCGAGCGGCTGCGCGATGGTTGATGGCGCCGACGGCCCGGCGCGATGACGGAGAACGGACCGCTCTCCCGCGCAGCGCTGGACGCGGCGCTGCAGCGTGCGCAGGCGCTCGCGCAGCAGGGCGACCTGCTCGGCGCGTACCACCAGGTGGCCGAGCTTCTGGCGCGTGTCCCCGATGATGTGCCGGCGAGTCTCTTCGCGGCGTTCCTGTCGCTTCGCCTGGGGCGCTACCGGAAGGCGCGGGCCCTGGCGCTCGCTGCCGCTGCGCAACCGGTCGGCGCCGGAGACGTGCTCGATGCCGCCCGGCTCCTGAAGCACTTCGAAGCGCCCGAGGCGCTCGAATGCATGTTCGCCGCCTCCGACTGGCGGGCGTTGTGCGCCCCGCAGGTGCTCGCCGAGCTCGCCCAGCTCCTGGGGTTTTCCGGTCTCTACCCGCAGGCGGACGCATGCCTGGCGCAGATCCTCGCGCTGGCGCCAGGCTATCCCGATGCGCTCTACCTCAAGGGCATGTTCGCCCTGTTCGCCGGGGAGGACGCGTCGGCCACCGCCGCCTTGCACGCCGCGCTGCAGACCGCGCCGCACATGGCCAACGTCCACCTACTGCTGTCGATGCAGGACACGCCCGAAACCGCCGCGCGGCATATCGACCAGATGTTGCGGGTCGCCCACATCGCCCGGCCGGATTCGCAGGCCCGGGCGATGTTCGAGTACGCACTGCACCAGAGCCATCATGCGCTCGGTGCATACGACGAAGCCTGGGCCGCGCTCGAGCGCGGCCACGCCGTGATGCGCGCCGCCGCGTCCTACGATGCCACCGCGCAGCGCGCGCTGATCGAAGCGCTGAAGCGCCGACCGGTCGCCGCTGCGCCTTCGGCCACGGAGCTGCAGGGCGAAGCCGGGATGATCTTCATCGTCGGCATGTTCCGCAGCGGCACGTCGCTGCTGGAGCGCATGCTGGCGGGACATCCGGATGTCGCGGACGGCGGCGAGACTTACCAACTCAGTGCCGCACTGCGCGAGGCCGCGGACCGGGATTCCCCGGACGTGATCGACGCCGGGCTGCTGTCGGCGCTCCCGCTGGACCGGCTCGCGGGTGTCCGTACCCGCATGCACGACTATGCGCGCTGGCGGGGACACGGGAAGCGCTGGCTCACGGAAAAGCTGCCGCTGAATTTCCTCAATGTCGGTCTCATCGCCGACGCCATGCCGGACGCCAGGATCCTGCATATGCAGCGCGATCCGATCGCCACCTGCTTCTCCAACCTGAGGACGCTGTTCCGGGCCGGTGCCCCGTATGCCTGCGACCAGAGGCGGATGGCGCATTTCTTCGGCCTGTACCGCGAGCTCATGGCCCACTGGCACGTGGCCCTGCCGTCGCGCGTGCTGGATATCGCCTATGCCGATGTCGTCGAAGACCCGGAACGCGAATCGCAGCGGGTCATGGCGCATTGCGGGCTGGACTACGTGCCGGGCGCGCTGGAGCGCGGCCAGCAGGGCGGCAATGTCGCCACCGCCAGCGTCGCCCACGCCCGCAAAGGTGTCCTCGGCGGTCGCGGCCAGGCATGGAAGCCCTACGAACGGCAGCTGCAGCCGTTGATCGAGGGCCTGCGCGCCAGCGGCGCAATCCGCTGAATCGCCAGCGCCGATGGCCGGCGTTCGGCCGGCCCGTCGATGCGGATTGCGCAGGCCGCGACGAACCTGCCGTCCCCCTGAAAAGACTACGGCCCCTTGCGGGGCCGCAGGTTGACGCAAGTGGGCTTCTGATCAGAAGCGCTGCTGGTACTTGACGTACCAGAAACGACCGATGTCGAAACCACCGTAGTACGGGAAGCTGCTGTTCGGCGCCGAGAACATGATCGGGCCGAGGTGGTTGGTGATGTTGTTCGCACCGAGCGAGGCCGTCGCATTCCACGGCAGCTTGGCGGAGAACTGCAGGTCGTGGAACGTGTTGGAACCGGTGCGGTTCTGCGGATCGAGGTTGCCGTACGTGTCGATGTGCGTCGGGTCGCTGCACGGACGCGGGGCGCTCGCACAGGATTCCTTCATGCCGGAGTAGTAACGGGCCATGTAGGCGATCGAGAAGTCGCCCTTGGTCCAGTCGACGCCGAGGTTCGAACGCACGCGGAACAGACCCGGGCTACCGACATAACCCACCCACTTGGTGTCCGGGGCATTGTCGGCCAGCTGGTCGTACTTGCTGGTGTACGAGGTCTGCCAGTCCACCGTGAACTTGCCGAGCGAGAACTCCGGCAGACGGTAGTGGACGCCGAGGTCGTAACCTTCCGTCCGCAGGCCGCCCGCATTGGTCAGGCCGTAGAACAGGTTGGTGATCGCGCCCGCGGAGTTGCGCACGATGCCCGCGCAGCGCGAGACGATGCCGTTGCGGTAGCAGTCGTTGAGGATGTTGTCGACCGAGTCCGAGATGATGGTGTCGTCGATCTTGACGTCGTACCAGTCCAGCGACAGGTCGAGGCCCTCGACCCACTTCGGGCTCCACACGATGCCGGCCGTCTTGGACTTCGCGGTTTCCGGCGACAGGTCCGGGTTCGAACCGCTCAGGAACTGGAAGTTGGTCTGGCAGGGATAGACCGTGCAGGGCACATTCGCCTGGCCGAGCTGCGTGTAACCCACCGGCACGCCGGCGGCGTTACATGCGGCGCTGCCGTTCACCGAGCCCGGGGCGCCGATGCCGCAGGGGTCGGTGTAGTACTCGAACGAGCCGCCCACGCCGCCGTACAGGTCGGCGATCGCCGGGGCGCGGAAGCCATCGGCATAGGTCGCGCGGACGAGCAGGCCGTCCATCGGACGCCAGCGCATCTGGAACTTGTTGTTGGTCGTGTTGCCGAAGTTCGAGTAATCCGAATAGCGGCTCGCGATGTTGAAGGTCAGTTCCTTCGCACCCGGGAGGTCGGCCAGGACCGGGATCTCGAGTTCGACGTAGGCTTCGTCCAGCGAGTACGAACCCTGCGTCGTCGTCGCCGGCAGGCCGGTGCTCTGACCCGCCTGGGCCACGGCGTCGGGCACGAAACGACCTTCTTCGCTGCGGTGCTCGAGACCGAACGCGATACCGAAGTCACCGGCCGGCATGGAGAACAGCGAGCCGGCGATGTTCGCGGTGTAGTCGATGGTCTTCGTCTTGCCGGCGTCGTGGTATTCGGGGAACAGGAACGCCTGGAGCGCGGCGTTGCCGAGCGAACCCTCGCCCGCCTGGCCGTACGGCAGGAACGGGTTGAACGGGATGCACTCGCCGTTGCCGAAGTTGGTGCCGTACGGCGTCGGGTTGGCCGACGAGCCGCACTCGACGCGACCGGTCGTGCTGTTCAGGTACGACGGGCCGAGCGCCGCCTGCAGGGCGGGCGTGTAAGCGTCGCCGCGGGCGTACTTGTTGTTGGTGTTCTCGTTCGACAGGAAGCCGACGTCCCACGTCCACAGGCGGTCGTTGAGGTTGAAGCTGCCTTCCAGGCCGAGGCTGACGCGAACGGTCTGCAGTTCGCTGCGCGTGCGGCGCGGCAGTTCCCAGAAGCGGCGGAACCAGTACTGGTCGGCGCCCGGGGCCGGGTTGAAGTAGCTGTCGGCGGACAGCAGGCCGAAGCCGTAGTTGCCCGGGTAACCCGCGATCTGCTGCTGCGTGATGCGCTTGTTGTAACCGATGTCGGTCACGAAGCGGATGTTCTGCGTGATGTCGTACGACGCGCTGAGGAACGTGGACTTGCGCTCCAGGCCGGTCTGGACGTACATCACCTCGTTCGGGTTCGAACGTTCGGCGGGCGTGATGCTGTGGTAGTTGTTCGGGTCACGCGGGTCGCTGCCGCGGTTCAGCGTGCAGAGGCCCGAGCCGCAGTTGCCGCCCAGCCACACGCCGTTCTGGGAGATGAGGCTCCAGCCCGAGAACGGGAAGTTGCGGCCGGAGTTGCCGTAGCGGCTGAACTCGCGATCGCCGCCGAGCACCGGATCTTCCTTCGAATATTCGGCGCTGAAGGTCAGGCCGCCGCGATCCGAATTGGCGCCCATGGTGAAGCTGTAGTCCTGCTTGCTCTCGCCCTGGTCGAACGCGCCGAGGTAGACGTCGGCCTGGGCACCCTCGAAGTTCTTGCGGGTGATCACGTTGACCACGCCTGCGATCGCGTCGGAGCCGTAGATCGACGAAGCGCCGTCCTTCAGGACGTCGATGCGCTCGATCGCGGACATCGGGATCTGACCCAGATCCTGCAGGCCCGAGGTGGAGACGCCGAGGCGCTTGCCGTTGAGGAGGATCAGGGTGCGGGTCGCGCCGAGGTTGCGCAGGTCGATGTAGTAACCGCCCACGTCTTCGCCGGAGGAGAGCGCGTTGGCGCGGCTGATCGCCGGGGAACCCGCGGAGGTCAGGTTCTGCAGGATGTCGGCCACAGAGCTGAAGCCCTGCTTCTCGATCTGTTCACGGCTGACGGTGATGATCGGCTGCTCGTTTTCCAGCTCTGCACGCGGGATGCGCGAACCGGTGACGACGACCGTGTCGAGCTGGCCGGCCTCCTTGTTCTCTTCCTGGGCGAACGCGACGCCCGAGGCCGCGAGGGCGGTGGTGCTCACGAGCGCGAAGGAGATCGCGTCACGGAGCTTGTTGGTCTTCAAAGTCATCTCTCTCTCCAAGTGAGTCTTGGGGTTTCCCATGGGAACCTGTCCCGGGACGGCAATAGCGCCGCGAAGCCGGGTCAGGCCGGGGCCGATAGTAGCCCCACTCGGAGAAAAATTAAAGTGTCGTTAACAGGCCGGGCGAAGCGCCCGGTGAAGCCCCTTTCGGAGGGGGTCAGAGGTCCTGTTCGTAGCGGACGTAGGGGACCGCGCCTTCGTCCTCGCTGCCAGTGGCGGGCGGGGCGAAGGGGTTCTTGCCGCGGGTGACCAGGTTGTCGGCGCCGACGGTGAGCTGGCCGCTCCAGGGCGTCCGCCAGCTCAGGCCGAGGCCCAGGCTGCCGAAGCGATCGCGGCCGGGGGTGTCGACCACTTCCCCGATGATGTTGACGCCGAAGGCGCCGAAGCCGCCGCCCAGATTGAGCTGGCGGGAGGTCCAGCGGTCGCTGAAACCCGGGATCTCGGACGGGCTCTGCAGGCGCGCCTTGGCCACGGTCCCGGCGATCGAGACATAGCCTTCGCGGGGCAGGGCCTTCTGGCTGAAGATGGTGATGTCATTGAGATCGACGCGGCCGTTGATGCCGTTGCCGGGGCTCATCCACGCCGGGATCGCACCGCGGGTGCTGCCGGCGCTGACGCCGAGCTGGGTGCCGCCGCGCTGGAAGATCGCGGCGGCGCCGGTGCGGCGGGCCGCGGGCACCGAAGCGAGCACGCAGTTCGCGGCCAGGCTGCTCAGGGCGCTGCTGAGGCCGGGCTTGTGGTCGCACAGCAGGCCGAGCGAATCGCCTTCGCTCAGGCCGAGGGTGGTGTCGAGATGGCGGACGCCGAAGCGCGCCAGCGAGCGGCTCTTGGCCACGTCGGTGGGTTCCAGGACCACGATGCCTTCGATTTCGCCGCTGGCCTTGTTCCAGATCGGCAGTTCGACGCGGTCGCCGGCGGGCCGCGACTGCGCATGCGCCGACGTCGCCAGGGCGGCGGCGAGCAGCATCAGCAGGGGGAGGGTGCGGCGGAGCATGGTCTTGGTCGGACCGCCTTCGGGCGGTCAAGTTCCTGTTACGGGTCCATCGGAGGTCAGGCTAGCAGATTTATGGTTCTTTAACAATCGTGAACGTGGCCCGGAACTGTGACGGACCCGCCACGACCGTCACTGCAGTCGCTCCGGGGCGGCCGAGGCCGCGGGCCGGGGGGCGAACAGGGCATCGAGGTCGTCGCCGGTGAAACGATAGGTCTCGCCGCAGAACTCGCAGCGCACCTCGACCAGGCCGCCGTGGCCGGCCGCGGCCTCGCGGGACTCGGCCTCGCCCAGCGATTCGAGCATCGCCGACACCCGGTCCCGGGAGCAGGAGCAGGCGAACCGCAGCGGGCGTTCGCCCAGCGCCTGCACGCCTTCCTCGTGGAACAGCCGGTGCAGCAGCAGGTCGACCGGTGTGTCCAGCAGCTCCGCGGTGCCGAGCGTGTCGAACAGGGCGCTGGCCCGCTCCCAGCCGTCGAGGTCGCCGGCGTCGCCGGGCAGTTTCTGCAGCATGAGCCCGGCGGCGCGGGGGCCGTCCGCGGCCAGCAGCAGGCGGGTGGGGAGCTGCTCGGACCGGTCGAAATACGCCTCGAACGCCTGCGACAGGCGCGGCGCGTCCAGCCCGACCAGGCCCTGGTAGCGATGCGGCTCCTGGCCGCGGGCGCCGGGGTTCTCGACGGTGATCGCCAGCAGCGCGCCGTCGCCGAACGTGCCGAGGTCGGCGGAGAGGGCGGGGTCGTCGTCGGCGACGCCCTCGGCCAGCGTGGCGATGCCGCGCAGCGTGCCGGCGGCGGTGCATTCGGCGAACAGCGTGCGCAGGGCGCCCTGGCCGCGCAGTTGCACGGAGAGGCGGCCGTCCACCTTGATGTGGCCGGTGAACAGCGCGGCGGCGGCGACGGCTTCGCCGAGCAGGCCGGCGATCGCCGGGGCAGGCGCCGCGCGTTCGCCGATCTCGGTCCAGGTGTCGTCGAGGCGGACATGCACGCCGCGCACGCCGGCATGTTCGAGCAGGAAACGGACGAGCCGGTCGTGGTGGGCGGTCTGGGACATGCGGGCGGGGGTCTGCGGGCGGGCGCTGCGGTCGGGGCGGCGCGGATGGTCGATAATGCCCCGGGGCGGCGCATGGGCGCCGGGGCGGCGAATTCGGGAGCGACGCACAAGATGGGGCAGGCGGAGGCGGTTTCAAACCCCGGCGGGGAATCCGCGCCGCGCGCGCGCGGCAAGCTCGGCCGGGTGCGCTGGTGGCGCTGGCTGCTGCTGTGGCTGCCGCTGCTGTTCGTGCTCGTGACGGTGCTGCAGGTGGCGGTGCTGCGCTTCGTCGACCCGCCGGTCACCGCCTTCATGATCGGGCGCTACATGGAAGCCTGGGGCGACGGGGATCGCGGCTTCGCCCTGGCCTACGACTGGCGCGACGCGGACCGGATCTCGCCGCAGCTGCCGCTGGCGCTGGTGGCCGCGGAGGACCAGCGCTTTCCCGTCCACGACGGCTTCGACTTCGAGGCGATCGAGAAGGCCCGCGCCCACAACGCCAAGGGCCGCAAGGTCCGCGGCGCCAGTACCATCAGCCAGCAACTGGCGAAGAACCTGTTCCTCTGGCGCGGCAGCGGCTGGACCCGCTGGGCGCGCAAGGGTCTGGAAGTCTGGTACACGGTGCTGATCGAGACGCTCTGGCCGAAGTCGCGCATTCTGGAGATGTACGCGAACGTGGTGGAGTACGGTGACGGCGTCTACGGCGCGCAGGCCGCCGCCCGCCGCTTCTTCGGCAAGGACGCGTCGGCACTGACCGCCGCCGAGGCCGCGCGGCTGGCGGCGGTGCTGCCGAATCCGCGCAAGTACAGCGTCGCGAAGCCCGGCCCGTACGTGCAGCGGCGCAGCGCGGCGATCCAGCGCCAGATGCGTGCGCTGGGCGGCCCGGGGTACCTGTCGTTCGATTGAGCGTCGACCGCCGTACACTCGCGCCATGCCCGCCGAACGCCTGACTGTCGTCATCGCCGCCTACAACGAGGCCGAAGCCCTGCCGGCGCTGCATCCGCGGCTGGCCGCGGTGCTCGACTCGCTGGCCGGCGAGGGCGTCGAAGGACACATTCTGTATGTCGACGATGGCAGCCGCGACGGCACCTGGCCGGCGCTGGAGGCGCTCGCGGCGACCGACCCGCGGGTGTCCGCGCTGCGGCTGAGCCGCAACTTCGGCAAGGAGGCCGCGCTGACCGCCGGGCTCGACCTCGTGCGCGAGGGTGCGGCGCTGATCCTCGACGCCGACGGCCAGGACCCGCCGGAGCTGATCCCGCAGTTCGTGGCGAAGTGGCGGGAGGGCTACGACGACATCCACGGCACCCGCATCGCCCGCGACGGCGAGGGCTGGTTCAAGCGCGTCACCGCGCATGCCTTCTACCGGGTGATGCAGCGGCTGTCGAAGACGCCCATCCCCACCGACACCGGCGATTTCCGCCTGCTCTCGCCGCGTGCGCTGGCCGCGCTGCGGCAGTTGCGCGAGCGGCACCGGTTCATGAAGGGGCTGTTCGGTTGGGTCGGGTTCCGCCAGGTGTCGATTCCGTACCGTCGCGAGGCCCGGGTCGCCGGCCGCACCAAGTTCAATGCCTGGAAGCTGTGGAACTTCGCGCTGGAGGGGGTGACCAGCTTCTCCACCGCGCCGCTGCGGGTGGCGACCTACCTCGGCCTGCTGACCGCGGCGCTGGCCTTCCTCTACGCGGCCTGGATCGTGCTCAAGGCCGTGCTCTGGGGCGACCCCGTCGCGGGCTGGCCGACCATGATGACCGTGATCCTGCTGCTCGGCGGCGTGCAGCTGATGGCGCTGGGGACGATCGGCGAGTACCTCGGCCGGCTGTACGAGGAATCGAAGCAGCGGCCGCTGTACCTGGTGGATCGCTGGCGCCCGGCGAGCGGCGTATCCTTGGGCGACCTCGCCCCTGAAGGAGAACGCCCCGATGCGTACCGTCCGTCAGTTGCTGGAAGCGAAGTCGGCTGATCGCGGCCCCGCGGTCCACGCCATTCGTCCCGAAGCCCCGGTGCTCGACGCCATCCGCCTGATGGCCGAGCGGCACATCGGCGCCGTGCTGGTGATGGAGGGGCCACGGCTGGCCGGCATCCTGTCCGAGCGGGACTACGCCCGGAAGGTCGTGCTGCAGGGCCGGTCCTCGTCGAACACGCCGGTCGCCGACATCATGACCGCGCAGGTCGTGACCACCGCGCCTGACGACACCGCCGACCACTGCATGCAGGTGATGACCGAGCGCCGCATCCGCCACCTGCCAGTGGTCGAGGGCGGCGACGTGGTCGGGGTGATCTCGATCGGCGACCTGGTCAAGGCGGTGATCGAGGACCAGCAGGCCGAGCTGGACCACCTGCAGCGCTACATCGCCAGCTGACCGGCGGGCGCCACCAAACCGCGAGACGGGGAACGCATGCCGGGGAGCTGCCTGGTCGAGAAGATCGGCTATCACATTCCGCTGTCGGCCGGCGACGAGGCGCTGCTGGCGCGGCTGGAGGAAGCCCGAGAAACCTGGCGCGCGCATGCGATCGTGCGCGACATCGGCGCGCAGGCCGAGCGTCTCTACGTCGTGCGCGGCGGCTGGTTCTTTTCCTACACGATGCTGCCCGACGGTGGTCGCCAGATCCTGCACATCCACTATCCGGGCGACATCGTCGGCATCCCGGACATCGCGTTCGCGCGGACGAGCGCCGCGCTCGCGGCCGCGACCGAAGGCGAGCTGTGTCCGTTCCCGAAGTCTTCGCTGGACGAGATCTTCCTGCGTTCGCCGCGGCTGTCGGCGCTGCTGTTCAGCATCGGCATGGTCGAGCACGCGGTCCTCGCCGACCGCCTGCGCATCGTCGGCCGCCAGGGCGCGACCGCCCGGGTCGGGCACTTCCTGCTGGAAGTGGTGTCGCGGCTGCGGGTGACCCGGCGCGACCTGGGCACGGCCTACGACCTGCCGCTGAGCCAGGGCATGATCGGCGACGCGATCGGGCTGACCAATGTCCACGTCAGCCGAGCGCTGAAGCGTCTGGAAGCGGCGGGCACGATCGCCCGGCACGGTCATCGCATCGATCTGCTGGACGAGGCCGGGCTCAAGCGCATGGTCGACTTCGAGGATCGGCACTTCCGGATCGACACCTCGTGGTTTCCCCGCGCATGACCTGCGGGCATTCGCCGCCAGTGCGTCGTCGCCTCCCGCATTGACCAGCCTGCATTGATCGGCACGCATTAATCAGGATTAATGCGTGCCGGTTGACCGGCCACTACCGTTGGGCTATCCATTCGCCGAACCCCGGGACCCACGATGACCGATCCGCTTCCGTCCGCCCTGCGATCCGCCGCTTCCCCGACGCGTGCGTCGCGCCGGTGGAGTGCGCGCGGATGAGCGGCCTGCATGGCATCGCCTACACCAGCGTCGCGGTTCCGATGGCGGGTGCGGAGCTGACCGCGCTGCTCGAGCAGGCACGGCGCTTCAACGCGCACATCGGCGTGACCGGCGTGCTGTTCCACCATGCCGGCCGGTTCTTCCAGTATTTCGAGGGCGAGCAGGACGCGGTGCGCGAGGTGCACGCCCGCATCCTGGCTTCGCCGAAGCATCATTCGCTGCAGGTGCTGCTCGACGCGCCGCAGCCCGAGCGGCTGTTCGCCGGCTGGTACATGGGCTTCTGCGAGGCGCCGGAGAACGCGTTCCAGGCGATCGCCAACGCCGAGTGGGCGCACGCCATGCCGATGACCCGCAGCGTGATGCGCCGTTCCGAAGCCCTGTCGCTGGTGCTGTCGCACTGGAGCCGCTGGGTGGCCGAACGGCCGGAGCGGGCGCCGCGCGACGCCGAACCGGCGGCCTGAGGAGCGCCGCGGCCCGTTCGGCCCACCTACTGCGGTCGCGGCACGGAGCCCGGGTGGGCCTTTTCGAACAGTTCGAGGATGCTCCGGCTCACGGCTTCGGTGCTTTCGCCGCGCAGCCAGAACTTCACGACCTGGGTCGAGCCCGGGATGAGCGGCCGGCCCAGCCGCGGCTGCCAGATGCCGTGCAGGCAGTTGTCCTCGGACAGCGGGTCCAGGCGCAGGCCCGTGTAGATGCCGTCCTGGTGCTCCCAGTGGTTCATCATGATCCAGCCCGCGATCACGCCTTCGCGCACCTTGCCGACCTCGGGCGACAGCCCGAGCTGCGAGGCGACGTGGAAGTCGACCAGGTCGAAGCCGTAGGCATCGCCGAAATTGTGCTGGACCTCGCCGCCGCCGACGCGGCCCGCGATCTCCAGGAACACCAGCTCGTCGTCCGGCGTGCGGATGAGCTCCATGTGGAACACGCCTTCTTCCGACGGCAGGCCGCGGATGACGTCGTGGGTGAAGTCGATCATCCGCTGGCGCAGCACCGGGTCGTCCACGCCCACCGACCCGACCGGCTTGCGGTCGATGTAGAGCATGTGGCAATTGTTGATGTACAGGTGCGGGACGGCGACGAAGCCGTTGGGGCCGTAGGCGCCGTCGACGTGGTAGACCTCGCCTTCCACGAACTCCTCCAGCAGCGCGTCCTCGGCGACGTCGTCCACGTGCGCGGCGTACTCTTCGTAGCTGTGGCACAGGTAGACCCCGCCCGAGGCAGTACCGTCCACCTTCTTGATCACGCAGGAGCGGAAGTTCTCGGGGGTGATGGTGCCGGGCTCGATGTCGCGGATGACGCGCACGCCCTTCGGGCCGAGGATCTGCTTCATCCTGCGCTTGTCGCGGAACGCCTCGACCTCGGCCGGACGCGGGCCCGGGATGTTGAAGGCCTCGCGGATGTACGCGGCCGGCAGGACCGTGTGCTCGTCGAGCGCGACCACGCGTTCGAACGGGAACTGGGCGTAGACGGACTGCAGCAGCATCAGCAGTTCGCGCGGGTCCTCGCTGCTGGGCACGGTGATGCCGCTGACTTCGTCGTCGGCCAGGCACATCCGGACGTAGCGCAGCCCGTTCTTCGGGTCGCAGACGTGCCAGATCTCGTGCTCACGGTGATTCAGGTGGCGGGTGCCGAACGGGAGATCGGCCCAGATGTTCAAGAACAGGATCTTCATGACGCGCGTCCCAGCTCCATGTCGGAGGTGTCCGGATCGAGGGTGCTCGTCCGGCGATGCCCGCCCGGGCGATCGACGCCCATCATAGGTGACTTGTATGGCAGCCGCACCACGATGGCGAAGCGGGGCCTGCCGCGCGTGCCTGCCGGGCGACGGGGCAGCGCGAGGCGGTCGCCGGCGGGATGCGGGAGGTCGGTGGCGCGGCCGCCGATCCGTCCGGCAGGCCCGTCACCGCCCGGAGAGCACCTGCGCCATCACCGCGATGTAGTGGCAGACGCTGCCCGCGATCACGAACAGGTGCCAGATCGCGTGGGCGTAGGGCAGCCGCGGGTGGTGGTAGAAGTAGGTGCCCAGCGTGTAGGCCACGCCGCCGCCCAGCAGCCAGCCGAAGGTCCAGGCATCGAGCGCCTGCATCGCCGGCTTGGCCGCGAACACGATCAGCCAGCCCATCGCGATGTAGACCAGGGTCGAGATGCGGTGGAAGCGGCCGGTGTACATCAGCTTGAAGATCACGCCGAACACGGCGATCGCCCAGATCGTGCCGAACAGCCACCAGCCCACCGGCCCGCGCAGGCCGATCAGGGTGAACGGGGTGTAGGTGCCCGCGATCAGCAGGTAGATCGCGCAGTGGTCGAAGATCTGCAGCCGGCCCTTGGCGACCGGGTGCTGGATGGCGTGGTACAGGGTCGAGGCGGTGTACAGCAGCAGCAGGGTGATGCCGAAGACGATCGAGGCGCTCAGCTGCCAGCCGTCGCCGTACAGGGCCGCGAGGGTGATGAGGACCGCGCCCCCGGCCAGCGCCGCGGCGGCGCCGAGCCCGTGGGTCAGCGCGCTGGCGATCTCCTCGCGGAGGGTTTCGATGCGATCGGTCATCCCGGGACGATAGCCGGTCCCGGTTAGTGCAAACAGTCCAAACCCGCCGGCCGCCATGGCCGGCTGTGCGATCATGGGCGCCGGACCGCCCCGCGCCGCCCATGATCGTCTCGCACCTGCACCGCTATCTCTTCGTCGCCATGCCCAAGACCGGTACCCATTCGGTCCGGCAGGCGCTGCGCGAGCATCTCGGGCCGGCGGACATCGAGCAGGTCGGGCTGTTCGTCAACAAGCGTTTCCCGTTCGACGAGATCGCGCGGATCGGCCACGGCCACCTCAGCGTGCGCCAGGTGCGGCCGTTCCTCGGCGACGCGGTCTGCGACGACTATTTCAAGTTCACCTTCGTGCGCAACCCGTTCGACCGGTTCGTGTCCTACTGCGCCTTCATGACCCGCCAGCAGGGCGCCTTCGACCGGGACCCGCAGGGCACGATGCGCCACATCCTGTTCGAGCTGCGGCCGATGGACCACGTCCACTTCCAGCCGCAGTACACCCTGCTGACGAACGATGCGGGCGAACTGGAGATGGACTTCATCGGCCGGGTCGAGCGCATGCAGGACGACTACGACGCGATCTGCGCGCGCATCGGCATCCCGTCGCGCCCGCTGGACAAGGTCAACGGTTCGCGCCGCGGCGATTATCGCCAGTACTACGACCGGGCCCTGATGGACGGCGTCGCCGAGCTGTACCGCGGCGATCTCGAGCGGTTCGGCTACACCTTCTGAGTCCGCCCGCACGGCCTGCGTCGACGGCGTCGACGCGCAAAGGCGGCCGCGGCGTGCGGCGGGCGTCGTGCGGCGGGCGCCATCCGGAAGGGGACGGCAAAAAAACATCCGGCCGGAGCCGGATGTCGGGTTGCGAACCGCGGCGCGTCGATCAGGACGCGGCGGGCATCGCCGTCATCGCCGCGAGATCGGGGCGGAAGGCGATCGCCATCGCGATGCCGGCGAGGAACAGGATGAACGGGATCTTGTTCTCGGCGAAGTTCTTGATGCCGTAGTAGATCGTGTAGAACCCGCAGATGAAGGTCAGGATCGCCGCGAGGGCGCCGTCCTTCTTCGCGGCGTTGATGGTCATCCAGATCGCGCCGACCAGGATCAGCAAGGAACCGATGTAATACATGGACACTCTCCCCGGTGTCGACCCCGTTGCGGGGCCCGGCAAGCGTAGCTGATTGGATGGCCGGCCGGGAAGGGTCAGAGCCGGTTCAGCCGCCGCACCCGGTTCAACCGCCGGCGGAGGCTGCGGTCGTCGTCGAACAGGTATTCCTCGACTTCCACCCGCATGTCGTCCTCGTCGGCGAAGACCTCGCGCATGGCGTAGAGCCGGCCGTTGCCCTCGAATGCGAGCCAGCGGTCGCCGTCGGCGACGACCTTGATCGCCGACACCGACGGGATGATCGCCTGCAGCGCCGCGCCATCGAGCGTGCGCGTGGCCAGCAGCGCGTCGCGGTGCGCGCGCAGCGCCTCGGCGCGGGCGCGGGTGGCGGCGAGCGCGTTTTCGCGGTCGATGCGGTGGATCGGCGCCAGCTTCGCCAGCGGCACGAGGGCGATGCGCTTGTCGCGGCGCTTGCGATGGATGTCGAGGACGACCTTGCCCATGTAGGCGTCCTTGTAGTCCAACTGCGCCACCTCGCTGCGTTTGCCGAGGAGGTAGCGCAGCCATGTGCGAAGCGACGCGAGCATGGCGTCAGTCGATGCCGACGGCCTGCGCGTGCTCGCGCGTGGCGAGGAAGGTCACCGCGGGTGCGCGCTCCTGCGCGAGCTGCAGGTTCACCCGGGTCGGCGCGAGGTAGACCAACTGGCCGGCAGCGTCGAGCGCGAGGTTCATCGCGTGCTTGTCGCGGAACTCCTCCAGCTTCTTCGCGTCGTCGCAGCGGATCCAGCGCGCGGTGGCGACCTGCACCTGCTCGAACGAGGCGTCGACGCCATATTCGTCCTTCAGCCGGTAGGCGACCACGTCGAACTGCAGCACGCCGACCGCGCCCAGGATCAGGTCGTTGCTCATCAGCGGACGGAAGAACTGGGTCGCGCCTTCCTCGGACAGCTGCGCCAGGCCCTTCTGCAGCTGCTTGAGCTTGAGCGGATCCCGCAGGCGCGCGCGGCGGAACAGTTCCGGGGCGAAGTTCGGGATGCCGGTGAACGACAGGTTCTCGCCTTCGGTGAAGCTGTCGCCGATCGAGATCGTGCCGTGGTTGTGGATGCCGATCACGTCGCCCGGATACGCGCTCTCGGCGATCTCGCGGTCGCTGGCCATGAAGGTCAGCGCATTGGCGAGCTTGACCTCCTTGCCGGTGCGTGGATGGAAGGTCTTCATGCCCGCGCTGAACCGGCCGGAGCAGATGCGCATGAACGCGACGCGGTCGCGGTGCTGCGGGTCCATGTTGGCCTGGATCTTGAACACGAAGCCGGTCAGCTTTTCCTCGGCCGGCGCGACCTCGCGCGTGGTGGTCGCGCGCGAGCGCGGCGCGGGCGCGTGCTCGACGAAGAAGTCCAGCAGCAGCTGCACCCCGAAGTTGTTCACGGCCGAGCCGAAGAACACCGGCGTCTGCTTGCCCGAGAGATAGGCGTCGAGATCGAACGGATGCGAGGCGCCTTCGACCAGTTCCAGTTCCTCGCGCAGTTCGGCCAGCATCTGCGCGCCGATCCTCGCTTCCAGCGCGGGATCGTCGATCGACGCGAAGATGGTCGAATCCTGCCGCGTGAAGTTGCGGCCGGCCTCGTACAGATGCACCTCGCCGGTGAGCAGGTGCACCACGCCCTTCAGACGCTGGCCCATGCCGATCGGCCAGGTGATCGGCGCGCACTGGATGCCCAGCACCGATTCCACTTCGTCCAGCAGGTCGATCGGCGGCTTGCCTTCGCGGTCGAGCTTGTTGATGAAGCTCATGATCGGCGTGTCGCGCAGACGGCAGACTTCCATCAGCTTGATCGTGCGTTCCTCGACGCCCTTCGCGACGTCGATGACCATCAGCGCCGAGTCGACGGCGGTCAGCACGCGGTAGGTGTCCTCGCCGAAGTCGGCGTGGCCGGGGGTGTCGAGCAGGTTGACGATGCGGTCCTCGTACGGGAACTGCATCACCGACGACGTCACCGAGATGCCGCGCTCCTTTTCCAGCGCCATCCAGTCGGAGGTCGCGTGGCGCGCGGCCTTGCGGCCCTTCACCGAGCCGGCCATCTGGATCGCGCCGCCGAACAACAGCAGCTTCTCGGTCAGCGTGGTCTTGCCGGCGTCGGGGTGGGAGATGATCGCGAACGTACGGCGGCGGGCGGCCTCGCGGGCGACTTCGGTCAGGACTTCGGACATGCGGCGACGGCGCCGCGCGGCGCCCGGGGAGCGAAGGGAAAGGCGGGATTATAGCGGTTGGGGTCCAACCCCGCCCTACGGACATCCCGTGTCAGCAGGGGGCGGTATCCTGCGCGGCATGAGCGCCTACTGCGACATCGCCCCCGGCCATCCCGTCCACGGGCCCTACCACGACCACGAATACGGCTTTCCGACCCGCGACGAGGCGGCGCTGTTCGAGCGGCTGATCCTCGAGATCAACCAGGCCGGGCTGAGCTGGGAGACCATCCTGAAGAAGCGCGACGGCTTCCGCCGCGCCTACGACGGCTTCGATGTCGACACCGTGGCCGCCTACGGCGACGCCGACCGCGCCCGGCTGCTGGCCGACGCCGGCATCATCCGCAACCGGCTGAAGGTGAATGCCGCGATCCACAACGCGCAGGCGATCCGCGGCTTCCGCGACAGCCACGGCGGCTTCGCCGATTGGCTGGACGCGCACGTCGTACTCGACGGCCGGCCGCGCGACAAGGCCGCGTGGGTAAAGCTTTTCGGCAGGACGTTCAAGTTCACCGGCGGTGAGATCGTCGGCGAATTCCTGATGAGCCTGGGCTACCTGCCGGGCGCGCATCGCGACGACTGCCCGGTGATGCGACGCATCGCCGCAGTGCGCGGATGACGGCGTTCAGCCGTCGGGCATGCCCGGGACGCCTGCGTCGACGCGACGGGGCCAGCGCCAGGCCTGCACCACGATCGTCGCGGTGAGGGCCGCCTCCAGCACGGCGAATCCCCGGTAGAAGAGCCACGGGGTCTGCAGCGCCAGCATCGCCATCAGGGCGGTGAACGCGGCGCCGAAGAGAAGGTTCGCCCAGCGGCAGAGTCCGGCCGGCAGCAGCAGCGACAGCGCGACCATCAGGCTGGGGATCGCCATCATCAGCGACACGCCCGCCAGCACGCCCTGGGTCGCCGGTCCCGAGCCCATCCGGCCTTCGAGCATGCCCTGAAGCTTGCCGGGTGTGTACAGCTCGAAGTAGTCGCAGTAGAGGTAGCAGAACATCGTGGAGGCCCACAGCGCGGCGAGCACTGCGCGCACCGGGAGTTTGCGGTCTTCGAGACGGGCCACGGGCGACTCCTGTCCGGGAAGGGGCGCACCATGGCACGTCGGCCGTGGTGCGGGAGGTGGCGAACGTCAGGGCGCCTCGGTGAACCGCAGCGCGCCCTGCGGACCGATCATGCGGAACCGGATCGAGGCCAGGCGCATGCCCCGGTTGGCCTGCACCACGAAGTGCAGGTGCGGGCCGGTGGCGAAGCCGGTGGCGCCGACCAGGCCGATGATCTGGCCGGCCGCGACCTGCTGGCCGGGACGCACGCGGACGCCGCCGTGCTGCAGGTGCGCGTAGAGCGCCATGCTGCCGTCGGCGTGGACGATGCGCACGAAGTTGGCCCGGCCGAGGTCGGTCGTGCGGTCCAGGCCGGTACCGTCGTGGTCGGCTTCCACCTCCATCACGATGCCGTCGCGCGCGGCGCGCACGGGCGTGCCGGCATCGGCGCCGAAATCGACGGCGTAACGATTCTGTTCGTCGCGATGGCTCCAGCCGCCGCCCCAGCCCTGCTCGATCCGCAGCGTCGTGCCGGCGAGGGGAAAGCCGTAGACCGCGTCGTCCACGCGGGTGCCGGGCGCGCCGCGCACCGAGACCAGCACGACGCGGGCGTCGGCGTCGTTCGGCACGCGTGCGATCCGGCGGCGCTCGCCGGATCGCAGCACCGTGCGCAGCGGCAATGCGGGTTCGATGCCGGGAACCGGGCCCCGTTCGGCGCGCAGTTCGACCTCGACCGGTCCGGCCAGCGCGTTGTCGGCCCAGGCCTCGATCGCGTCGGCGTGCGGTTCGAAGCGCAGGCGCACCGGGGGCGCACCGGGCTCCCGCGCCGTGGCCGCGGGTTCGGTGCGCGCCGGCGGGTCCCGGTGCAGCCCGCCGTCGTGCCAGCGGTAGAAGTCGTCGGCCCGGGTCGCGCCGACGCCCAGCAGCAGCGCCAGCGCGATCGTCCCTGCGCGCACGGCGGTCAGCGGCAGGCCGCGTCGAGTTTCAGCGCATCGACGAGGTCGCCCAGGTCGAAGGCCGCCACCGACGTGTCGGCGTGCATCGCGAACAGCGCGCCGTGCGGGAAGCGTTCGCTCGGCGTCGTGCGCAGGGCGATGCCGTCGGTCGCCGCCGTCGTGTCGCCCTTGAAGTTCGCGACCAGCGCCAGGCTGCGTCGGTCGAACAGGTGGAACACCGTGCGGTCGGACAACTGGTCCACCGCGACCCAGTAGCCGCGATCCTTGCCGCAGGACCACAGCGCCACGCCTTCGGCCTCGAAGGTGAAGGTGTCGCCCGGGAGGTGCCGCCCGGTGGCGCGACCGGCAAGGGTGTATTCGCGCAGGGTCGAATGCGGCATGGACTCGTCGGCGATCAGCAGCCGGTCGTGCGCCGCGTCGCCGGCGATGGACTCGACCATGCGCAGGGCATCGGCGTCCGTGGTCGCGCCGAAATGCCCCTCCGCGGTCGCCGTCGCCCGGCCGTCGGCGTCGAAGCATACCCGGTAGCGCTGCACCCGGCGGTCCAGCGTGTCCAGCGGCGGCACGATGTCGAAGCGCTCGCCCAGCATGTAGTTGTCGGTGACGTAGAGGTCGACCGAACCGTCGGCCGACGCGTCCAGCCACAGGCCGTAGGGCGAGCGCAGCTCGCCCTCGCCGAAGGTGCCGAGCGGCCGGAACTCCGGCAGCGACAACACCTGCACGCGGTGGTTGTCGCGCTCGACCACGAAGAGCCGGTCGCCGGCGACCGCGATCCCGTTGGGGCGCTTGAACTGCCCGGGCGCCGGGCCCTTGCCGCCGAATTCGCGCAGGCGTTCGCCGGTATCGGCATCGAACACCACCAGCCGATGCGTGGATTTGGCGGTCGTGATGACCCACGGGCGGCCGTCGGCGCCGCGCCAGGTGGCCAGCGAGTCGAGCTCCTCGCCGGGGTTGGGCGGGGAGACGTAGGTCTCGTGGAGCGTCACGACCGCCGTCGGGGCAGGCGCGGCGGTCACGGTCCGGGTCGAGGCGCAGGCGGCCAGCAGGGGCAGGAGGGCGATCGAAAGCAGGGCGCCGAGCGGCGCGGGGGTCGGAGTGCGCATCGTCCGGAGTATCGCCGATGGCGCCGCGGCGGCACAGTCGCCGAACGTCGTATCGCTTCATTCGCATGAAGCGATTGACATCCCCAAAAACCTCGGGCAAGCTGCGGCCATCCATCAAGACCGGCTGAGGGACAGGCCCGAGGACGCCGGGGCAACCTGATGGCAGTGCGCGATCCGCGTGCGGCCGTGAAGGTGCCAACTCCTGCGGGGACCTGTCGGTCCACCGGAAGATGGTTGCGCGCCGCGGCTGCGTCATGCCGCGCGCTCAGCGGTTTTCGGTCTCCCCGCGGGCTCGATGGGCCCCATCCCCGGAGACCGCCGCCATGTCCTTCGTCCACGCCTTCGCCGATGCGTCCGATGCCTGTCGCACGCCGCACGCGCCCTTCGTTCCCGACGACACCGCCGCCGACGCCCAGCGCGGCCGGCTGCCCGCACGCCTGCGCCTGCGCCATGCCGGCGAGCGCGACCTGCGCATCGCCTGGGAACTGGCCGGCCCGGCCGACGCGCCGGTGGTGATCGCCGCCGGCGGCATCTCCGCGCATCGCCACGTCGTTTCCAGCGCCGCCTTCCCGGAAGCGGGCTGGTGGGAAGGCCAGAACGGCGCCGGGATCGACCTGCGCCGCGTGCGCGTGCTCGCGATCGACTGGCTGGGCGCCGATGGCGCGCTGGATGTGGTGATCGACAGCGCCGACCAGGCCGATGCGCTCGCCGCGGTGCTCGACGCGCTCGGCATCGCGCGGGTGGCGGCGTTCCTCGGCAGTTCCTACGGCGCGATGGTCGGCCTGCAGTTCGCCGCGCGCTATCCGCGCCGCGTTGGCCGGCTGCTGGCGATCAGCGGCGCGCACCGCGCGCATCCCTTCGCCAGCGCGTGGCGCGCGCTGCAGCGCCAGGCGGTGGCGCTGGGCCAGCTGCAGTGCGACGAAGCGCAGGGCCTGGCGCTGGCGCGGCAGCTGGCGATGCTGAGCTACCGCACGCCGGAAGAGTTCGCCGAGCGCTTCGACGACGCGCCGGCCGTCGCCCACGGCCGCGTCCGCGTCGCCGCCGAGGACTATCTCGAACACTGCGCCGCGGCGTGGGTCGCGCGCACGTCGCCGACCGCTTTCCTGCGCCTCTCCGAGTCCATCGACCTGCATCGCATCGATCCGCAGACGGTCGCGGTGCCGACCACGGTCGTCGCGATCGAGGAAGACCGCCTTGTGCCGCAGGAAGACCTCGCCGCGCTGGCCGTGGCGCTCCCGCAGGGCACGCTGCGCGTGCTGCGCTCGAAGGTCGGCCATGACGCCTTCCTGGTCGAGACCGCGGCGATCGCCGGACTCGTGCGCGAGACCCTCGACACCGCGGCGTTCGACACCTGCGGAGGTGCGGCATGAGCGCGCGCTTCGACGGCGACGTCGCCGCCCGCCCGCAGGCCGCCACGCGCGCCGTGCGCGCCGGCATCGACCGCGACACGGCGTTCGGCGCGGTCACCCCGCCGCTGGTGCTGTCGTCCAACTTCAGCTTCGCCGGCTTCGGCGAGAAGCGGCAGTACGACTACACGCGCAGCGGCAATCCCACCCGCGACCTGCTGGCCGAGGCGCTGGCGTCGCTGGAAGGCGGCGCGTCCGCGGTGGTCACCTCCACCGGCATGTCCGCGATCACCCTGCTGCTGCACGCGCTGCTGTCGCCGGGCGATCGCCTGGTGGTGCCGCACGATGCCTACGGCGGCAGCTGGCGCCTGTTCAACGCGCTGGCGAAGAAGGGCGCGTTCGAGCTGATCACCATCGATTTCACTGACCCGCGCGCGCTGGCCGACGCGCTGGCGCAGCAGCCGAAGGCGGTGTGGATCGAAACGCCGTCCAATCCGCTGTTGCGCATCACCGACCTGCGCTTCGTGATCGAGGCCGCGCACGCCGCCGGCGCGCTGGCGGTGGTCGACAACACCTTCCTGTCGCCGGCGCTGCAGACGCCGATCGCGTTCGGCGCCGACTACGTGCTGCACTCGACGACGAAGTACATCAACGGCCACAGCGACGTGGTCGGCGGCGCGGTGATCGCGAAGGACGCCGAGGCCGGCACGCAGCTGACGTGGTGGGCGAACGCATTGGGCCTGACCGGCGCGCCGTTCGACAGCTTCCTCACGCTGCGCGGCCTGCGCACGCTGGATGCGCGCCTGCGGGTGCACCAGGAGAACACGCACGCGATCGTCGCGCTGCTGCAGGACCATCCGGCGGTGCGCGCGCTGCACTACCCGGGACTGGCCTCGCATCCGGGCCACGCGGTCGCCGCGCGCCAGCAGACCGGTTTCGGCGCGATGCTCAGCCTCGAACTCGAAGGTGGCGAAGCCGCGGTGCGCGCCTTCGTCGATGGCCTAGAACTGTTCACGCTGGCCGAGTCGCTGGGCGGCGTGGAAAGCCTGGTCGCGCATCCGGCGACGATGACGCACGCGGCGATGACCGCCGAAGCGCGCGCCGCCGCCGGCATCTCCGACGGCCTGGTGCGGCTGTCGGTAGGCATCGAACACGCCGACGACCTCATCGCCGACCTCGCCGCCGCGCTCGATCGTGCCGCGGCCGTCGCCGACGCCGACCTCCGCAAACTGGGCACGCGATGAACGCCGCCGTCGCGCCCGCGCCGCCGCCGGTCGCGACGGCCTCCGCGCCGGCGACGGCGCGCATCGCGCTGCTCGGCACCGGTACCGTCGGTCGCGCCGTGCTGGAACGGCTGGCGAGCTGGGAGGCGACGCCCGACGCCGCGCCGCCGGCTTCCCTGTCGCTGGTGCACGTGGCGAATTCGCGCACGTGGTTCCGGCCCGACAGCGTCGCCAGTGCCCGCGTGCGCGCATCGCGACGCGCGGTGGTCGGCCCGTCGGCGTCGCTCGACGACCTGCCGTTGCAACTCGGCGATGACGGTGTCCGCATCGTGCTCGACGCCACCGCCAGCGATCTCGTCGCCGACCGCCATGCCGAATGGCTGGCGCGCGGCCTGCACATCGTCACCGCCTGCAAGCTGGGGCAGGGCACGTCGCTGGCGCGCTGGCGTGCGATCCGCCACGCACAGGCCATCGGCGGGGCGCGCTACGGCGACAGCGCCACGGTCGGCGCCGGCCTGCCGGTGCTGCACGCGCTCCGCGCGCTGCAGGCCGGCGGCGATCGCATCCACGCCGTCGCCGGCGTGCTCTCGGGCTCGCTGGCGTGGCTGTTCCATCACTACGACGGTCTGCGTCCGTTCTCGGGTTTCGTGCGCCAGGCGCGCGAGGCCGGCTACACCGAGCCCGATGCGCGCGAGGACCTCAGCGGCGAAGACGTGCGCCGCAAGCTGCTGATCCTCGCCCGCGCGGCCGGCGTCGCGCTGGAAGCGGGTGATGTCGCGGTCGATTCGCTGGTGCCGCCGACGCTGGCGGCGCTTGCGACGGATGACGTCGACGTGGCGCTGCCGCTGCTCGATGCGCCGCTGCGCGAGCGTTACGCCGCTGCGTACAAGCGCGGCGAGAAGCTGCGTTTCATCGCGCGGCTCGAGGATGGCCGCGCCCGCGTCGGTCTCGAATCCCTGCCGGCGGACCATCCGCTCGCCGGCGGCGCCGGCACCGACAACCGCGTCGCGATCTGGTCCGACCGCTACCGCGCGCAGCCGCTGGTGATCCAGGGCCCGGGCGCCGGGGCCGACGTCACCGCCGCGGCGATGCTGGACGATGCGCTGGCGATCGTGCGCGGGTGTTCGCCTCAGATCGAATAGGATTCCCCCCCGCCGGCCACCGAGCGCGCCGGCGCGAAGAAGCTTTCCAGCGGTTCCGGGCGGTGCAGGGCGAAGCCCTGCGCGAAGTCCACGCCCAGCGCGCGCAGGGTCACGCAGGTGGTGGCGCTCTCCACGTGTTCGGCGATGGTGCGCTTGTTCAGCACGTGCGCGATGTCGGTGATCGAGCGCACGATCGCGGTCGACAGCGCCGAATCCTCCAGTCCGCGCACGAAGCTGCCGTCGATCTTGAAGTAGTCGACGT